>PXUA01000002.1 GCA_003022435.1 Bacteroidetes bacterium SW_9_63_38 | reverse complement strand
TTCACTCACGGCGCACTCTGAAAGCACTTGTTCGTTTCACTCACGGCGCACTCTGAAAGCACTTGTTCGTTTCACTCACGGCGCCTCGGCGACGCTCGGGGATTCGGGGGCGGCGGTGGATGGCGGCTCGTCGGACGGCGACTCGTCGGAGGGGGAGAGGGACGGTTCGGGGAGGCCCCACTGGACGAGCACGGCCATGAGGACGGTGACCGCGGCGCCGGCCAGGGCGTTGCTCGCGTATCCGAAGGGGCCGAACGTGCTGCTGGCGATGAAGCTGCCGATGCCGAAGCCGGCCTGCCCGATGCTCATGGCGAGGCCCATGAGTAGGCCGCGATCCTGATCCGGGACCAGGACCGTAAGCAGCGACTGGAGGGGGCTGATGCGGATGCCGACCGTAATCATGGCCAGGAAGAACAGCGCGGCGGCCGACGAGAAGCCCACGATGAGAACCGGGGCGACGGCCGAGCACAGCCCCAGGGCGATGCTGGCCCCCACGACCAGCGGCTTGCGCCCGACGTGATCCGAGAGGCGACCGGCCAGGGGGGAGGCCAGCACGTTGGCGGAGCCGCCGACGGCAAAGAGCAGGGCGATGCCGTAGCTGGAGACGCCGACCGTGGATTCGAGCCAGGACGGCAGGAAGGACGTGAAGAGGCCGAAGCCGCAGAACATGAGAAAGTAGGACCCGACGGCGGCCGACACGTAGCGTCCCTGCAGGAGATTTTGGTACTTCTCGCGGAACCGGTGGAGCGTGAGCTGCTTGTCGTCGAGGTCGGCGTCCGGCTCCGGGACGAACCGCCAGATGAGGACGGCGGCCCCGCCCATCGTGAGGGCAAACATGAGAAAGGGCCACCGGTAGCCGAAGCCGGTGGCCAGCACCTTCCCGAGGGGGACGCCCGCCACTTGCCCGAACGCGACGCCGCTCATGACCCACCCGTTGGCCCAGCCGCGTTTGTCGTACGGGAAGTAGTCGCCCACGTAAGCTACTGAGCCGCCGCTGAGCATGCCGCCGCCCACGCCCGCGAGCAGGCGCATCGTCAAGAGTAAGGTATAGTTGGCCGCCACCGTGTGCATCGCGAGAGTCACCGCCATGAGGGTGGTGCCGTAGATCAGGATGCGGCGGCGGCCGATGCGGTCGGAGGCCGGGCCGGTGATGAGGGCCGAGACGCCGAGCGACAGGGCGTAGGCCGTTAGTAGCATGCCGCGCCAGAAGGGGCTCACCCCTAGCGTTTCCGCGATCTCCGGAAGGATCGGCACCATGATGATCAGCTGGCTGCTGGCCGAAAACATCATCAGCCAGAGCGCAAAGAGGATCAGGTATGGATTCGCCGTCTTCGAATCGGGCACGAAGAGCGGTGTGGGTGGATGAGCGAGACGAGCGGATGCCGCGGCAATCGACAACGAAACCGCATCCGGCGCCCAAAGATGCAGTCACGCGGCGGTGCGTCCAGGCAAACCCCCCAAATATTCGGCAAAATTCGGACATCGGGGATGTTTAAGCGGGACATAAGCACCCGTACGGCGCGGATTCGAACATGTCCGACAGATCTCGTGAAGGCCAGGGGAAAATCCGGTGGTTAATACAAGGGTAACGGCAGGATAATGGTGGGGTTACAAGCAGGCCTTATTGTTGGACTCGAAGGATCTTGCGGTGTCTCCACGTCGAGAGCAGCGGCACCGCGCGCTCCACGATTGTCCCCGAACGAGTTTCTACTGTCGGTATGACTGGTGCCTGGACGCAGGAGGGGCCGCGCCTCTTGTTGTTTGTCATTTTGCTTGGTTTTGGGGTCGCCGCACCGCCGACGCGTGCCCAGGACGCGTCGACGGAGGCGGGGGCGATTTCGGGCGTCGTCGTCGATAAGAACAACGGCGAGTCGCTCCCGGGGGCCAACGTCTCCATCGAGGGCACGACCACCGGCACGACCACCGACCTGAAGGGGCGCTACCGGCTGAAAGACCTGGACCCGGGGACATACAAGGTGCTGTTTTCGTTCGTCGGCTTTCAGGACAAGACGGTCAGCGGCGTGACGGTGAAGCCGGGCGAGACGACGACGCTCGATGTCACGTTGGCCGAGGAGACGGCGCAGATGGAAGAGGTGGTGGTGCAGGCGCAGGCCGCTCGGGACACAGAGGCGGGCATGCTCAAGGATCGGGCGAAGGCGGCTTCCGTGAGCAACGCGATTAGTGCCGAGGCGATGAGTGCAGCGGGCGCGGGGACGGCTGCTTCTGCTATGAAGCAGGTCACGGGGGCTTCGGTCGTCGAAGGAAAGTACGTGGTTGTTCGAGGACTGGGGGGGCGGTACTCGAAAACGCTGCTGAACGGGGTTGACCTCCCGAGTGCAGATCCCGACGGTCAGTCCACGCCACTCGATCTCTTTCCGTCGAGTCTGTTGTCAAACGTCAAAACTGTGAAGACCTTCACGCCGGATCAGCCCGGGGATTTTAGTGGAGGACTCGTCGATGTGACGACGAAGAGCTTTCCCAAGGAGTTTACGTTTTCGGCTTCGGCATCGACGACGATTAATCCTCGAGTGCAGTTTGAGGATGGGTTTATCAATCACAGTTCAGGCAACGTGAACTTCTTGGGGTTCTCGGACAATGGGCTTTCGATCCCCTCCTCGGTGGGGCAGATGTCGCGGAACGAGTTTAACAGCAGTCGGAATCAGTTGACGGAGGCTTTCGGTGGGGAGATGGGGCCGCAGTCGGGGTCTCCTCCCGTGAATCAAGGGTACTCGGTATCGCTGGGAAATCAGAGCGAGGTCGGAGGACGGCCCTTGGGGTACGTGGTCGCGGCTACGCTCGACCGGAAAGCCTCCTTTTACGAGAACGGATCGACAGGCCGATTCGAGCGAGGAAGTGGTGGTGGACTCCAACCCATTATTGATCTTCAGGATCGAAAATCAACGATTGAGTCCTCACTGGGGGGGATTGCGAACCTCACCTACAAGCTTACGCCCAATCACGAATTTGGACTCAACGCACTATATACACACAAAGGAGAAACTGTGACTCGATTTCAGCAGGGGGCATGGCCGGGAGAGGCCAGTCGGGACGATGTGCTGAGAAACCGATCACTGTTTTTTAAGGAACGTGATGTGTTGTCGCTGAACCTGAACGGCGAAAGCCTGCTCAAAGATGCCGCGGACATCAAGGTGAAGTGGAATGCAGCCTACTCTACGACGAGCCAGCAGGAGCCGGACCGTCGGTTTTTCGCGTCCATTGATCGGGAGGGCTTTTCACCGGATGCGTTCGATCAGGGGCTGAGAGAACCGTCTCGACTCTTCCGAGACCTGAGTGAGGACCAGTATTCGGGGAAGCTGGACGTGACTGTTCCGGTCACTGTTTTTGATCGTGATTCAGAGATCAAAGTCGGAGGAAGTGTCGAGTACGCAAATCGAGACTTTTCGGAACGCTTCTTCTCCTACCGGCGCCCGGACAGTGAGGCGCAGATCAATTTCACCGGTGATGAGGACTCGTTTTTCTCGGACGAAAACTTCGGGGTTGTCGGTACGGAAGACGCCAGCGGGAACGACATTGTGGGCCTCACGCTTGCCGACGAGACCCCGAATACGAGCAGCTACACTGGGGAGAGAACGATTGGGGCCGGGTACGTGATGGCTGATGTCCCAGTGACGGAGAAGCTGCGAGCAATTGGGGGCATCCGGCTTGAGACGACGGATCTATCGGTCGAAGCTTCTTCAAACGATCAGGGAAGCATCACCGAGGTCGATCTCCTGCCGTCTCTGAATCTGGTGTACAGTCTGACTGAGAACATGAACCTCCGGGCAGCGGCCAGTCGAACTCTTGCCCGACCGACGTTCCGAGAAATCGCCCCCTACTCAAGTTTTGCATTCATACAGGGAACGATTAATACAGGGAATCCCGATCTTCAGCGCACGCTGATTTCCAACCTGGATCTGCGATGGGAATGGTTTCCCAATCCGGGGGAAGTACTCGCGGCAAGTGCGTACTACAAGGAAATGGACGATCCGATTGAGAAGGCCTTCATCTCGACCTCTTCGAACACGGGATCGCAGGCGACCTGGAAAAATGTCCCGAGTGCTACGGTGTTCGGAGCGGAATTCGAGGCGCGGGCTCGGCTCGATAGACTGAGTGGGACGCTTCGCAACTTTACTGTTGGAGGAAACCTATCCCTGACTCGTTCAGAGATTGATGTACCGTGTGTAGAGTTTGCGGAAGACGACCCGGATGATTGCGTGCAGGGGGAGCTGTTCTTCCGACAAGTGAACAACGAACCCTCAACACGCGACTTGCAGGGACAGTCGCCGTTTCTCGTAAGTCTGAATCTCCAGTATAACAACCCGGAGAGTGGGACTACAGCCAGCCTCTTCTACAGTGTCTTCGGCGAGCGGCTATCCGTCGTATCCAGCGGCAGCACTCCCGATGTATTCACGCAGCCCCGTCCCGAACTAACCGCGTCCGTGTCTCAATCCCTGCTGGACCACTGGAAAATTGAGGTGGAAGCCGAAAACCTGCTCGATAGTAAAGCTGAAGAAACCTATAGCTTCAGGGGAGAGGAGGTTGCTTACCAGCGGCACAGCCTCGGGCGCTCATTCAAACTCGGCTTGAGCTACAGCATCAACTGACAGTTCGACAACACTCAGTGCGGGAATCTTTCCCGCACTGAAGAAAGAAGACGACGGTTTCGACGACGCGAAAGCAGGCCCTTTGCGACCTGCTTTCGTCATTCTGGGGGAATGTTATGGAATTATGACTCCTCCGCCTCATCACTCTGATTACTCAAGCAGACTAACACACTATGAATACGCTTGCGAATACTCGTTTGCACTGGCTTCCGGTGCTGCTGCTTGTCCCGATTCTGGTCTTTGCCACGGCCTGTGACTCCGGGGGTAGCAACGGCGACAATGGCAGCAACGGGAACGACGACGGTCCTACACAGGCAGACTTTGACAATAGGGTCACCCTTATCGAGAGCAACAATGAGTTCACGGACCCAAACCTCCAGGGAATTGACCGTGGACAGAACGGGAACTTGAACCCGACGCCGAGTCCGAATCCGCTGTCGCCCCGAGCGAGGGCAGATTTTGAAAACACGTCGGAAACTGTTCGTGACAACTACACGGGAATGGGGGTCGATCTCAGCGACATCAATGATGCGAGCTATGTGGGCGCCTTCGACCCGAGCGCAGGCTCGCGGTGGACGAAGGACTGGACGAAGCTCTCCAGCCACGGATACACGTCGGGGTCGGGGTCGAATAGTACGACGACCACAGCAAATACCCAGAGGGTGGTCACGGACGACATCTCGGGTAGTGAGACGTGGGCCTCCGATGAGACGATTATCCTCGACGGTCTCATCTTTGTGGAGGCGGGCGGATCCCTCGAGATTAAACCGGGAACGGTCATCAAAGGCCGCAACGACAGCGACAACAATCCAAGTATCTCCACTGATGAGGGGGCGAGTGCCCTTATCGTCAAGCAGGGCGGAGAGATTACCGCGTCCGGCACCGCGAGTGAGCCCATTATCTTCACCGCTGAACAGGACAACCTCAGTGATCAGAGCGATCTCGGTCCCACTGATCGAGGCTTCTGGGGCGGTCTCATCGTGCTCGGAGAAGCGCCGATCTCGGAAGGGACACAGGTGCAGATCGAGGGGATCCCGGCTTCTGAGGATGCCGAATTTGGTGGTGCCAGCCCGGATGAAAGCTCCGGTACGCTCGAGTATATTTCGATTCGCCACGGCGGCTTCTCGATCAGCGGGGTTTCGGGCGACGAGATTAACGGTCTCACCCTGGGTGGGATCGGAAGTGGGACGACGGTCAATCACATCGAGGTGTTTGCCAATGGTGACGACGGCATCGAGTGGTTCGGCGGAAAACCGCACGCCGACCACCTCGTCGCGGCGTTCTGCGGCGACGATTCCTTTGATTGGGATACTGGCTACCGTGGGACGGGACAGTACTGGTTTGCGATCCAGGGTTCTGACG
The DNA here is from genome assembly GCA_003022435.1 of Bacteroidetes bacterium SW_9_63_38. Lineage (GTDB taxonomy): Bacteria > Bacteroidota > Rhodothermia > Rhodothermales > Salinibacteraceae > Salinibacter. The sequence continues at coordinate 92,717 of PXUA01000002.1, read as the reverse complement.
ATGGAAACCGCGCCGGTGAACTCGATGGCTTCGACTCCACGACCGATGAGAACGCGGAGGAGTTTTCTGATCCGGTAATTTCCAATGCGACCTTCATTGGAACAGGGAATAGTTCCGGAATCAGCAGCAATGGTACTACGCTCCGTATTCGGAATGGGGGCGCTGGCGAGTGGTACAACTCGATCTTCACCGACTTCCCGAGTACAGCTGTTAAGGTTGATCTTGATGATGGTGCCAATAAGCGCCTGGAAGAGGGGGACATTGTTCTCAACAACAACGTCTTCTTTAACTACGGTGATGGAAACACGCTTGCCGACATCATGGAAGACACGGAAAGTTAGTACGGGGATCTGAGCATTCGTAGATCAATCCGGAGCACTTTCATGCCGGGCGTCCCGATTCGATCGGGGCGTCCGGTTTTTTTGTTGGGGAAACGGTCTGCGGATTTGTGTAAACCGACCGTTTGCAAACGGTTATGCAACCGTTTGGAAAGCATTATCATTCCGCAATCGGCGGCAGCTTTCACAGTCTGTTCGAACCCGTTCCGGGGCGACGAGGGTGCCAATGCACGAGAGATCGAGGGGAGAGAGGCGAAGCAAGAACGGCCTCGCGGCCCCCTGCCGACCCGTGAATACGTTTCCACCGATCTGGATCGAACCGATCTGAGATCTCTTTTCCAGCGGACATGGTTTCCGTGCGTTCTCGCGGATCGGTAGTCTCATCCGTGTCCGGGGGCCGAGGACACACTTCTCGCTGACTGTTTGATCGTCCATTTGCAGATCTATGTGTTTTCGTGCACGCACTTTTGCTCTCGTCCTCGCATTGCTCGGGCTCGGCAGCCTTTCGGCGCACGCCCAGTCGGCGGCGACCTACGATACCACGACGGTGAACGGGCGGAAGGCCGTCGTCATCGGCACCAGTACGGCGGGCATCGCACACCCGGTGCAGGGGGGCGACGTCACCTGGACGAACGACTATCTCTGGGTGCTCGACGACCTCGTGTTTGTGGACGAGGGGCAGACGCTGCGCATTGAGCCCGGGACGGTGGTGAAGGGCGACCCTGGGACGGGGGCCGACGCGAGTGCCCTCGTCGTGGCGCGGGGCGGCACAATCTTCGCGGAGGGCACGGCCCGGCGGCCCATCATCTTTACGAGCCTAAAGGACGATCTCACGACGACCGAGGACCGGTCCCGGTACTTTCGCGGCGGCTGGGGCGGGGTGATCGTGCTGGGGCGGGCGCCCATCAACCCGGAAGCGGGTGTGCATGACGTGGAGGGCATTCCGCCCAACTCGTTCCGCAACGTCTACGGGGGAAATGATCCGCACGACAACTCCGGCGTACTCCGCTACGTGTCCATTCGACACGGCGGCACGGTGCTGGAGGAGGATGAGGAAATCAACGGATTGACGCTCGCGGGCGTCGGGCGCGGTACGACTGTCGAGTACGTGGAGGTGGTCGGCAACAAGGACGACGGCATCGAGTTTTTCGGGGGCACGGTGGACGCCACACATCTCGTGACGGCCTTTGTGGGGGACGACAACTACGACATCGACCAGGGCTACAGCGGCCGCGGGCAGTTCTGGCTCGGCGTGCAGAACCGCTACTACGCCGACCACGCCGGGGAGCACGACGGCGGCGAGGCTGAGTACGGCGGGGAGGACAGCCGGCCGTTCTCGACCCCACAGTTGTACAACGTGACCTACGTGGGGTCGGGCCGGAACGGCACCGGGAGCACGGCCCTCAATCTCCGCGACAACTTCGCCGGGGCGTACTACAACTCCCTGTTCGTCGATTTCCCCGGCGCGCTGGTTCGGGTTGAAAATCACCTCGACCCGGAGGTCGGCGACAGCTGGGCGCGGTTCCAAGAAGGAACCTTACAACTCAGGGGCAACTTGCTCGGTCGGATCGGTGGGCGGGCCGATGGGGGCGGTCCGGCCCGGCGTCTGGTGGCCAATACGAAGTACGGGCCTGTGGGGAAGGCGGCCGCTGAGCAACTGGGTCTGAGCGACGCAGCGCTGCCCCGACGTGTCTCTCAGTCTCTTGCCCGGCAGAATGCGCGGACGACGGACGCACCGGTCCGGACCCTTCAGCGCAGCCCGCGCGGGTTTCTGCAACACCTCAACCCGCGCCCCACGTCGGAGGCGCTGCGCGTCGAGGAGGCGATGCCCCCGACGGATGGGTTTTTTGCCCCTGTCGACTACGTCGGGGCCTTCTCGGCCACCGACAACTGGGCGCGCTCCTGGTCCTACCTCGGGCAGGGCGGGAGCGAGTATCCGGGGCTTGGGCTCTTTGAATCCCAAGCGCGGCCGGACGCTCAACGGCGGGTGGAGTAGCGGGACCGTACGACTGAGAGGGCGCACGGGAGCGCGGGGGAGGGGAGAGTGGTCCGAGCTCGGAAGAATGGGCGGATGTGCAAGATGCGATTGCTGGGGGGAGCGAGTGCCTGTTGGGAGATGTCCGAAGGCGTGGGAGACGATTTTGCCGTTGAGTGGCCGGTCTGCTCGGGCTGAGTGGAGGCGGGGACGCATGGAGGCAGTCACGCTGTTCTCGGATCGTCCGGGGGGCGGACGGCAAGATGTGATCTGTGGATGGGCCTCATTCCGTTCTGCAGATCCCGTGCGCTTTTTGTACGTTGTGCAATCGGTGCGAGAACGGCGCCGGTTCGTACACTGCTGCACGTGATCGAGAACGCATGTCCCTGCGTTGTCTCTTCATCGTACAGGGGGAAGGTCGGGGGCACCTGACCCAGGCCATGGCCCTGCGTCGGATGCTGGGGCGGGAGGGCCATCGCGTCGCGGAGGTGATTGTGGGGCAGAGCGAGCGTCGGGCCGTCCCGTCGTTTTTCGAAGGGGCGTTTGAGGCCTCCGTCACGTACGCCGACAGCCCGAGCTTTGTCGCCGACGGGGACGACCGGTCGGTGCGGTTGGGCACGACCCTGGCGCACGAGCTGACGCGAACCCCGTCGTTTCTCGACAGCCTCTCCACCATCGAGGCCGCGGTGGACCGGCACGATCCGGACGTAATCGTGAATTTCTTCGAGCCGCTGGCCGGGGTGTACGCCCTGCGGGCCCGCCCGGACGTGCCGGTGGTGGCGGTGGCACACCAGTACATGTTTCACCATCCGGACTACCGCTTTCCGCCGGGGCGGTGGCTCCAGCGATGGGCCACCCGCACGTTTGCGGCGGTGACGGCCTGGGGGGCCGATCGACGCCTCGCCCTGTCCCTCTATCCGGCCCCCGACCGGCGCGCCCGCGACCTCGTCGTGCTGCCGCCCCTGCTGCGCGACGCGCTGTTCCGGCAGCCCACCGGGCGCTCGGCCCCGTTCTTTCTGGCGTACGTCCTGAACAGCGGGTACGCCGAGCAGATCGTACGCTGGCACGAGGCCCACCCGGAGGTGCGTGTGCACTGCTTCTGGGACCGCCCCGCGGCCGACCCGGTCGAAGAGTACGACGACACCCTCACGTTCCATCAGCTCGACGACAAGAAATTTCTGAGCCTCATGGCCCGGTGCAGCGGGCTTGTCTCCACGGCCGGGTTCGAGTCGATTGCCGAGGCCATGTATCTGGGAAAGCCGGTGCAGGTCGTGCCGGTCGAGGGCCACTTCGAGCAGTTCTGCAACGCGTTCGACACGGTCCGCGCCCGGGCCGGCATTCGGAGTACAACGTTCGACCTGAGCCGGCTGCAGCGTTTCCGGACGCGTCGGGCTGTCGACGCGGCGCCCTTCCGCCGATGGGTGCGTGCGGCGCGCGAGCAGTTCGTGCGGGAGATTGAGGCGGCGGCGCAACGGCGGCCCGCCCCGATCCCGGCGTCGGTCCCGAAGCCGGACGTGCCGGTCCTGGAAACAGTCTCGTAGGAGAGGGGGGAACGGAAGGGTCGTTGTGGGGGAAACGTGGGCCGGGCCGACTCGCTCCGACCTGCTGATAAGCGAGGAGTCATCCGGCACAAGTGCCCCCAAAGTCGTAGCCGCCACGGACTGCGATGCTGCACGCCAATCACTCAGAACGATTGTGAGCACGCTTCGACGCATATGCACGGCGGTAGGGTGGGGGCTGGGGGGACTCCTCGTGGCTGGATTCCTGATCGGCTACGCGGCACCGTTCCTCCGCCCGTCGTCGTTCTGGTGGGCGGATCTGTTTGCGGTAGGACTTCCGCTTGTGAGTCTGGGGGGCGCCGTTCTTGCGCTCGGGCTGTGTGGATGGGGCGGGTATCGGCGGCAATGGGGACGTGTGGTTGTGGGGACGGTCCTGCTTCTCCTCGTCGCCGTTCGGTTCGGGCCGCGGCTTGCGGCGTGGGGGCCGTCCGTTTCCGCCGACGACGCCCTCCGGGTCATGACGTTCAACGTGCCGCCGAGCCTCGGCGACGCGAGCCCCCAGCGCACGCCGCTCCTGGCGCTTTTGGAGCGGCAGGCGCCCGACGTGCTGGCCCTGCAGGAGTCGCGCCTGCGAACGGGGACGGACCGGCAGGATGTGACCCGTGCGTCGGCGTCCATCCGGCCACTGCTCGGGTCGTCGCTGGGCTACGCGCCCCCCGCGCACCTTCCCGAAGCCACTGTGGTGCAGCAGCCGGTGGTGGGGCGGCTGCGGCTCGACTCCCTGAGCGTTCACCCGCTTCCGCCCGACGGGGACACCGATGCGCGATCTCGATACACGCGCACCGCGTTTCGGTGGCAGGGGCGGCCCGTGGTGCTGTACAACGTGCACCTGCACACCATTGGGCGGGCGCGGCCGTGGACCCTGGTGGCGGAGCAGTGGTCCTCACTCGCGCGCTGGACGACGTTTCTGCGGACGTACCGCGAAGGTGCCCTGCGGCGGGCTCAGCAGGCCCGGCTTCTCCGACGCCGCATTCAGCGCGAGTCCCATCCAGTGTTGGTCGTCGGCGACTTCAACAGCACGCCGCACCAGTGGGCGTACCGGCACCTCGCGCAGGGGCTGCAGAACGGAGCCGCATGGCGCGTGCGCGGATGGAGAGCCACCTTCCCGGCCACCCAGCCGCTCGTGCAGATCGATCACGTGCTGGCCGGTCCCGCGTGGCAGGTGACGGCGGCTCGCATTCCGGCGACCGGGGCCACGGGCCTCTCCGACCATCGGCCCGTCGTGGTCGATCTGGCGTGGAAGCCGCAGTCCCCCTGAGCGACGCCGGGCGCGGAGACGAGATTACGGAGCGATCGAGCCGTTGTCCGTCGATTGCTCCTGCACGCTCGCGTGACGGATGTCGACGCCTTCGATGAGAAAGACGACGCCCTGTGCGATATTGATGGCGTGGTCGGAAATCCGCTCCACGGCCTTGCTGGCGGTGATGAGGTGGGCGGCCACCTCCGCGTGCTCGGGATGGGCCTGAACATACTCCACGAGCGCTTGGAAATTCTCGTGGTGGAGCCGATCCACCTCGTCGTCGAGCTCGGGGATGCGGCGGGCCAGTTCCGCGTCCTGGTCCAGGAAGGCCTGCTTGGCTTCGTCCAGCATGCGGCGAGCCGTCTTGCTCATCTCCCGCAGCCGGAGCGGCTCCAGAATGCCGGGCGCCTCCGTGACGTGGACCGTATTGCGGGCCACGTTGCGGCAGTGGTCGCCGATGCGTTCGAGGTCGGTGTTGATCTTCTCGACCGTCAGGAGCGTCCGGAGGTCGCTGGCGACGGGCTGGTGGCGCGCCATGATGCGCTGGCAGGATTCGTCCACCTCCAGTTCCAGCCGATCCACCTCACGGTCCCGTTCGACGACCCGTTCGGCCCGGTCGACATCGTGGTCCAGCAGGGCGTCCACGGCGTCGGTGAATTGCTCGGCCACGATCGTGGCCATGTCGAGAAGGCGGCTGCGCAACTCGGCGAGTTCGCGGGTGAGGCGAGTGGGCATGAAACGGTCCCGGAGTCGAGTGAAGTGACGTGGTGGTACAAGTCTAAAACGTCGGCAGGCCTCCGATTGTGCCGACACGAGATTGAAGGGCAGGTCGATTGTATACCGGGGCGTTTCTCCGGGAGAAGGAGACTCGGTCCTCTCGGATCGGCGAGAGTGACGAGAACGAACAAGAGGGGGAAGGGGGGGCTCACGCTTCCAAAGCTGGACGAAAATGCTTCGGAGGTGGACAGAAAGGCAGACAATCGTGGAGTGCGCGCCTACGAGGGGGGGGGTCTGGCGATCTCACCGTCGGTGCGGAGAGAGGGATCGAGTCAGTGGGGACTCAGTACAGCGTTAACGGACCTCGTTTGGAGATCATTCGACGGCCCGCAAAATCACTGCTGACAGAGTGCTCAGGCCGGAGGAGAGGCTGTGCGCTCGATCGGGGGGGACACGGGGGCGGCCGGGGGACGGCCGGAGGTGTGCAGCGTCTGGAGGGCCGAGGCGTAGAGGTCGGCCACGGAGGCCCAGCTGAACGTCTCGGTCGTGTGGGCGGCCGCGCGCTCGGTAGCGCGACGGAGGGCCGCCGGATCATTTCGGTACTGCAGGATTGTGTCCGCGAACGCGTCGGGCGACTCGGGCGTCACGAGGTGCCCGTTCACGCCGTCGGTGATCACATCCTGAATGCCGTCGAGCCGAGCTGCGATCGCAGGGGTGCCGCACTGTCCCGCCTCCAGCAAGACGATGCCGAACCCCTCCAGGTCGTCCTCGACCGGAATGTTGGGCATGACGAAGAGGTCGGCACCCCGATACAGACGAGCGAGGGCGTCGTTGGGGACGCGGCCGAGGGGATGCACCCGGTCGTCAAGGTTGTGGCGGGCAATAGCGGCGCGGATGGCGTCGTCCTGCGGCCCGTCGCCCGCGATCCAGTAGTGGACATCGGAAGGAAGCTGGGGCATGACCTGGTCGATGAACCAGGCGGTGCCCTTGCGTTCCACCTGACGCCCCACGCTGCATAGCAGAAGGGCATCGTTGGGCACCGAGGGTCCGTTCCGGTTCGCAGTCAGGGCGCGGCGGCCCTCCGCTCTGCTGTCGGGCGGCCGGAAGCGATCCGCGTCGATGCCGTTGGGAATGACATGCACCCGTTCGGGGGCGGCCCCGCGGTCCCGGCAGGCCTGCGCCGTAGCGCGGCTTACGGGAAAGACGGCGTCGAGCGCGTCGAACACCCGCGGGACGACCCACTGATAGGGCGGAAACGGTGTCGTCACGTCGAGCCCGTGCGTGATGGCGGCCGTCCGCACTCCGTGGCGCTGGAAGAGGCCCTGCAACGGGACCGTGAGCATGGCGGTCACCATCGAGGAAAACAGGACGACATCGATGTCCTCACGCCGGGCCGCTCCAATGAGCGCCGCGGCCGCTCGGGTCAGGAAGAGGGGCGTCCTCAGGTGCACCCAGCGCCAGCTGGTGCGGAGCAGGCAGGCGTCGTACTCGAAGGCATTATCCCGGTCTCCGCGAGTCGCCAGGGCCTCGTGGAGCTTGAGCGACACGCGCTGCATCCCCCCGAGGTTGGCCATCGGCCGGCCAACGGGGGGCAGGGAATGCGAAACGAAGCGAAGATGCACGGGCAAGCAAATGCTAGTGGACCGCGAGGCTGCGCGTACGGGCTCGCTCCGACGAGGACGAGACGGAGCGGCCGAGGATCTGGTCGTAATACCGGTTCATCTTTGACAGGATCGCATCCCAGGTAAAGTCCTGGGTCCGACGGTACGCGGCGCGGCCCATTGAGGTGCGCAGCGACGTATCCAGGATGATGCGCCGGGTGGCCTCGGTAAAGGCCGCAACGTTGCCCGGCTCGCACAGCAGGCCGGTCTCCTCGTGGTTGACGAGGTCTCGACTGCCGGCCGCGTCCGCCCCCACGGTGGGCAGGCCGGATGCCATGGCCTCCAGGGTGACGTTGCCGAAGGTTTCGGTATCGCTCGGGAAGAGGAAGATGTCGGACGAGGCGTACGCCCGAGCCAGGTCGTCGCCCTCCAGGAAGCCGGTGAACGTCGTGTTCGGGAGGCGGCGCTCCAGGTCCTCGCGGGCCGGGCCGTCGCCCACGATCAGGCTCCGGTGGGGAATGTCGCGGTCCTCCAGCTGCCGGATGACGCGGGCGTATACGTCAAGACCCTTTTCCCAGACCAGACGGCTCACGAACGTGACGACCACCTCGTTGTCGTTGATGCCGCGCACCTGCCGCCACGCCGACGATCGTCGGCGCGGCGTAAAGCGGTCTGTGCTGACCCCGCGCTGCCAGAGCCGTAAGCCGTCGGTGATCCCGTGCTCCTCCAGGGCCGCGCCGATGGCCGTGGAGGGCACGTAGATGTGCTCGCACTGCTGGTAGAAGCGACGCAGGTAGCTCCAGAGAGCCGACTCCAGGAGGCCGAGGTGGTAGTACTTCAGGTACGAGCTGAAGTGGGTATGGTAGGAGGCCACCACGGGAGTGTTGGCCGACTGCGCGAAGCTCAGGGCCTGCTGCCCGAGCAGGTCCGGCGTCGCGATGTGCACGAGCGTCGGATCGAACGCCTCCAGCTCTCGCCGCATCGACGACGAGAGGCCCAGCGTAAAGTGATAGTCTGAGCGCCCGGGCAGCGGCACCGACGGTGCCGACACGAGCGATCCGGCGTGGTCGATCGGCGGGTCGTCGACGGTGGGCGCGAAGATGCGCACCTCAGCGCCCTGTTGCTCCAGGTGCTCGACCAGGCGGTTCAGCGTGAGCGATACCCCGTCGGCAATGTGGTTGTACGCGCCAGTGAAGAGGGCGACGCGCTTCGGGGGGGACGATGGACAATCCGACCCGCGGGGGGGGCGGGTCGCCGTGGAGGTCGTAGCGGAGTCCATTGGAAGCAATACCGATGACGGTAGAAAATGGGGGCATGGGGCGAGAGGAGCACACTTCCCAGCCCCAGTCACCCTTCACGGATGGGTCGGCAATCCACACAGCGGGCCGCAGCGCCGCTCCCCGCAGGTAACAAGAAGGAATGTGGGTTTTCTGTTAACCCTATATTTCGGTCCAGAAGCTGCACCTCCAAGTTGGCTGTGGCGGGTCGGCGTTACAATTCGCAGTGTAGGGTCCGTGTAACCGTCCGACGAAGGTTTGACGAAAGAGAACGTTCTCGAACGAAATGTCTACCGAGAAAAGACACAGGGTGCCGAATTTGAGAGGAGGGTCGTCTCCGTAGGTCGACGTCCGTTTGCGGAGAGCGGCCATGGTTGCGCGCGAGAAGGCGAGACGGTATCATTGGGACTACACGCGCCGGTGTCGAATTGCAGCACTCCGTCATCCGATGTCTGGCTCCTTCCCCGATGCGGCCGATTCTGAGAACGAGGGGCACTACGTGTACGTCGTGCAGTGCAGCGACGGCAGCTACTACACCGGGTACACGACCGACGTGCAGCGGCGGGTGGCGGAGCACAACGACGGGACGGGGGCGAAGTACACGAGAGGGCGGCGGCCCGTCGAGCTGGTCCACGTCGAGTCGTTTCCCGACCAGTCGAGGGCCATGCAGCGGGAGTACGCGATCAAGCAGTGGGACCGGCCCCGGAAAGAGCGACTCGTGCAGAAGAAAACGTCTGCCTCCGATGCGTGAGTCCGTGAGGACGGGGGCGGCGACGACGCGCCGGACGACGATCACAGGGGGCGACCGTAGCGGGAGCTACGTAAAATACGGATGCAGCTTCTCGTGGCCCTCGGGCTTGACGCTCAGTTCGGCTTCGTTTTGTTCGCCGGGGTACGGCACTTTGCTAACGCCGACGGGGAGGTCCGAAATTCGGGCGTCGGCGTCGTCGAGTTCGAGCGTCACGGTGGCCGGGTCGAGGGCCATGAGCGCCTGCTGTAACTCCTCCGCAAACGCGGTGCGGTCCGGCGCCAGGGTCAGGATGACGGAGTAGCCCTTGGGCCGGTCGATGTTCTCGTCGGGATGCGGGGTGGCCGAGAGCACGGCCTCGGTCACCGCCTCCATCACGTCGGTGGGCTGGTCGGCGTCCGGGGCGGTCCAGTGGAGGGTGCGAATGGGACGATCCATAACGACATACGAACGGAGCATACAGCGTCCAGGCGAGGAGCCCGCATCGGCGATCTACTCGTTCGTCTCGACGCCGAGCGTAAACTCGGCCCCGCAGTGATCGCAGCGCAGCTCGATGGCTTTCTGCGGACCGTCTTCGAGGCCCGTCTCCCGAAACTCGGGGGAGCCGTCCGGGCTGCTCGAAATGGGGGTCACGTCCTCAAACGTGAAGTCGCCGGTCAGAACGTTCGCGCGCCCGACTGTGCGATCGCACTCGGGGCACGAGAAGGGTTGTTCGGCGGCGCCGTCGCCGGAAACGGGGCGGTTGGGGGCATCGTCCATGCCGTCGGGGACGTCCATGCGTGGGAGGGGCAGTTGGGCAGAGAAGGTGACAGTGTATACGTGTGTAACGGAGAGGGCCCAGTCCGTTCTCCAACGGACGGCGCTGCCGCGAATCTCACGTTTTCGGCACGAGCCTCGTCTTCAGAAACGTCCTTGTACGGATGAAATATGACAGGGGCGCTTCTGTATCTGGACGGAAGCCCGATTGAACGGAGTTCTCTCCGGTCGGTGGTTCCCACGAAACTGTGCCCGGGCCCAAAGGTTCTCCGCACGACGCCGGGCGCGGGTCCCCGCGTGCGGGAGGCGGCGACCCGCCGCAACTGCTCTTCCCAATCACACCGATCCGCACGTACTGATTCGCTCACGGATCGCTGGTGATCGCGGCGGCCGTCGACGAGCCGGTGGAGGTGTCGCCCATGGCGCTCATCCAGGGCCGCAAGTCGGTGTCGGGCTGGCCCAGCGGGGATGCGCTGGACTCGGAAGACACGCTCGACTTCAGCGCGCTGACGGGCGTGACGCCGGAGATTGAGACCTATCCGCTGGCAGAGGCCGATGCGGCATGCGAGCGCATGATCAACAACGAGGCGCGCTTTCGCGTCGTTCTGACGATGGATCACTGACCGTGAGACCGAGGGAAACGGTTGGTCGAGAGCGTCCCCTCAGCTCCTCCCCGTGACTGCTTGGGGCGACTGCGAACGGCGATTCGGGAGCGGGGTGGCCGGCGCGCTGCTGATGTCCGCACGAACCGTCTCGGTTAAGAAGATGTGATCGCCATAGCAGGAGACGGAGGATTGGGCAGGTGGGGCGCAACCCATCGGCTGGGCTCCGTACAAGGGGACGCACTGACGCCTCGTTGTCCGTTCGCTCATGACCGCCTCGAAGTACGCTGCCTCGTCCGACGCGCTGGTTCACCGTACGCCGTTCTACTACGGGGGGGTGGTGCTCGCTGTGGCCACGCTGGGCATGGCGGCCACGCTGCCCGGCCAAACCGCGGGCGTCTCCCTGTTCATCGACGCGTTCATCGCGGACCTCGGGCTGTCTCGGTCGGCAGTCTCCTGGTTCTACGCCGTAGCGACCGTGCTGGGCTCGCTCGCGCTGCCGCTCGTGGGGCGGCTCATCGACCGCCACGGGCCGCGCCGGGTAGCCGTAGTCGTCATTCTGTGCCTCGCGGCGAGCTGTGCCGGGATGCACTGGGTGAGCGGGGGCATCGGGGTGTTCGTCGGATTTCTCGGACTGCGCGGCTTCGGGCAGGGAGCACTTGCGCTCATCAACAACCACGCGGTCAACCTGTGGTTTGAGCGGCGGCGCGGGCTGGCCGTCGGCATCCTCGGACTCGGCATGTCCGGGGCCACCGCCTTTTCCCCGCCCCTCGTTGAGGAGGACATCCAGGCCTACGGGTGGGAGGCGACCTACCTGATGATGGGGGGCTCCTCGCCGCCGTCACGCTGCCGCTGGCGCTGCTGTACCGGGAGGCGCCGGAAGTCTACGGCCTTACGGCCGACGCGACCGACGCGGCGGCCCCGTCGGAAAGCCAGGGGGAGACGACCGTGCCGGGGCTCGCGCCGGAGACGGCGTACCGCACGGGCACGTTCTGGCTCTTTACCGCGGCGGGCGCCTGTACGGCGGGGCTCGGCACCGGACTGCTGTTCCATCCCTTCTCCATTCTGGCGGAGACTGGGGTGGGGCGCGACCTCGCGGCGCAGTTTTTCATTCCGCTCGGCGTGGCCACCGCTGTCTTCAATGTGAGTACCGGCTGGCTGATGGACCGCGCGCCGCCTCGCCTGCTGCTCGGGGGGCAGCTGGGCCTCTTCGGGGGAATGATGGCTCTCCTCCCGGCTGCGGATACGGCAACGGAGGTGTGGGTGTATGGAAGTGTGTTCGGCACCTCGCAGGGCATGCAACAGGCCCTTATCGGCAGCACTTACGCGTACTACTTCGGCCGGCGCCATCACGGGACCATCCGCGGCTTTGCCAACGCCATTTTTGTGGGGGGCACCGCCATCGGCCCGGCGGTGCTGGCACTGGGGCCGGATTTTTTGAACGGCTTTGCGTCCATCCTGTGGATGCTCGTTCCGATTCCGACCCTGCTGGCCCTCGTGTCGCCGGCGGCGTGGGCCACCGACTGGGACGCGTCCGTACTGCGGGAGCGGGGATGAGGGAGAGGGGGAGCGAAGGGCTCAGGTGCCCTCATACAGGCGGCTCGCAAGACGATTGGGCAGGTCCTCAGCGTCGCGGATTTTCTGCGCGGTGCAGTCGATGTCGTAGTCGAGCCGCGGATTGCGGTACTGGAACGTGTCGGTGTCGAAGAGGCCGAAGCTCAGCCTCGGGTTCTGGTCGCGCGGCTGGCCCACGCTGCCCACATTGATCAGGAACCGGTGGCCGGGCCGCACCTGAAAAACGCCCATTGTATCGGCCATCACGGCCGGCATGTGGGTGTGGCCGACGAAGCAGATGTCGGTGTCGAAGTGGGCAAACTGGTCCTGCGCCGCCGGGTAGGTCGTAAGTCGCCTCCAGGCGGTGGGGGTGTCCGGCGTGGCGTGGACGAACGTGCAGTTGTCCACGGTGAGGGTGAGAGGGAGGTCAGCAAGGTATGCGCGCTGGTCGTCGGACAGATGCGTCCGGTTGTGTCGGGCGGCGGCCTGTCCATCAGGCGGAAGCGCGTCGAGGGTGATGTCGGCCGCGACCGCCGCGTCGTGGTTGCCGCGCACGGTTCCGGCGCAGTGCTCGCGGACGAGGTCGACGCACGCTGCGGGATCGGCGTTGTACCCCACGATGTCACCCAGGCAGTAGATGGCGTCTACCCCCGCGCTCTCGATGCTGTTCAGCGCACAGGTGAGGGCTTCCAGGTTGGAGTGGATATCGGAGAGGACTGCGATGCGCACAGAGAAGAGGGCAAGAGTTGGGGAGAACGGGCCCGAGAGGACCGTGTCGTCGAAGAGTTTTACGTGAGCTTATTTTTTCCCAAAGAAGGATTGGTATGTTGTTTGTCGGAGTTCCATGATAAGAACGTGAAATATACAGGCACTGCGCTGTTCGAAGTCGCTCCGCGTCCGTGCGGGTCGACGCCGGGAAGACACGACCCTAGTGCAGCTTCAAACGATCTTTTGGGGAAAGCAGCTTGCTATTGCTCCGAGCTCGAGCTTGAGGTATGGACGGACGAGGTCCGTCCAAAGCTCGATTGCACAACGGACCAGTTGAAGCTGCACTAGGTATGGAGCGGAGTGGAATCCTCTCGCACTCGTGTATTCGCCACGCTGCCCAACGTTCTGCGGTGCGCTTGTTCGAAAAGCGCCACGAGGACCCGGGCATGGGAACGAGAGTCATTCACGTATAGCCCCAACAATTTTTCTTGTGGAGATGAAACTGATACTGATTGTAGAAGATGAAACCAAACTGGCGCGGACCCTGGAAAAAGGACTGAATCGGGACGGTCCCTACCGCATCCACCACGCGCCCAGCGCGGAGGAGGCCCTGGAGAAAACCGACGAGCACCGGTACGACGCCATGGTTGTAGACTGGCTGCTGCCGGAAATGAACGGCCCCGAGCTGATTGAGGCGCTTCGGCGAAAGGAGTACGCGACGCCGATCCTCATGCTCACGGTGCGGGACAGTGTTGAGGATCGGGTCAAAGGACTGGAAAGCGGCGCCGACGATTATCTCACGAAGCCGTTCTCCATGGATGAGGTCAGGGCCCGCGTGCGTGCGCTCCTGCGCCGCCCGGCCGAGTGGGCGAATCTGGATGAGATCACTGTGGGGCCCCTGGAGGTGAATTCCGCCCGGCAGGAGGCGCGCGTGTCCGACAAGATTCTCGACCTCCGGAAGAAGGAGTTTGATCTGCTCCGACTGCTGGCAGATCGGGAGCCGGATGTCGTGTCCCGCAACGTAATTGCGGGGCGCGTGTGGGGGTCGGAGTACGTGTCCGACAACTCGATCGACGTGACCGTGTCCGGGCTCCGAAAGAAGCTGGAGGACGCCAAGAACGGATCGGGCAAAGACATGCATCTCGAAACCGTTCGAGGGGTGGGCTACCGGCTCATGGTGAACGAGGGCAAGGAGGAAACGGCATCGTAATTTCGAAAGCCGTCTCCGTCTCCTGGGTAGAATCACCCATCTTGGCCGTGCTCCGGCCGCGCGGGGAACGACGAGCGCCGCCCTCTGGAATTGGGGGCGCGAGGACGGCTATCGTTTCTGGATGAGCACCCAGTTTCGGCCTTCTCGGTCCCGGTACAGACGAACGTTTACGAGGGTTGGACGCATCCTGTACGTGAACGTGTAGGTGAAGCGCTCGTCGAGTTCGTCGGCGGCCACGCCCTCCCGAAAGCGGCCCAGGAAGAGGCGATTGTTGCTGCAGGGGGCCAGTTCGTGGAAAAAGTTTTGCCCGAGGGCGTCGGCGGGGGCGACTCCGCTGAGGATGGATTCGTAGCGGTTGTAGAACGTAACGGTCCCCTCATCGTCAAGGCGGACAATGCCGAAGCGAGCGTTGTGTAGCTCCTTGGGGGCAGCACGATGGAGCTGTTTCCCAATTTTATCGGCGTCGAAGGAGAGGGCGGAGGCGTCGCCCGTGTCGGCGTCGTCGGGAATCGGGATGTCCGACTTGGGCCGCGGCGTGAGCTCCGCATCCCGGAGGAAGGAGTACAGGTTGTCTGAGGAGGAAGCCATGGCGGAGAGGCATCGGCAGGCAGGCGGAAAGGGCGGCACGGACTGTCAAGAGGGGCGAAAGAACAGCCACGTGGCGTTGCTGTCCGGTGCCCGGTACAGCTGCACCAGGAAGGACTGGGAGTCCTGAGCGGGACTGGTGAACGTGTAGGGGAATCGGGCGTCCAGCTCTCCCCGATCCAGGCCCTTCTGAAAGCGGCCGAAGAAGAGGTTGTTGTTCGTGCTGGGGACGAGGTCGTGGAAGAAGTTCTCTCCTATCACCGCGTCGCGGGTGGGCACGTCCTCCAGGCCCGGAAGCCGCAGGGCCTGCTCGTTCAAGGCTGCTACCGTGCCGTCGTCATTCAGGCGAATGGCGCCCACGTCCAGGGTTGACGGCACGTCGCCGTACTCGTCGAGTTGCTCGAGGACATTGGGGGGAACGAGAGGCGCGGCGGCGTCCACGTCCGCATCATACTCGTCGGAGGCCTCGGAGAGGTCCAGGTCCAGGCTGTCGATCGAGGTGTCGGCCTCGGTTTCCAGCGTGTGTACCAGCTCAACAATCTGAGAAATCTGTTCGGTGCCGAGCTCGGACGCAAGCCGGGCGAACCGCTGCCGGTACGCGTGATTTTCGCGCTGCAGCACGTTGATCTGTCGCTTCTGGGTCTGCAGGCGCGTAACTGCCTCGTCCGCGCTTCCGAAGCCCTGTTTGAGGAGGACTTCCTTCTCCTGATAGAGGGCTTCAAGCTGCTGCTCCATGCTGGTGAGCGTGATCTGTTCCGCGGTGTTGCCGTCGGCCGTCTCGCTGCCGCCGACCGCCTCGGCCGAGGTTTTCGCCGGGCGCTCCTCCTCCGACATGTCCTCGTCCGGCATGTCTTCGTCCGACGCATCGGTCGTCGACGGGGCTTCGGTCTCGGGGGACCAGAGCTGGGCGTCGCGGCCGGTGTAGAGGTCGTCGAGCTGGGTGGTCAGGGTCTGCACCATCTCGATGATATTCTCCGCGTCGGAGATGCCGAGGGCCTGCTGCAGCTTCTGACGCTCGGTGTAGAGCGCTTCAAGCTGCTGGAAGGTGCTCTGCTGCTCGGGGCTGTCGTCCTGGATGTTTCGGAGGGCTTCCTTGTCTTCGTACAGGTCGTCCAGCTGGGTTTCCATGCTTTTGATCATATCCACCGCGTCCTCGATGCTGGAGAGCCCGAGGTCCTGAAGCTTCTGCTTCTCCTCGTAGAGCATGGTGAGCTGCTCTTCCATCTGGTGGGCAATCTCCGACAGTTCTTCTGCGTCCTCACGGGTGGAGATGCCCAGTACGTCGTCGATGGCAGCCAGCCGCTGGGCGGCGTTTGCCGCGTCGGGGAGGGGCTCCGCGTCGGGGGGCTGCTCTGCGTCTTCCTCCGCCTCTTCGAGCTCGGCCTCCAGTTTGTGGATGCGCTCGATCGCCTCGGGGGCCGTGAGGCCGGCGTCGGTGAGGACGGCGTGTTCGTCGGAGAGGGTGTCGAGCCGATCGACGAGTCGGCGCACCACCACATTCACATCGTCGGCGGCATCGAGGGGAGTGTCCAGAAGGGTCTCAGTGCGGTCCCGGAGGTCCGGGTCCAAGGAGCGGGGGGCGTCCGAGGACTCGGATGAGGGAGAGAGGTCGGAATGATGGTACAGGTCGGTCAGCTGGGCCTCCATGTTTTCGATCATAGACAGGGCACTGTCGGGGGACAGGCCGGCGTCGTCCAGCTTCCGCTGTTCCTCGCGGAGCTGGTTGAGCCGGTCGGACATGTCGTCGATGAGCGCCTCCAGTTCGCGCGCGTCCTCGACGGTCTGGATGCCGAGGATGTCGCCGGCCTCGGCGGGGAGGGCGTCGCCGGAGGGAGAGGAGTCCGGGGACCTCTCGACATCCGCATCGGCCTCCGAGGTCGAGTCGGCGGCAGAGGCGAGGTTGGTGTCATCAAGGGCGTAGAGCAGCGTGCGGGCGTCTGCCTCCGACAGGGTAGCGGGGTCCACGGCCAGGGCATCGGCAAACTGCTCGGCGAGCTGGTGGACGAGGTCCGCCAGGGTTTCGGCGTCCGCGGCGGTCGACACGCCGAGGGCGTCCGCGGCGTCATCCGGGAGGGTGTCCGGGGCCGGGAGGTCCGTCAGGTAGTTGGAGAGGTGGCGCAGCATGCCGATCGCCGTTTCAGGAGGCGCCTCCGTGTCGACCCCGTACTGGCCCACCCAGTCTTGAACGTGATCGTGTAGGTTCTCGACGATTCGGGTGAGGGTCTCGACCTGTTCCGGGGATTCAATGCCTTCCTCTCGGAGGGCGGCAGCGGCGTCTAGGGCGTCCGTATCCGGACCGTCGGCAGGCGGTTCTGCTGCGTCGATCTCATTTTGCGGCTGGTCTCGTTCCTGTCGAAGCTGGTCCCGTTCTTCCTTCAGCTGCTCAATCTCGGACTGCAAGTTTTCGACTTCGTCGAGTGCGTCGGCGGGGGTCGAGAAGCCGGCCTGGACCAGCTGTTCTTTCTCTTGGTACAGCCCCTCAATGCGATCGTTGAGGTTCTGCGCGCGGGCCTGCGCCTCGTCGAAGGTAGTGACGCCGAGGGTGTCGAACAGGGCCTCGGTTCGGCGGTGGAGGCGGCCAAGGTTGTCGTCGCGGTCGGCGTCCGCCTCCAGGCGCTCAGCGAGGGTGGCGTTTCGCTCGCGGAGCTTCGCAATTTTGGCGTTCAGTTCTCGGAATACCTCTTCGACCTCGCTGATGGTGACGAGGCCCTCTTCGTCGCCGGGAGCCGTGCCGCTGCGCTCCATCTGGCGCTTAAGGGTCTGGACGCGGGCGAGCAGCTCGTTGGGGTCGGACGTGCCAAGCTCGTCGCAGAGGGCCTCCCACTGACGAACGTACCAGTCCGAGTCGGTCGGCGAGGAGGCGTTCGAAGGGTCCGGATCGGTTGCGTCGGGCATCGGGCATCCGTCGGTCGTGAAGGGGGCGAAGCGAAGTCGCTACCGTGCGCGAAAGGCACGGCTGGGGCGGACTCGGGGGCTCACTGCGGTGCCGCGGGCGGGGGGGGCTGCAACGGGGAGGTGTGGCACCGAGGGGGCCACGGACCTTGAGCGTTCACGGATCGAAGCGGGGGACAGCAGTGAACACACTGATGCATTTCATATACTGTGTGCCGCCGTCGGTCGATCCGTGCCGCGCACGGAGGTGACGGGAAGGTCCCGCTATTGTAAAAAAACAAGGACCCGCAATCGTAAAGAATAGGGCAGCTCCGCCGCTATTGCCGCCCGGGGGACGGGGGGCGAGGTCTCCGGAGATGTAACCAAGTCGGTATGATGGGGGGACGCGTGCGGACGCGTGAATCTCTGGGTCGGGCCGTCCGATATCAGACGCGTTGATGTCCGTCAATTCCCTAGTCCCGTAGTTTTCGCGTCCTCTCCCATCGTTTCGACCCGAGGTTCCCATGAGCGCCAGCTCCCTTCAGACGCAGACAGCAGACACACCGGTGGATACCGACGAGCCCGTTCAGGTCCTACACGACGAGATTGAAGAGTCGCTCCGCGGCGCCCTGGACGATCAGTGGGCGGAAGTGCTTGACGAGTGGCGCGGAGCGGCGCCGTCGCAGCGGAAGGCTGTGAAGGCGTATGTCTCGGGGCTGCGCAACCGAATTCTGCGGGCCCTGCTCGATATCGACACGGAAGAGGAACTGCAGCGGGGATTGGCCACGCAGTACATTGAGATGAAGTGCCACTGGACGATGCTGAACACCCAGATTCAGCACCAGACGGCTCGGGACGGGCAGGCCGATGAGAACTTGATTTATCGCGCCACCTGTGTGAGTCTCATTATTCAGAATCTGGAGCCGCTGCTGAGTCAGGAGCGGGTGGATAACCTCACGGCATTCCTTGCGGAACCGCTGGAGTAGGGAGCTGCGTGCGTCTCGAGAGCTCGGCCGACGGGGCCTCGCGCTTCAAATCGTGAGGCCCCTCTTGTATGTTGGTGTCGGACGGTCCCGGAGCGCTTTGCATCGGCAGTGCGCTGTCGGCAGATGCCGTCTTCTCACACCTCTTTCGGCGAACGGTTTTCCCTGCTATGGCCTGGATGTCGAGTCCCGAGGCGTGGATTGCTCTCGGCGCCCTCACGCTCCTCGAGATTGTGCTGGGCATCGACAACATCGTCTTCATCTCGATTCTGTCGAACAAGCTGCCTTCCGAGCAGCAGCCGCTGGCGCGGCGCGTGGGACTGGGACTGGCGCTGGGAGGACGCATCACTCTGCTCCTCTCGATCAACTGGATCATGACGCTCACCGCGCCCCTCTTCGAGGTGTTCGCGCACGCAGTGAGCGGGCGCGACCTGATTCTGCTGATCGGCGGATTGTTTCTGATCGGGAAAGCGACGACCGAGATTCACGACAAGCTGGAGGGGGAAGATGGGGACCCGTCGAAGGCGGCGACGGTCACCTTTGCCGGCGTGATTGCCCAGATTTTTTTGCTGGACATGGTGTTCTCGCTGGATTCGGTGATCACGGCCGTGGGGATGGCCGAGGACGTCGAGGTGATGATCATTGCCGTGACGATCGCGATCGGCATCATGATGGCGTCGGCCGGCGGCATTGCGGACTTCATCAAGCAGCATCCGACGGTGAAAATGCTGGCGCTCAGCTTTCTGCTGCTCATCGGGATGATGCTGGTGGCCGAGGGGGCCGGACAGCACATCCCGAAGGGCTACATCTACTCGGCCATGGCCTTCTCGCTCGTCGTGGAGATGTTGAATCTTCGGGTGGGGCGGGGGAAGGGCGAAGAGCAGGAAGAAGAGACCAAGGAGCCGGTGCATCTGCACTCTCCGCGTTTAAGACGGGCGGTCGAGCGGGCGATGCACGAGGAATAGCGGCTGTACGTTGTTGCGTTTTCGCGTTGTGCGTTTTCGCGTTGTGCGTTGAGAGTTATGCGTTGGGCGTTCAGTGTTGGGGGGAGAAGTCTCGAGGGGACGTAGCTCGTGATGCGTTGCCCGTAACGTTGTAACGTTCGACGTTTTACGTTGGCCGGTTTTGGAGCGGTTCCCTTCATCCGGGAACGCCCCTTCTTCCGTACTCCGACACCGCCGAATGGAAGCCGTACTAGAGGCGGTCGAGGGTTTGACGCATGCGTTCGCGGGTGTCGTCGTCGGGGAGGCGGCCGTAGGCGGCGCGGACGTTGTCGGTGAGGTGGTCGGGGTCGGACGTGCCAGGGATGACGCAGGTGACGGCCTCGTGGCCCAGGAGGTATTTGAGAAAGAACTGGGCCCAGCTTTCGCAGTCGAACGCCGCCGCCCAGTCGGGCAGCGGTTCGTCGTCGACCCGTCCAAACAGGGAGCCACCCTCAAACGGCTCGTTCACGATGACGCCGACCTCGTTCTCGGCGGCGAGGGGAAGGAGGCGCCGCTCGGCCTGCGTCGTCTGGAGGGAGTAGGGCAGCTGGACGAAGTCGATGTTGCGGGTGCGGATCACGGTGGCGAGCTCGTCGAAGGCGCTGGTCACGTAGTGGGTAACGCCGATGTGGCGGATCTTGCCGTCGTCCTTCCAGCGCTGGAGGGTGTCGAGGTGCGTCTTCCAGTCGAGTAGGTTGTGGACCTGCATCAGATCCATGGGCCGCTGGTTCATGCGGTTCATGGAGCGGGTCATCTGCTCGATGCCGCTTTTGCGCCCGCGGGTCCACACCTTCGTGGCGCCGAAAATCTGATCGGTGAGACCAATCTCTGCACTTAGCGCACCCACCACCTGTTCGGCCCGTCCGTACATCGGGGAGCTGTCAACGACCGAGGTGCCGAGGTCCACGAGGCGGCGCAGCACCTCCTTGAGGGCGGCTCGCTGGTCGGAATTAGGACCGACATCGAACTGCTGCCACGTACCCAGGCCCACGCAGGGCAGTGGCTCGCCGGAGGAGGGAATGGGACGGGTGCGGATGTCGTCGGTTGGGAGAGGTGCACTCATGGTGAGGGAGGGGGCCACGGTAAGGCCTGTGCCCGCGGCCAGACTCTGTTTGAGAAACCGGCGGCGGGAGGGGCGGAGTGACGACATCGGACGGTGGAGAGAAGGACGAGAAGAGTCCGAATGAAAAATACGGGTGCGGCGATAGGATGCTCCGCAGAACGGCGACTGCATGCTGGCAGATGTCCGCTGTTGGAGGCGCTCTTGCCGTTCATCGACCCATCTCTCCGAACTGAACGGAGGCCTGGAAGCATGGAGGCACGGACGCTGTGGTCTCCTTTTCTCCTCACAGAGCACGCTGCAATCTCCTGGACCTGGAGTGGCGTTTTCACATGCGCGTTGATGCGGAACTGTGGAACCCGTTGGGAGGCGGACTCCTACGAGGGAGCGGTCTTGCGCGCCGTCCCGGCGCGTTCCGACTGACGACGGGGCACGGTCCGGTTGTCGAGTCGGACACGGCTGTGTGCGATACGCGAATCACCGATTCCTTCTCATGCCGCGCCGACGGACCTCGTTCTGGCCCCTTCTTGTGATCGTTGCGGCGGGACTGATGCCGGTGGGAGTGGGCTGCACCAGTGGGGAAACGACTGTTCGAACCACGAGCCGGGCCGTTGCGCCGCAGGCCCCATCGGCTTTGATCGCAGAGGTGGACAGCATTGAGGCCCCGTCCCGAATGAAAACCGCCGACACCCTTTCCGTGCGGCTTCGGGGGACGGTCGGCCCGAATGGATGCTACTCGTTCCACCGGACGGCGATTGAGCGGGAGTCGAATCGGGTTCGGCTGGTGCCGCTCGTCCGCCGGGCCTCCCAGAACGCGTGTACGACGGCGCTCGTCCCGCTCGACGAGACGGTTCGGGTCAAGCCGCCGTTTGAGCCGGACCCGCTCACAATCACGGTGCCGCAGCCGAATCGGACGAATGTGACGGCGACGGTTTCGGTCGCGGATTCGACCGAGTAGGTCGGCCTGGTCCGAGGTCGTCAGGACGGGTTGGACGCGGTTCCGAGCGACGCTGTGTAGGTGCGACCGAAGCGGTCGGTGGCCTCTACGCGGATGCGATTGGCCTTCGGATTGTACGGGGCGGTGAAGAGGTGGTCGGTGGGCTGCGGCTCGACCCAGTCGTATTTCTCGGGCTGCTCCTCACCCGCGTAGAGCGTCCGGGCCCGCGGAGCGAGGCCGCGCGTCTGCGTCAGTTCTCCTTTCCGGAGGCCCTCCTCGAACCAGGTGATCGTCCAGGCGTCGTCGGCGTCCCAGACGTTTGCGACCAGCCGGTCGCCGTCGGGGACAGTGAGGCGCATCTGGTGATCGGCCTCCCGACCGGTACTCTTGTAGCGCCACTGGACGGAGGCCCCGTCCACCTCGTAGACGACGTAGCCGCGCGGGGTGCCGTCGTAGCAGATGGGACCGGTCCACCACGCCCCGCAGGCGGTGCCCACGACGTGCTCGTGCGGCCCGTCCGCAAATCTATGTTCATTCTCGTGAATGTGCCCGGTGACGATGTGCGCGTCGAAGGGGGCGAGCAGGTCGTGCAGGGCCTCGCGGTTCACGATCATGTTGCGGGGCGAGGGGCGGGGCTCATCGCGGCGCTCGTACATGGTGCTGAGGGGCGGAATGTGGGCGAGGACGATGACCGGACGCCCGTCCTCCACGAGCGCGAGGTCTTGACGAAGCCAGTGGAGCTGTGCGGTGTCGAGGTGGCCGAGGTAGCTGTCGGTGGCCTCGCCGAAGCCGTCGCTGCCGGGCCAGTACACGTCGTCGAGCACGACGTAGTGGACGGCGCCGCGGTCGAAGGAGTAGTAGGTGGGGCCGAAGTGCGTTCGGAACGTGGCCGTGGAGCCGGGATCGCCGGAGGCGTCGACGTTGAGGTCGTGGTTGCCCACCACCTGGACGAACGGGAGGCGGGTGTCCTGCACCGCGGTTTCGTATTCCGAGAACAGCGAGAGGGTGTCGAAGACGAGGTCGCCCCCGCCGACGCCGAACACGGGCCGATCGCCCAGGGCCTGCACGGTGTCGGTCACGTCCGGAATCGTCGTCCGGCGAAATTCCTCCATCTCGGCCTCCGTTCGGGCCTGCGGGTCGGCCAGAAACACGAACGCGTGGTGCGTGTCGTCGCGGTCGAGCCGGGTGAGGTCGAAGGAGACCGTCATGGAGTCGCCGCTACCGGCATCGAGCGGGCGATAGCCGCGGCGGAGTCCATTCTCGTTTGTGGGAAGGCGGTAGCCGGCGGGGACCGACAGGTGGACGAACGGCTGTCGCGCAGATGCTGTGAAGTGGAAATGGCCGTCACCGTCAGTGGTAGTGACGGTGATGCCGTCGGTGACGGGTACGTTGGCCACCCCGCCGTCCGGAGCAGTGACGCGACCGGTTACGGACACAGCGTTGCCGTCGGGGGGCGGGTCGGAGGGAGCGGCGCATCCGGACAGGCCAAGGGCGCCGGCACCGGTGAGGCCCAGGCGCTTCAGAAAGTCGCGGCGGTCGGAGGGAGACATAAACGCGGCCGATTGAGGAACGAGAGAGCTGGATCGGTAAGATCGCAAGAAACAGACGGACTGTCATCACGGAACGGTTATCGTTTTCGGAGTTCTCAAGTGAATGGCGGCAATGGGAAACGGGACTGGGAGCATGGACGTGTGGAAACATGGAAGCGCGGAAGCGTGGGGGCATGGAGGGGGGGAGAAGAGAAAGCCGTTTTGCTCACTCATTGTTACTGAACCGATGCTGGATGCCGATCAGGTTGCTTCCCTCTCGGAAGCGCAAGAAACGCTTCTTCGGCGGCAAGAGATCACGCGCGAGGGGCCGGGGTGCATTCTCCGCGATGTCAGCACGATGCTCGAGCGCGTCGGCGATGAAGGGCTGCGGGTAAGTGCGTCGCGGGGAGCGATCTATACGAAGAGGCTTCCCGACATCAACGAGCAGCTGTCGCATTCTCTGACGACGGAATACGAGCGCCTCACGCAGAAGGCATTTCCGACCGTCGCCGGGCTCAACCTGCTGCTCCGTGCTGCCGGCCTCGTCCGGATCGACCGTACGGGGAGCCATCCTCGAATGCGCCTTACTGATCCCGTCGTCGCTTCCTGGCGAGATCTCAACCCGACGGAGCAATACATGAGCCTGCTGGAGGCGTGGCTGAACCGGGCCGACGAGGACGCGATTTTCGAGACGTCCGGCCGCAGTCCCATATCCGGACTCGTTGAGATGCTTACGTTTATTCAGGACATTCCCCCGACCGGATGGGCGCCGACCGACGACGATCTGGACTCAATGATGCGGTACCAACCCGGGTATGCGGGACTGGCTCTGATGTGGTTGTTTGGACTTGTGGATCTGGAGCACCGGGGGACGGCGGCGGGCGAGCCGTGGCGCGTGGATCGCATCGAGCCTCCCGCGTTCGGCAAAACGCTCCTTTGTCGGTAGTGAGGGAAGAGCTGTCGAGAACGAGAAGGCTCCGCCCTCACGACGTGGGGCACACGGCGTGAGCACCGAGAGCCGAGGAGGCGGTGACTCGACGCCGCTTGTTCGACATGAACAGCGGACATCGGTCGACCGCCGCTCCTACTCGTGCATGTCATGCTGTTACCCCGTCGGCAACGTGGCGACCACGTAGCTGCCCATCCGCTGCGCCGAGTCGACAACGGTCTCGTCCTTCATGTCCTCGAAGGAGGAGCCGTACGCTCGATAGAGTAGGGCAGCGGTGGTGACGGGGATGGTCCAGAAGGCAGCGACGAGCAGGAGCGCATTCAGGGATGGAGTCATTTAGTCATGTGATCACGGTGAGAAAAGGTATGAGGGAGTCCCACTTTATTGTTCAAAAGAACTTAAATAAAAGCGCTCCCAAAATGTCAAGTCGCGGTGATCGCGTGTTGGAACGCGTTCGGAAAGCAGGAGGCACTTTTGCCATTCATGGACCATCTGCCTGAAATGAAGGGACGCCTGGAGGCATGGAGGCAGGACCGATGGAGAACGCGTTGTCGACCAGCGGCCGGGTGGAATGGCACGTCGAACAAGAGGCGTGGAACGCCGCCGTCCGGTTAGATGTGTGAAGAAAAGGAACTGCAGACGCACATTGTTTGCACATCCCTCTGACGACTGGCCGCCCATGAGCGAGGATTTTCTGCAGAAGGACGTTCGGTACGTGAAGGGCGTCGGCGAAAAGCGGGCCGACGTGTGGGCCGACGCGTATGGTGTACGCACGGTGCGGGATCTGCTCCACTTCTATCCGCGTCGCTACCTGGATCGCTCCACGATCACACCGGTGCGACAGCTCCGCGAGGATCCGGAGCCGGTGACGGTGGTAGGGACCGTGCAGTCGACGCAGATTGTGCCGGGCAAAAGCCAGAAGCGATTCGAACTCATCCTGGAGGGGGAGCAGGGGGGGCGCATGAAGTGCACCTGGTTTCAGGGCCTCTGGTGGGTGCGCAAGGCATTCGAAACCGGCGATCAGGTGGCCTTCCACGGCACCGTGGAGAAGTACGGGCGCTGGTTTTCGATGACGCATCCGGACTTCGACCGTTTGGAGGACGACGCCATCCTGGACACTGGGCGCATCGTGCCGCTGTATCCGGGCGGGGAGGCGATGGAAAACGTGGGGCTGACGAGCCGCTCCATCCGGCGCATCATCTACGATCTGTTCAAGGAGCACGGCCTGAAGCTTCAGGAGACGTTTCCGGAGCGGCTGGTCGAGCGGTTCGACCTTATGGAGGGCCGCGTGGCGCTGCGGGCCATTCACTTTCCGAAGAGGCAGGCCGAGCGGGCCAGGGCCGAACGGCGCCTCAAGTTTGAGGAGCTGTTCTTCATCCAGCTTATGCTCGCCCAGATGCGGCGGCAGCAGGAGGAGGTGGCCGGGCCTGAGTTCGACGATCCCGGGGACTACACGCAGAAATTCGTGCATGAGGTGCTGCCGTTTGAGCTCACGGGGGCACAGAAGCGGGCGCTACGCGACGTGACCGACGACACGCAGACGGGCGTGCAGATGAATCGGCTCGTGCAGGGGGACGTGGGGAGTGGCAAGACGGTGGTGGCGGTGGCGGCGATGCTCCACGCCTACGACAGCGGCTATCAGAGCGCCTTCATGGCCCCGACGGAACTGCTGGCCGAGCAGCATTATCAGAACCTGATGGAGTACCTGCGGCCGCTCGGCTTGATGCCGCACCTGCTGGTGGGCGGGCAGGCAAAATCGGAGCGCACGGCGATCCTGAAAGATCTGGCAGAGGGGCGCGTGCCGGTGGCGATCGGCACGCACGCCCTGATTCAGGAGGAGGTCGCATTCGACGAGCTGGGGCTGGCGGTGGTGGACGAGCAGCACCGGTTCGGCGTCGCGCAGCGGGCAGAGATCTTCGAGAAGGGCACCCAGCCGCACATGCTGCTGATGACGGCGACGCCGATCCCGCGCTCGCTGGCGATGACGCTGTACGGGGACCTCGACGTGTCGAAGATCGACGAGATGCCGCCGGGGCGCAAGCCGGTGGAGACGCGCCTCCGGGCCGAGAAGCGGCGGGGGGAGGTGTACGCGTTTCTGCGCGACCGGCTGGAGCAGGGACAGCAGGCGTACGTGGTGTATCCGCTCGTGGAGGAGAGCGAGAAGGTGGACCTGAAGGACGCGGAGAGCGGCCACGCCGACCTGCAGGCGCAGTTTCCGGACTACAACGTGGGCCTCGTCCACGGGCAGATGAGCTCCGACCAGAAGGACAATGCGATGTCGCAGTTCAAGGACGGCGTGATCGACATTCTGGTGTCGACGACCGTGATTGAGGTCGGCGTCGACGTGCCGAACGCGACGGTCATGCTTATTGAGCACGCCGAGCGGTTTGGGCTCAGTCAGCTGCACCAGTTGCGTGGGCGCGTCGGGCGCAGCGACCAGCAGAGCTACTGCATCCTGATGGCGGCCTATAAGCGCAGCAACGAGGCCAAGCAGCGGCTGGAGGCGATGGTGCGGACGACTGACGGCTTCGAGATCAGCGAGACGGATCTGCGCATCCGGGGGGCGGGCGACTTCTTTGGGACGCGGCAGAGCGGGATGCCGGACCTCAAGATTGCGGACATCACGCAGGACACCGACATTTTGGAGGAGGCGCGGACGGCGGCGTTCGACCTCGTGGAGTCGGATCCGCACCTCCGGGCCGACGAGCATGCCCGGTTGCGGCGACGATACGAGGCGTCGTACGCGGAGGAGGGGCTGGGCTTTGCGCGGGTGGGGTGACAGCTTCGAGTTGCGATTTACGAGTTGCGATTTACGAGTTGCGCGTTGGTGCGTTGCGAGTTGAGGGTTATGCGTTGAGGGTTATGCGTTGAGGGTTATGCGTTGTGGGTTGTGCGTTTTGGGTTAGGCGTTGAGGGTTGTGGGTTCAGAGTTGCGTTGGGGATAGTAGATGGTGAGTGGTGGGTGGGAATACGTGAGAGCGGTTAGTGACAGAAGCGGTCGGACTGCTGGATCATACGGTTGAGTGTTCCCCCGATGTGTTGCCACTCCGTATCGAGGGTCATGGGTATCGGCGTCGATGTAGTCGCAGTCATACGCGGCGTCAAGCCAGGACTGTGTTTCCATTGCCTCGGCGAGGGCTTGGTTTAGCTTATTCACAAAGGCTGCCTCATAGCGCCTTCGTGCCCAGGCCTCTGCGATGAGAGCACCGACGGCTCGGGACGACCGCCGGATTTGGTCGGTGAGGGCATACGTCTCCTCTTTCGGGAGGCGGCGGGTCAGCTTGAAAATGTATTTTGCCTGTTGCCGGACTTTCTGGTACGTCTCCGGATCCCGAAACTGCTGAGCAGAAGGCATTGGTGCATTGCATGGATTGAAAGAGGGGTGTGCTGTAAAGACACGCAGGGGAGAGAAGATATAACGTGGGGGTTCTGCTTTCCCATTCACCATCAACCATCTACATTCATACCTTACCGATCGGCGTCCATCTGCGCCTTCGTGGTGTGGGTAGCGGGGGCGGCGAGCGGGTCCTCCGGCCAGTAGTGCTTGGAGTAGCGGCCGCGCATGTCCTTGCGGACCTCGTAGTAGGTGCCGGTCCAGAAGCCTTCCAGGTCCTGTGTGATCTGGACGGGGCGCTGGGCGGGGGAGAGGAGGTGGAGGGTGAGCGGGACGTGGCCCCCGGCGATGCGCGGCGTTTCGGTCTGCCCGAACAGCTCCTGCAGGCGCACGGCGAGGACGGGCGTCTCGGGGTCGGAGTAGTCGATGGGGCGGTCGAAGCCGCTGGGGACCGTGATGTGGGTGGGGGCCCACGAGTCGAGTCGGTCGCTATGGTCGTAGGTGAGCCGGTCGCGGAGAATTTGGGGGACATTGAGCTGCTGGAGGTCGTCGGCCCGCTTCATGTCGTAGACGTGGGGCAGGAGCCAGTCCTCCAGGGTCTCGAGCAGCGCCTCGTCGTGCACGTCGGGCCAGTCGTCGCCGAGGTGGTGGTGCAGAAACTGGATCCGATGCTGCAGCTGGCGGGCGTGATCGGTCCACGGCAGCGGATCGAGGCCGTGCTCGCGGACGCCCTCAATCATGGCGTGGGCCATCGTCGTCGGATCGGGATTCTCGATGGGACCGTCCTTCAGGACGAGGGCCCCGAGCTCGTCCCGATGGCGAGCCCGGACCCGCCGGGCGTCGGCGTCCCACGCCACGTCCGTCGTCGGCTCGATCTCGTCGCCGAAGTAGTCGAGGATCTCCTGTTCGGAGATGGGTGTGGCGAGGAAGATCCGGTTTGTCTGCCGCCGGCCGTCGACGTGGGCGGCCACGAGGTAGTCCTCCTCCGAGAGCAGCTGCGGGGTCGGCAGTTCGGCCACCTGGCCGTTGCGCAGACGGAAGCGGCCATTTTGGCCCTGGCCATCCATCCGCTGTGCGATGCGGTCCGGGTAGGCGAAGGCGGTGAGGAGGCCGCACGCCTCAATGTCCTCCTCCTCTTTTTGGGAGACGCCGAGCTTGGACCGCCAGTGGTCGGCGACCTTACGGACGTACCCCGACTGCTGTCGGGGGCCGTAGGGGACGACGTAGTTGCGGGCGTGGTCGGGGGTGGGGCGGTCGCCGCGGCGGAGGCGATGGAGCGCTTCGAGGCGGAGGCGCAGGTCGACGTCCGGGGCCTCGCCCTGGCCCTTGAAAATGTCGCGCTCGCTGAGGAGGGCGGCGAGGTCGCAGGCCAGGCCGCCATGGTCGAGCGTTTGGGCGTTGATGAGCATGTGCGCGAGGCGCGGGTGGAGTCCCGACAGTTGTCGGGACATCTCGCACCCGTGGTCGGTGATCGTGCCGTCCTCATCGGTAGCGCCGAGCCGCCGCAGCAGCCACTGCGCGCGGTCGAGGGCGTCGGCGGGGGGCGGGTCGAGCCACTGGAGATCGGCGGGGTCGGGGGTGCCCCACGCGGCCAGCTCCAGGGCGAGGGAGGCGAGGTCGGCGTTCTCGATTTCCGGCGGCGTATGGCGGTCGAGGTGATGGTGCGTGCGCTCGGTCCAGAGGCGGTAGCAGGTGCCCGGCGCCACGCGGCCCGCCCGGCCCGTGCGCTGGTCGGCGGAGGCCTGCGAGATCTTGACCGTTTCGAGGCGGGTCATGCCGCTAGCGGCGTCAAATCGGGGCGCGCGGCGGAGGCCGCTGTCGACCACCACGCGCACGCCCTCGATGGTGAGGCTCGTCTCGGCGATGTCGGTGGCAATCACGACCTTCCTGCGCCCATCCGGACTTGGTTCGACGGCCTGATCCTGCTTTTTGGGCGGCAGGTTGCCGAAGAGGGGATACAGGTCCACGTCGTCCGGCACGGTGTCCTCCAGGCGCGATTTGGTGCGGCGGATCTCGCCCGCGCCGGGGAGGAAGACGAGCACGTCCCCGTCCGTTTCGCCCAGCGCCTCCTGCACCTT
Organism: Bacteroidetes bacterium SW_9_63_38; assembly: GCA_003022435.1. GTDB lineage: Bacteria > Bacteroidota > Rhodothermia > Rhodothermales > Salinibacteraceae > Salinibacter. Next base: position 63,123 of record PXUA01000002.1, on the reverse strand, counting down.
CGTCGCGACGGCGGGCTCGATCCGGTCCCGACGGCTGTCGGGACGGGCGCGGTAGTGGACGTCGACGGGGTAGCTCCGGCCCTCGCTTCCAATCAGTGGCGCGTCGAGTAATTCGGCAATTGGACCCGTGTCGAGGGTGGCGCTCATCACGAGGACGCGAAGCTCGGGGCGCAGTACTTCCCGCGTTTGGAGGGTGAGGGCGAGGCCGAGATCGGCCTGCAGGTTGCGCTCATGGAATTCGTCGAACAGGACGGCGCCGATGCCTTCAAGGGCAGGGTCGTCCTGCAGCATGCGCGTGAGCACCCCTTCCGTCACGACCTCGATCCGAGTCTGTGCGCTCACCTGGGTGTCCATGCGGACCCGATAACCGACCGTCTGGCCCGGATCCTCGCCCATCTGTTTCGCCATGAAGCGGGCGGCGGAGCGGGCGGCCAGCCGCCGCGGCTCCAGCATGAGGATTGTGTCGTCGCCGAGCCAGTTTTCGCCCAGCAGCGCCGGCGGCACGCGGGTGGTCTTGCCGGCACCGGTGGGGGCCTGCAGCACCGCCTCCGGGGCGTCGCGGAGGGCGGCTTTCAGGTCCGGCAGCACGTCGTCGATGGGGAGGATTGGCATCCTGGTTCTGCGTTGGGCGTTCTGCGTCAAGCGTTGCGCGTCGGGGCACCGGAGGGAAGCGGGGCGAACCTGTCGGGCGTTGTAGACGCGGCGGGAGGGATGGGTTTCAGCGGGGGGCCTCCGTCGGTCGGAGGTCGAGTCGAGCGACGGAGGCTCGTGTGCCGCGGATTGTTCGGTTCTGACCGGGGTATGGGAGCGTGTGTCGTGCACAGATCTATTAGGATGCAACGTCCGTCACGGCAGATGCCGGTTTCGATTCCGGCATTACGTTTACCGGGTCGAATGTGTCTATTCGACCCACCCCTTTCGGCCCCCTCTCCCCATTCCGCCATGACACGATACAAGGGATACCGACCCGGCACCATCCGTCACGACGACTGGGAGTACCGACGGGCGGCGTGGTATTTTGTGACCATCTGCACCGAACATCGACGTCCGTTTTTTGGTCGGGTCCGGAACGGCATCATCGGGTTGTCGCGAGCCGGATGTGTGGCCGCGTGGGAATGGCAACGGACGCCTGTGGTGCGATCGTACGTGCGGTTGGACGCGTGGGTCGTGATGCCGGACCATGTCCATGGATTGATGGGCATCACGACGGAATCGCCGTTTTATGATCGGAATGATACCATCGATGGTCACGGCGTAGATTCGTCTCGCCGAGACTACGGATGCAACGGGAACCGCATCCGACGGTGATTTTCGGTTGCACGCCCATTCGTTGGGCGCCATCATCGGGCAATACAAATCGGTGTGCACCAAACAAATCCGGCGACACGGCAAGACCGATTTCGAATGGCAATCCCGGTTCTACGATAAAATCATCCGCACCCGTCGGGCATTTCGGGCGGTCCGGCGGTACATCCAGAATCACCCCGACGAATGACGGCGCGGATTGGGGGTACCGATTTGCCGTCGGCCCGCCGAGTGGGGGGATCACTAGCGTACCGGTGGCGATGTAGACGCGCGTCTCGGGGCGGTACAGCGTGTTCTTCAAGACGAGAAACATGGGGACGACAATATTCTCCACCGTGCCTCGAACGGTTGGCGAGCCAGGGGGGGAGGCAAACAGTCGTGAGGCTCTTGAGGGGCTCCACGAAGGCGGGGGGCGCCGTCCGCAGCCCCAGCGAAGATTTGAATAAGTCAGATCGGGATGGATCGATCCGACTCGCGTTTTCCCTGTGTGGGCGTTACCAAGTAAACTGGTCGTAACAGCAATCTGTCTCTGCGTGAAAATTCTGTCCTCCCCGCGTGCCTCCGCAGGCAGGTTCTGTGTCTTCTTCGTAGGCTTTTGTCCGCTTCATGCGACGCCTCGGTGCCATTCTGTGTCTGTGTGTCACGGCCCTGCTGATGCTTCCCGTCGGGCCGGCCGTGGGGCAAGAGGTGCCCGACGCCGTGCAGCAGGAGCTTGACAAGCGGGGCATGACGCTGGAGCAGGCGCGTCAGCAGATGCAGCAGCTCGGCATCGACCCGTCCAATCCCCAGCAGGCGGCGCAGCGGGCGCGGGAACTCGGGGTGCCGGAGGCGCGCATTCAGGCGCTCATGCAAGCTGCTGGAGCCGCCGGCGGACAGCGAACGGGCGTGCGAACGACGGGCGCCGGCGGACCGGAGGTGCCGGACTCGGTGGCGGCGCTTCCGCTGACTCCCGTGGTGGCAGGAACTCCGAGGATTGAGCCGGGGAGCTTGTCGGTCCGGCAGTTGCCCGTGGACGTGAAGGCGGTGGTGCCGCTGCAGAGCCGGTCTCGGATTACGGACGTTGAACTCGGCTTTCTTACCGCGGACGGCGATTCGGCGGCATTGCGCAGCATTAGCCGGACGCAGGGGACCACACAGGACGGCCAGTGGCGGGGGTATACCACCGTTCCGCAGGACACGAACCCGGGCACCTGGGACCTCTACGCGACGGTGACGACCGCCGACACGACCGTTACGCTCCCGACCGGGCGGCAATTCACGATTCGCCCGAAGGAAAAAAACCGGCAGTCCGAGCAACCCCGGAAGGAGCTGACGTACTTCGGCTACGACACGTTTGAGACCATTCCGGAGGCCTTCGTTCCCGAGGCGACAGGGCCGGCCGACGGCAGCTACGTCGTGGGTCCGGACGACGAGCTTCGGCTTACGGTCTGGGGCGGGGCTGAGTTTGCGTACGAGCTTCCGGTGGATCGGGAGGGACGGGTCACCGTGCCGAATGTCGGCCAGTTTACGGTGGCGGGCAAGCGCCTCGACACGCTCCGCCAAGAGATGAAGACGTGGCTGTCGCGCAGCTACTCGGGGTTGACGAGCGAGCCGCAGACGGTATTCATGGACCTTACGCTGACGCGCATCCAGCCGTCGCGCGTGTTCGTGCTCGGGGAGGTGCCGCAGCCCGGCGGGTACACGGTGAGTAGCTACGCCACCGTCTTCAACGCGCTCTACAGCGTCGGCGGGCCCTTGAAGCGGGGGTCGCTCCGCAACATCCGGGTGATCCGGGATGGAGAGGTGGTCTCGACCGTGGACCTGTACGACTACCTCATGGAGGGGTACAGCCCCAACTCAGTGCAACTCCAGAGCAACGACTACGTGTTCGTTCCGCCCCGGGGGAAGACGGTGGCGATCCGCGGCGCCGTCAAGCGCCCGGCCTACTACGAAATGACGGAGGGGGAGACGGTCCAGGATCTCCTCGAATACGCGGGGGGATTAGAGGCGGAGGCCTACGCCAAGCGATTTCAGATCGAGCGCATCGTGCCGTTCGACGAACGAGAGGAGCCCTCGGTGGCCCGAAAGGTCATCGACGTGAGCCTGCAGGACGTGCGCTCCGACTCGGTCCCGGTGAAGCTGGCCGACGGGGATCGGGTGCGTATTTTATCGGTGGCGGAGGCGCAGTCGCCGGCCGTGCAGGCGCAGATTGAGGCCGTCGAGGTGCGAGGCGCCGTCTTCCAGCCCGGGCAGTACGAGCTCGGCGGCGGCGTCCGGACCGTAAAGGACCTTATCGACGCGGCCGACGGCCTTCGCGGCGACGCCTACCGCGAACAGGCGGACCTCATCCGGATCGACGATTCGCTCGACCAGACGACGCAGGCGCTCGACCTGAACGCTGTGATGGACGACGCGCCGCAGGAAAACGTGGTCCTCCAGCCGGGGGACAGTTTGCACATCGCCTCGGTCCAGGAGATGGAGGCGGACCGGTTCGTGCGTATCTCCGGAAAGGTGCGGACGCCGGGGCGGTATCGCTACCGGAAGGGCATGACTGTCCGCGACCTTCTGATCAAGGGCGGCGGGCTCACCGACGAGCAGTACCTGAAGGAGGTCTTCCTCGGGCGCGCCGATCTGTTTCGGACCTCGAAGGACGGCGACGAGAAGCGGGTGATTCCCTTCCACCTCGGCGATGCCCTGGCCGGCGGCGAGATGTCGACGCGCGAGCTCCGGCCCGGCGACGAGGTCCGCATTTACCCGGCCACGGTCGATCGGCTCGACGGGCAGTTCGTGAAGATCAGCGGGGCCGTCGAGAGCGGCGGAAAGTACACGTTCCGCGACAACATGACGCTCAAGGACCTGCTCCTCCAGGCCAACGGCTTCGCGGAGGGGGCGTCTTTACGGGAGGTGGAAGTGACTCGGATGGTGGAGAAGCGAGATGAGGAAGGGCTCCGGGCGAAGACGATTCCGGTGTCGCTTGTGGACGAAGAACTGAGCCCGAAGGGCGTGAACTTCTCGGTGGAAGACACCACGGCGGCCCTGGAGGCGGCGGCGGACTTCAAATTGCGGCACCGTGACCAGGTCTACGTCCGCAAAGATCCGTCCTTTCAGCCGCAGGAGACGGTGACCGTTCAGGGCGAGGTGCGCTACCCGGGCGAGTACACGCTGCTGCGCGATAACGAGCGGCTGTCGAACCTCATCGACCGGAGCGGCGGCATCCTGCCGACCGGCTACCTGAAGGGGGGGCGCCTCACGCGGGACGGGGAGCAGGTCATTGTGGAGATGAAACAAGCCACGCAGGGGGATCCGGAGGAAGATGTAATCCTACGACCCGGGGACGAGATTGTGATTCCGACGCAGCCGAACACGGTGGCCGTGCGCGGCAACGTGGCCAACGAGGGCCTCATCAAACATGAGGACGGTCGGCGCGTCGAATACTACCTGGACCGGGCGGGCGGCACGCGGAAGAACACCGAGACGACCCTGATCACGCAGGCGTCGGGCGCGACGTTTCGGGTCGACACCGGCTGGTTCCGGCGGACGCCCGAGGTAGACGACGGGGCGGTGATTCGGGTGACGAAGGAAGAGGAGACGGACCGCAGTATCGCGCAGTACGCCCAGATCGCGTCGACCAGCACGCAGATCCTGTCGAGCGCCGTGACGCTGCTGGTGCTGGTGACGCAGGTGTTGAACTAGGCAGTCGCGGGGTGGGGACTGCGCTCCTCGACACCATCAGATTTGAGTCTTGCTATGAGTGACGCCGCCGATTCGACAGACGAGCCGACCGGGTCGCCGCCGGGCGACGGTGCGCCGGACTTCGGAGAGCCGTCCGGCCCCGAGACACCGGCCAGGGAGGACGAGGTGTCCCTGCTGGATATTCTGCTTGTCCTGGCGCGAAACAAGACCCTCATCCTGCGGACGGTGCTTGTCTTTACGTTGCTGGGTGTGACGTATTCGGTGCTGGCGCCGCTGGAGTATACGTCGGAGACGAAGGTGGCGCGGGAGGCGAAAAGCAAGGGACCGGATTTGCCGAGTGGACTGGGAGGGATTGCTGGCGGACTGGCGGGGGGCGCGATCTCCGGGATTCTGGGGGGGGCATCCGGGGGACTCGGTCCGCAAGCGTTTCCGGAGGTATTGAAGGGACGGGCCGTTCGGCTCGCCGTGGTTCGGGACACGTTTCGCTTTCCGGACGCCGAGCGGCCAATGACGTATGTCGACTACGTGAATCGGCCGCCGGGGATTCTGGGGACGATTCTAAATTACACAGTCAAGCTTCCATGGACGCTCAAAGAGAAGGTGACGGAGGCGTCCCGGGCTCCTGCTCCGGCTGGGACCGCCGAAGCCGGACAACCGCTCATTCCCAGTGAGGAAGAGGACGAGGCTCTGGAGTCCATCGAGGAGAGAATTGCAGCAACGGTGAGTCAGGAAACAGGTCTCATGACGATTGCGGTGACGGCGGGTGGGCCCCAACTTGCATCGTCCCTTGCGGAGAGCTTTCTCGATCATTTCACGACGCGGGTACGCACGATCCGGACGGAGAAGGTGCGGGAGCAGTTGCAGTTTGTGGAGGGGCGCTTCGAGGAGGCCGAGCAGGAGCTGGAGGTGGCCGAAGACCGGCTGGCGCAGTTTTTGGAGCGGAACCAGAACCCGACGACGGCCACCTTGCAGTTTCGTCGGGATCGCCTCCAGCGGCAGGTGAGCTTCAAGGAGCAGCTCTACAGCGAGCTGCAGAGCCAGCTCACGCAGACGCGACTGGATCTACAGCAGCGGCAGCCGGTGGTAACGGTGGTGGAAGAGCCGGTGCCGCCGACGAATCGGAGTGCGCCGAAACGGACCCTAATTGTTCTGCTTTCCGTCGTTTTCGGAGCCTTCTCAGGGTTGATGGGAGCGTTCGTAAAGGCCTCCGTCGAAAACGCCGATAAGAACGAGGAGGAGCAGGAGAAGCTCACTGAGATCCGCGAACGCCTGATTCCGGCGCGCTGGCGAGGAGAGAAGCCAGTCGGGTGATTTCAAGGTACTCCTCTCGTGCGTCCGACGATGTAACTCCCTATTTCCGGATTTGAAGATGGAAATTATCAAGACGTTTTTCGACCTTCTTACGCCTCGCGAGCGGCGAAACCTGTACCTTCTCTTCTGTGGTGTTCTCGTGATGGCGGGGCTGGAGGTGGTGAGTGTGGCTTCAATTATGCCGTTCCTCTCGGTCGCGGCCGACCCGGCGACCGTGCACGAGAACCCGTATCTGAGCTGGGTCTTCGAGACCCTGGGCTTTGCCGACACCAACACGTTTCTCATTGCGCTGGGGCTGGGGGCGCTTCTGGCGCTCGTGATTAGCAACGCTTTCATCGTCTTCACCACGTGGGCACTCTACCGTTACGCATGGGGGCGCAACCACAACCTATCGCGCCGTCTTCTGCGCAGCTACCTCTACCGCCCGTACGAATACTTCCTCACGCGCAACAGTGCCGAGCTTGGCAAGAACATCCTGGAGGAGGTAAAAGAAATTGTAAATACGATGCTCATACCGGGGTTGAAAGGGGGGGCGAAGTGCGTCGTAGCACTATTTATCCTTGGGTTTCTTGTCTTTGTTGATCCGGCGGTTGCGCTGATGGTTGCTGCCATTCTTGGCCTTGCCTACACAGGAATCTACTTCGTCGTGAAGAGCCGGCTCGATGCTTACGGCGAGAAGCGCGTAGAGACGAATACCCAGCGCTACCAATTTGTGAGCGAAGCGTTTGGCGGAATCAAAGAGGTTAAGCTTCGTGGTAAGGAAGACGCCTTTCTGGAGCAATACAACGACCCTTCGAAATGGTACTCGCGTTATCAAGCACGCTATAAAATTATCCGGAGAGCTCCAAGGTACATTTTGGAAGCAGTGGCCTTCGGTGGGATTATTCTTATTGCGGTCTACCTGATTGTCATGCGGGAGAATATCGGGCAGGTTATACCAATGCTGGGACTCTATGCCTTTGCGGGCTATCGTCTCATGCCGGCGCTCCAGCAGGGATTTAAAGGGATTGCCAGCGCACGATTTAACATCGCCGCGTTAAAGAAAATCCATGAGGACCTGCAGAAGCGCGCCGAGCAGAGGCCGCATATCTCGCCGAATGGCGCGTTGGTCGCGAGCGAGGCACCGCTGACGCTGGACGACCGGCTTGTACTGGACGAGCTTTCGTTCACCTATCCCGGGACCGAAGAGCTAGCTATTCGGGAGCTCTCACTCGAGATTCCGGCAAACACCACAGTAGGATTCGTGGGCCAGACGGGTTCTGGAAAAACGACAACGGTTGATCTCATCTTGGGTCTCCTTCGTCCGCAGCAGGGGACGATTTCCGTTGATGGCACGCCGATTCAAAGGGACAGTACCATCCGAAGATGGCAGCAGGACATTGGCTACGTCCCGCAGCAGATTTACCTGGCGGACGATACCGTGGCGCGGAATATTGCCTTCGGCGTCACGGAAGAAGAGATCGACATGGACGCTGTTCGGGACGCTGCGCGCCGGGCCCAAATTAATGATTTTATTACCAGCGAGCTCCCGGATCAGTGGAATACTGTCGCGGGTGAGCAAGGCGTAAAACTCTCTGGTGGGCAGCGGCAGCGCATCGGCATTGCACGAGCGCTTTACCACCGTCCGTCGGTGCTTGTCTTCGACGAGGCAACGAGCGCGCTTGACCAGGCGACAGAAGCGAGCGTGATGGAGGCAATCTATGCATTGGAAGGCAATCATACCATGCTCATGATTGCTCACCGACTAAGTACGGTAAAGCAGGCTGATAACATCGTCATGTTAGAGGATGGCCAGAAGGTTGGCGAGGGGGCTTACGAGAAGCTTAAGATAAATAATGATCGCTTCATACGAATGACGGAAGCTACAAACCCATGAGCATACCTGAAGAAGAGGGCACTAGGGTACCCGATAACTATAAGCAATCTTTGAAAGGGGATACAAAAGCCAGCAAACACCGGGCAGAAGTGGTTCTAAACTTGTTGAAGAAAAGAGGGCTAGATAGAGAGAGCCGAATTGTGGATGTTGGGTGCGGCTATGGAATATTACTCAGGAGGCTAATGGAAGAAGGGTACAGCAAGACATTGGGGATTGAAGCGATTCCGGATGTAGTACGGGACCTAAAGGCTGAAGGGATACCAGCCGAAGAAGGGGACTTGGAAAAAGGGGTGGATAGTATCGATGACGAGACTGTTGATGCGGTTGTATGTTTGGAAGTCCTTGAGCATCTATACGATCCTGCAGGTGCTCTAGAAGAGATCAATCGATGGCTACAACCTGGTGGCTTGCTTATTGCTTCTGTTCCGAATGAGTATAGGCTCATACAGCGATTGAGAATGATTCAAGGGAGTCCCACATCTGATGTCTCGTTGGTTGGGGGACATATCAAGTTTTTCGACTGGGACTCTTTTCCTTCTATGGTTGAAGAAAATAAATTTGATATAAAAAACCAGTTTGCAGAGGGAGGAATTAGAATGCGCAAAGTAATACCAGGTTATGTAAGCATAATGAAAAAATTACCCCGCTTGTTGTCAAAATGGATATTCATAGTTGCAAGTAAAAATGATTGAAAGAAAGGTAGCAATACTATCACACAAGTATCATGTAAGAGAGAAGTACGGATTTAAAGTAAAGGGGGGGTTCCAGAATCTCACCAATGAGATCGCTCGCCACTACTGCTCCGTCAATCTTTGTGTCCCAGTTGCCGAAGACGGAGGAGGACAGGGGGAGGCTTACAGAGATAATATTGAGGTTACACCGCTACCCGCTTTCCAAGGCCGTGGGGAGCTTCTGAATAATTTACCAGAGGTTGCTAGTATCATGTGGGGGGTGATTAGAGAGTCAGATATTGTCTACTGCATGGGCCCCAATGATGTTGGAGTTCTCGGGATGCTTCTAGCTCGTCTCGGCGGCAAGCGAATGTTTGCCTCGCTCGACACGGATCGAGCAGGTAACGTTCTTCGAAGAAGTTACAGTAAGCTGGCGAAGACAGTCAAGTATTACATAAACACGCACTGCCTTTACCCCCTCATTAAATTTTTATGTAAAGATGTGCCCGTATTTGTTACTGGAGATATGTTTATGAGAAGCTATGGACCATGGACACAGTGGGTCAAAACAACGCTACAAAAAGATGAAATGCCTCCGTTGAATAAAAAAGACGTTGAAAGGGGAAAAGAGCCCTTCCATGTCGTTTTTGCAGGACGCCTTTCTCCAGTAAAGAACCTACGCCGATTGATCCGGGCCGTCGACAAGTTACACACACGGGACCGCTCAATTCGGTGTACCGTAATTGGAAGCGGAAAACTGCGAACGGAACTTGAGCAATTGGCTAACTCACTTGATGCATCGATAGAGTTTCCCGGTCAGATCCAGAATAGAAAGCTGATCGAATCACGCTTTCTCGGGGGAGATGTGTTAGTTCTACCGTCACTTGAAGAGCGTCAGGGAAAAGTTTTGCTAGAAGCCATGGCGTGCTCGGTGCCAGTTGTCGCTTCGGACGCAGGAGGAATTCCGTCAGTGATTGAGGACGGTGTGAATGGGATTCTATGTGATCCATATAGCGTTGAAGACATTGCTCAGAAGATATCACGGGTCATGCAGGATCCTGAACTCCGTGAGCGTCTGGTGCAGAACGGATATGAATATGCAACCTCACATGCCCTTGATGTAGAGGTGGATCGGCTGATGAACCGAGTTGCAAAACACTACGGCCTGGCGTTGAGCTGAAGATAGAGCGACTGATAAGTTTCCAACCTGAAGCCGAATGTCAAACCTCGAATGAGCAAGCAAATTGCACTATTTGTCCCGAATCTCAATGGAGGAGGAGCACAGCGGGTGATGGTGACGCTCGCCAATGAGTTCGCAGGTAGAGGGATCGACACTGACCTAGTCGTTGCAAACTGCGAGGGGCCCTTCCGAAGTGACATTCGTTCAGAGGTGAGAGTTGTCGACCTCGGAGTTTCACGGGCACTCACTAGTCTTGCTGGACTTGTTCAGTATCTTCGGAGGGAGAAGCTGGACGGTGTGCTCTCAACCCTGGCGTATGCGAATGTTGTTGCAGCCACTGCCCACCTATTTGCAGGAAGTGATGCCCGTTTAGTAATGAGGGAAACAAATTCCTTGTCCGGACCAGACGCGGAAGGTAAGTCGATTAAAGAACGAATTATTCGTTGGATGTCTTTTCCTGCTTACACCTATGCTGACGAAATAGTTGGTATATCGGAGGGTCTATATAAAGATATAGTAGAAAATATAAAAGTAAAAGATAGTAAAGTTTCGACGGTATATAACCCGGTAAAAATAAGAGATAGAAATAAAGCAGAAAACAAAACAGATGGACGTAAAATAGTATCTGCCGGAAGGCTAGTAAGACAAAAGGGTTTCTCAGTTTTGATAAGCGCATTTGAAACTATTGATAGAGAAATAGAGGCTGATCTAATTATTCTGGGGGAAGGAGAAGAACGCGAAAATCTCGAGGAACTGGCTAGAGACTTAGGGGTGTGGGAAGATGTGTATATGCCTGGATTTGTAGAGGATCCGTTCGGACATATGGACGCGGCATCTGTATTTGTTCTTTCGTCTCGTTGGGAAGGCTTTGGCAATGTGCTGGTCGAGGCGATGGCCTGTGGGACGCCTGTTGTTTCCACAGATTGTCCGAGCGGACCTGCAGAGATTTTGGAGGGCGGCAAGTGGGGGCACTTGGTCCCCGTGGGCGATGAAAAGGCACTTGCCGAAGCAGTGCTCGAAACCCTCAACGACCCTCCGGTTGAATCTGATCGGCTTATTGAGAGAGCGAAAGACTTTTCGGTTGGGAAGATTGCGGACCAGTATCTTGAAGTCCTTTTAGAGAACTGATACGTCATAAGTTTTAGATGGTCAATGTAAAGTTTAACCCGAAAAGCAGCATTGTCTTGCTGCTGTCAGCATACTTTGTGGTAGGATATGCTGCAAAAACTAATGAGGTTGAAAAGATAGTACCAGGAGCGACACTTATTCCTCTGGGAATTCTTGTCATCGGAGGGGGATACCTCTTCAGTCGGTCTGTAGCCCGGAAGCCTTTTGGGCTTTTCCCGACTCGCCTGCGACTGTTCTACGTTTATGTTGCCGTATCTCTGGTGCTACTGGTCGTAGCTAATCTGAACTCCCTGCGTCCCGCCTACTCGATCTCCCGAGCAATATTGTCTATCGGGATCCTAGCACTATCAATCATCTTTTTCTGGCAGGCGTTGCGGGTAATGGAACAAACGGAGATGCGAAGTGGGAGCCCACTCACGTACAGCTTGCTCGCACTACTTGTAATCCTGCTACTTGGCCAACTGACGATTCCGGAATGGGCTGCTGGAGTCGGTGGGGTCCGGATGAGTGGTGGAAGCAATCCCAACCAAGTTGCCTTTTTGGCCTTCTTCGCTATCTTCTGGGCACATTATTCCGCGCTGAAAAATAAATTGTGGAAAAAAAGAGAAAAAGCCCTATATGTTATTGCCTTTATTGTTCTTGCGTGGAGCCTCTCCAGGAGCGTCATCCTTACCTTTGCATCTCTGTATTTTATGTATTTTGGGATCATAGGTGCTCTCCACCTATCACGTTTTCTGCGCGGGAGAATACAATTGGGATTTCTGAGAAAAATGGCAGCCGCTGGAATCTTGTGTCTGTCAATTTTACCAGCTATGCCTGCTTTTAAGGAAACAGTTTATATTTTGCGGGACTTACAAAAAGTTGAACAGCGACTCAGCGGTGAGAGTGGACTTCAAACCCGTCTCCGAGCATGGAAAGACGTATGGCCGTATTTTATCGAAGCGCCTCTTACAGGTCATGCGGGATGGTGGAATAGCACAGATTTGATATCTCAAAAAGGTGGACCAAAAACTGCAACTTCCCCACATAACTTATATGTAAGACTACTAAGCGAAGTTGGGGTATTTGGTTTTTTGGTGGTACTTTCTTTGCCGATTCTTTTATTTTATACAATAGTGTCCAAACTAGTCTTGTTAAGAAGTAGAGAAAGCGAATTTAAGGTGGAAGCTTTTTTAGCCTCTTCAATAATAGCAGTCTTTATCGGTCAGGGTTTTGAGGATAGGTATATGGTGGGTCTTGGTGGAATAGGGTCCGGTATTGTGTATTTTATTTTATGCTGTTCTATAAACAAAGTGGTGTATAAATATGGAAGCCGAGAATAGTCCAAAACGTAATTTAGAAATATGCGTAGTGTCACCAAAAGTTACTGCATACTTGATAAAAAATTCAACGGCAAGTGCTGGCGGGGCACAGCGTCAGCAAAGCATGGTGTACAGTGAAATGTCTGATAGGGGTTATGATATCTCAGCTATTGTGGATAATTATAACGGTAAGGATACAAACGTAGTAGATGGCATTAAGCTAGTAGAGGGTGTTTCGGGAAGTATATCTGGTATACCGTCAATTATAAAGTCTTTATACGGGCTTTTCTCAGCAATGGTGAATTTATCTTCCGACGTGTATGTTGTACGCGGCGCACCACGTTTAGCAGCAGCCACTTTCCTGATTTGTAAGACTCTTCGGGCCCGATTCGTCTTCCGAGTTGCCAACGACTCAGATGTAGACTTCTCATACCTGAAGAATCGGTACCCTGCTTTCTTCTTGCCGTTTTACAGTCTTGCAGTCAGCGGTGCGGACGCAGTAATCACACAAACTGAGTGCCAAAGCTTCCTTCTGATGGAGAATTTTGGAGTTGAGGCGTTTCAAATACCAAATGGCTACGACCTACCTGATGCTGGTGAACTGCATCCCCCAGAAGATAGAGGCCACGTTTTGTGGGTTGGTAGCAGTGATCCGAAAAAGAAGAACCCGAATCTTTTTATTGAGCTTGCGAAGCGCCTTCCAGATATTAACTTCACGATGATCTCGCAGCCGATTGAAGGAAAAGAAAATGTTCACGATAAATTGCGGCAGAAAGCATATATGGTAGAAAATCTGGAGTTTAAAGGGGAAGTTGATCCGGATAAAGTGCATGGGTACTACAGAACGGCAAAACTGCTTGTCAACACCTCCGAATATGAGGGTTTTCCTAATACTTTCCTTGAGGCTTGGCGTTACGAGACACCTGTCGTCTCGCTTTACTTTGATCTTGATGGGCTTCTTGAAAATGAGATAGGCGGAATGCGAGCTGGCTCTATGGAAAACCTTACGTCTATCGTTGAGAAGCTTGCCTTAAATGAATTTTGTCGTACCAATTTGGGAAAAGAAGGAAGGTCTTATATGAAAGAAAATTACTCACTACCGGAGGTAGTAGACTTGTATGAGGAAGTATTTGATAATGTTTATCTCTTGGTTTAAACTTACTTGTGCAAAAATGACGAAACGCACTCCATGGTAATCATGCCTTCTCGACCATACGAAGAACATGTCTACTGTACACGCGGAAACTTAGAGATTAGGCTGGCAAGATTGTTTGGAACGGGCGAACGCCTGCGGATCTGGCCGCGGAGTTCAAGCCAACCGAGCCGACCATTCGAAGTTGGGTAAAACAAGCTGATCGAGATAAGGCTAAAAGCACTGAGGGGCACTCCACCGATGGGCGGAAAGAGCTTCGCGAGCTGCTCAAGAAGCTGCGTCAGATGAAGTAGGAGCGGAATATCCTGGCAAAAGCGACTGTCCACTTTATCGAGTCAACACTAATTTGCTGTGAGAAAAAAAGTCCTCTTTGTTGCGAATCGGGCTGAGTTCTTTTTTTCGCACCGTATGCCTATTGCGCATGCGGCTCAGGAGTGTGGCTTGGAGGTTCATGTTGCTACCCCGCGAGATCCATATGTGTCCAATTTGAAATCAGAGGGTCTGGTTTGGCACGAATTGGAGCTTGAGGGCAAAAGCCTGAATCCTATTCAAGAACTCCGGACACTGATTCATCTCGTACAGCTCTATCGTGAAGTTCGACCGAGATTGGTCCATCACATTGCCTTCAAGGGCATACTCTACGGGGGCATTGCCGCCCGTATCGCTCGGATTCCTCGTGTTGTGAACGCTTTCACCGGCCTTGGCCACCTCTTCTCATCTGAAACTCCTAAAATTCGACTCGTGCGCTGGATCGTCTTTCAGATCGCACGATTCGGTTTTGGTCATCCCCATTCGCGCACTATTTTCCAGAATCCTGATAACATTGACGAGTTCGTGGAACGGGGAGTACTAAATCGGGATCAGGTGCGCCTCATCAAAGGATCAGGCGTTGATGTGAGCACCTTCGAGTCTGCGCCGCAGTCGGAGGGACCACCTATTGTCATTCTCGCCTCGCGGCTCGTTTGGGACAAAGGCGTGAGGGAATTTGTCGAAGCGGCGCGTCTCTTGAAGCAGAAGGGTATCGATGCACGGTTTGCTCTCGTTGGCAAAAGCGATCCCCTCAATCCCAATGCCGTACCCGAAGATCAACTGAAGGCCTGGGACGAAGAAGGGCCGGTCGAGTGGTGGGGGTTTCAGGAGGATATGCCCTCCGTTTTTGCAAATACCCACATCGTGTGCTTGCCTTCCTACTACCGGGAAGGTGTTCCCAAAGTGCTCATTGAGGCTGCGGCCTGTGAGCGACCCATCGTTACGACGGATATGCCGGGCTGCAGAGAAATTGTTCACGATGGGAAAAATGGGTGTCTCGTCCCACCGAAGGATTCGGAATCTCTCGCTGTAGCACTGAGAGAAGTAATCTCAAGTCCCGAAGAACGTACTGAAATGGGAGCGTACGGGCGACGGCTCGTCGAAGACGAATTCTCTTTAGAACGTGTCGTTCAAGATACGATGGACGTGTACGATGAGCTCCTGGAGTCCAATGGGGTAGAGAAAAGAGCGTAAATCTGTATCTCTTTACTTTCTCTCCAGGTTCCAATCGGCTTATCCATCAGCCATCTACGAGATGCTCGGTCGAACGCCTCCCTTGCGGCACATCCCGTTAAGTGTGGCGTCGCCCATCGCCGCGGTCCCCGATTTCACCAGCGGACCTCACGGGCATCGACTTTACTGGTGTGAATTCGCTTTGCTCATTTCCCATCACCGCCGCCCGCATCGAGAAATTTAACCGTTCGACGAACTTCGACGCGAGCAAGATTCGCGACGAAGGGTTCGAGCAGCCGGTTTCCAATGAGGAGGCGCTCCGGAAGACGGTGGAGTGGCATCTTCATCACGAATACGGGGAATCCCTCCCGGCCGTCGCATAGACTTTGTTCGTCAGGTCCTTTCGTCATGTTTGCCCAACCCATTTCAATCCACTTATGCACGTTTGCGTCACCGGCGGGGCCGGCTTCATCGGCGGGCATCTGTGTCGTCGCCTTCTGAACGACGGCCACCGTGTCACGGCTATAGACAACTTCGATCCGTTTTATCCACGTGCCATCAAGGAGGAGGGGATTGAAGATTTTCCACGGGATCGATTCACGCTCATCGAGACCGACATCTGCAACACCGACGCCATCCTGCACGCCCTGCACGCCCGGAACGTGGACGCGATCGTCCACCTCGCCGCGAAGGCGGGCGTGCGGCCGTCCATCGAGACGCCGGTGGCCTACGAGCGCACGAACGTCGGCGGCACGCAGTCGATGTTGGAGGTCGCCCAGGAGCTGGGCATCGACACGTTCATCTACGGCTCCTCCTCGTCGGTCTACGGCAACAACGACACGGTGCCCTTCGCGGAGGACGACCGGGTCGAGCACCCCATCTCGCCCTACGCCGCCACGAAGCGATCCGGCGAGCTGCTGGCGCACACGTTCCACCACCTCTATGACATCACGACCCACTGCCTGCGCTTCTTCACCGTGTACGGCCCCCGTCAGCGGCCGGACCTGGCGATCCACAAGTTTGCCCGGCAGCTCCTCACGGATCAGCCCATCACGATGTACGGCGACGGCACCTCGCGTCGCGACTACACGTTCGTCGACGACATCGTCGACGGCATCGTAAAGAGTCTCCACCGCGCGACATCCCTCGACGACCCCGAGTACGAGATCATCAACCTCGGCGGATCGGAGACCACGCAGCTCAAAGACCTGATTGCGGGGATCGGGGACGCGATGGGCATCGAGCCTGAGATCAAGCAGTTGCCGACCCAGCCCGGCGATGTTGAACGCACCTACGCGGACATTTCGAAGGCCCGCGATCTGCTCGATTGGGTGCCGGACACCACTATTGACGAGGGTCTCCAAAAGTTTGCGGACTGGGTCAAGTCCTACTACGCGGATCGGCCGGTGCTGGAGGTGTAGCCATTTGGGACACGCGTGGAGCAAATGGACGTTTGGTCGATATAGTCTTGTAGGTTTACGCCGAATACCTACTCTCTTGAAGAGAGAAAATCGTAGGAAGAGGGGCAGCGAATTGATTATCGAAGGCTGTTATGACACAGATCCCTGTTCAAGAGGCGCAAGGCTGTCTTGAGAGTCTCCTTGATCGTGCGGAGAAGGGGGAAACGATTCTTATTACCCGGTCCGGTCGCCCTCCGATTCGCCTTCATCCAACGGAGGGAACGGACGGGAACACACTACCATCCCTCAGCGAGTGGAGGGAAGAACTGCAAGTGGAGGGAGCTCCGCTCCGTGAAAACGTGCAACGCCGCCGAGACGACGAAAGATATTGACCCGATACGTTGATACCAGTATCCTGGCTGCATATTACTGTCCTGAACCGTTGAGTGAGCAGGCAGAACAGCATCTCCGTCGGCTCCGCCCGCCGGTCATCAGTCGGCTCACCGATGTCGAGCTGCATTCGGCGTTGGCGAAAAAGACGCGGCGACGAGAGTTGTCGGCCAACGATGCCGAACGCGTGCAAAATCTCTTCCGCACACATGTGCGAAGGGGACTGTACGAGATCGTGCCGATTGAACAGGACGAGTACGTTCGGGCTCGACAATGGATGGCGGCGAACGAGACCGCGCTTCGGACCCTGGATGCATTGCGTCTTGCTGCGGCCGACGGCCGCAATCTTCCGGTGTTGACTGCCGATCATGGAATGGCGGACGCCGGAGACGAGTTTGGTATAGAGATCACATTGATGGAAGCGGACGGGACATCCGGAGAAGAGTAGAACACGGATGTTCATTTCTTGCACCGTTGACGGAATGCAGTCGATGTTGGAAGGTGCCAAAGAGTGCGTCGACTTATCCAACCAAACCCCTCCTCGTTTGTCTGCGGCAGCACGGACATGGTCCCGTTTTCCTGGAGAACGATCGGGGGGAACCCCCCATCTCGCCCTACGCGGCGACGAAGCGGTCCGGCGAGCTGCTGGCCCACACGTTTCACCACCTCTACAACAGCACCAATCCGTAACCAAGCACATTTTCGTATCAATCCGACTGAGAGGGACCGCGTCCCGATAAGAACGACCCCCGGAAGCTTGAAGCTCCTTCACGGATTGGTGGATCCACTGCCTGCGTTTCTTCACCGTCTACGCCCCGACCGGAGGGAAGAAGTATCCCGACAGCCGTCGCGGATGCGGCCCCCGCAGCGCCCTGAGCGAGGAGATCCCAGATCTCCAGCGAGGAAGTAGTCTTGGGCTGCGCCCTGAGCGAGGAGATCCCAGATCTCCAGCGAGGAAGTGCTCTTGGGGCGCAAGTTCGCCCGCCAGTTGCTGACGGACCAGCCCATCACGATGTACGGCGACGGCACCTCGCGCCGCGACTACACCTACGTGGCCGACAGTACCGATCCGTCGTAAACGTTGAAGAGACTTTCGCAGAGAGGGGGACCGTGCTTCATATAAGCAGTAATTTTCATCATGGTTTGCTTCACGGATCGGTAGCGACGGGATTGTGCGAAGCCTCCACCGAACGACTTCGCTGGACGAGCCGGAGTACGAGATTATCAACCTGGGCGCCCTGACGCAGGCACTCGGGAGAGTGCCAAGGAGGAAGTAGTCCTGGGCTGAGGCTCGGAGACGACGCAGCTCAAGGACCTCATTTCCGGCACTGCCGATGCGATGGACATTACGCCGGAGATCGAACAGCGCCCCGAGTGAAACGAGGAAGTACTTTTAGAGTGCACCCCGAGTGAAACGAGGAGGTACTTTTAGAGTGCTCCCCACGCAGCCCGGCGATGTAGAACGCATGTACGCAGCCCGGAGACTACTTCCTCCCGTTGGTCGGGGCGCCGACATTTCGAAGGCGAAGGCCCTGTTGGACTGGGCGCCGGAGACCCCGATCGAGGAAGGCCCGCAGGTCTTTGCCGACTGGATGAAAGACTATCATGCGGACCGGCCGGTGCTGGAGGTGTGACTCGGGGCGTGGGGGCGTGAGAGTGGAGAATGGGCAAGTGTGGGGGCTTACTGATCCGTGCACGGGTAGGTAAACTTTATTCTCTCCTACGGGGAGCACCGTGGTCCGCTACTGGTCGGAATCGTCTTTAAGAACCCATTCACGTATCAGTAAGCGCTACCGGGTCGAGGCGGGAGGGAGGGTGGGGCGATCAAGACGACATCTGGGAAACGAGGAGAGACGGATTGCAACTCACCCAGAAAGTCCCCGTCTAAAAGGTAGCGATTCATAAAGTGAAGCAGCAGGTCCTGTCCATGGCACAGGCCACACAATACAAATACATCACCCGTCGCGATGACGTGCTCAGTGGAGAGCCGATCATCGAAGGGACGCGCACGCCCGTTCGCGCTATCGTTGAGGTGTGGCGGGCAGGGACCGTGCCCGAAGAGATTCCGCGGGATCTGCCTCATTTGACGCTTTCGCACGTCTTTGCTGCGCTCACGTATTACAGCGATCATCAGGAAGAAATTAACACATCCACTGAGCGCAATCAGATCTCAGCGGACCGAGTCGGGACGGCTTGCTCGGGCGAAGAGCTCGCCCAGAATCTCAGCAGCGGAAATGTCTCGTAGTCCTAGTGGGAAGGTCCATGGATGCACCACGCCTCTTTGCCAAGCTCTATCTGGACGAAGACGTTTCGGTGCGGGTTGCCGATATTCTTCAGGGACACGAGTACGGTGTCCGTACAGCGCACGAGGAAGGGATGCTGGGTACGAGCGATGCGGAGCAGCTCGCGTTGGCGACAGTCCAAGAACGCTGTGCGCTACCGCTCTCCTGTACCTATCGTAGAGAAAGATGAAATTGTCTTCTTGAAGGAGGGCAGAGTTAGATCCTCTGTGAATGTCCGCGGCCTGTGTTTCCGTTTTTGAGCGCTGTCGCCTACTATGTGGATGGTGTTACAAAATATTTCTTGACGCAGTCTTCAGCGCCCAGGGCCACTTTCTCGCATGCGTTACCTCATCACCGGCGGCGCTGGCTTTATCGGTAGTCACTTGACAAAATGTCTTCTGGATGACGGGCACGAGGTGCACGTGCTCGACAATTTGTCGACGGGCCGCCGCGACAACGTGCAGCAGTGGACCGGGGACGATGCGTTCACGCTGACCATCGGAAACGTCCTCAACGAGCACACGCTGGAGCAGTGCGTGGAGTCCTGTGATCGCATCGTGCATCTGGCCGCCGCGGTGGGGGTAAAACGGGTCATGGAGAAGCCCGTCGAGACGATCCAGACGAATGTCGGCGGCACGGAAAATGTGCTACAGATGGCCCGCTACCACGACAAGAAGACGCTCCTGGCGTCGACCTCGGAAATCTACGGCAAGGCGATGCAGACGAACCCGTCGCTCGACGCGCTGAGCGAAGACGGCGACTGGACGCTGGGGACGACGAGCAAGCGGCGCTGGGCCTACGCGTGCTCGAAGGCCATGGATGAGTTTTTGGCCCAGGCCTACTATGATGAATACGACCTTCCTGTCATCTGCGTTCGCTTCTTCAACACCGTCGGGCCGGGGCAGAGCAGCCGGTACGGGATGGTGATTCCGAATTTTGTGGAGCGTGCTCTTGAGGAGCGGCCCATTCAGGTGTACGGCGACGGGACCCAGACGCGGTGCTTCACGCACGTGCACGATGCCGTGCGGGCGGTCCGGCGGCTTCTGAACGAACCGGCGGCCGAGGGTGAGGTGTTCAACGTCGGGCGTCCGGAGGAAGTATCGATTAATCGTCTGGCCGAGCGCGTAAAGAATCGGGTAGGATCGTCGTCCACCATTACACACGTGCCGTACGACGAGGTGTACGGCCCGGGGTTTGAGGATATGAGGCGACGGACGCCGGATATTACGAAACTGCAAGATACTGTCGATTTTGCCCCGTCCCACTCGTTGGAAGATATTTTGCGGGACGTGGTTGCGGAAATGAATGTCGCTTCGGATGGAGGCGGGCAGGAGAAGCAGAAGCCATCTGATCCCGCTTTGGAGCAGTAGACTAGTCCCATCTCAATAGCCGTTCTCTTGAACCACGGGCTCTCTCTCGTGACACTGTTTCAGCTTCTTGGGCTCCTTCGAGATGGCGTAGTGCATCAATCATGTTAACAAATCTCAGTGTGCGTATGGCGTCATTGCAACAACTTGGATTTGCGAGTATTGGCGGAGCTCTTTTCGTGTCCGCCCTCGGGGTGCTTTTGTGTACGCCGCTCGTGATGTGGGCGGCGCGCCGACTGGAGTGGGTGGCTTATCCGCGGGAGGATCGCTGGCACGGGTGTCCCACCTGCCTCATGGGAGGCATTGCCATCTACGCGGCGGCGACGGCGGGCCTGCTGGCGGTGGCATCGATTGCGGAGGTCTGGGCCATCTGGGGGGGGGCGACCCTGATGTTTGTCGTAGGGACGATCGACGACCTGGCCCACATCCGTCCGTCCGCCAAGCTGGCGGCGCAGGTGGTGGCGACGGGGCTGCTCCTGTACGACGGCTATGCGTTTGGAGCACACTGGCCCGCGTGGGTGTCTCTGCCGCTCACGTTGCTCTGGGTGGTGGGCATCACAAACGCCGTGAATCTGCTCGACAACATGGACGGCCTCGCGGCCGGAGTGGCCGGGATCGCCGCGCTCGTGATGACGGTCTTTGCGGGGGTTACGGGCAGTACGACGGCCGTGGTGGTGGGGGGCGTCGTCGTCGGCGCGGCGCTCGGCTTTCTCGCGTTCAATTTCAATCCGGCCCGCATCTTCATGGGCGATTGCGGAAGCCTCTTCCTCGGCTTCTCGATTGCGTCGCTTGCACTTATTATTCAGCAACAGCCTGAGGTCGGCGGGCCGGTGGCGGTCGGGCTAGTTCCCCTGGCCGTCATGGCCGTGCCTATTCTCGATACCACGCTCGTCACGCTCATGCGGAAGATGGCGGGGCGTCCGGTCTCGCAGGGCGGGCAGGACCATACGTCGCACCGACTGGTCTTTCTGGGGCTGTCGGAGCAGCACGCGGTGCTGATGCTGTACGCGCTGAGTCTCGGATCAGGCACGCTGGCGCTTCTGGTGCTTTTTGTGGACGTCGCGTTGTTCTACGCCCTGAGCGTGTTCGTGGGCATTGGTCTGACAATGTTCGGCATTCATGTCGCTCAGGCGAATGTTTATCGAGGCCCACCATCTGAAGAGACGTCGTCCTCGACGCCGGGGGCCGGGCGCGTCCTGCGAGCGCTGTACCGGGTGTTCGGAAACCGGTGGAAGGTGGGCGGCGGCCTGTCTGCCGATGTGTTGTTGGTCGGGGCCGCGTTCGTCATCGCTCACTATCTGCGGTACGAGAGTGGCCTCACGGGTGCCCAGGAGGCGCGTATGATGGAGGTCTTGCCGCTGGTTGTGGGGGCCAAGGTGCTTGTCTTTTACGCGATGGGCCTGTATCGAGGCATCTGGCGTCACGCCGGAACGCCCGAGCTCGTCCGCACCGTGGCGGCCACGCTGCTGGGAGGAGGTGCCGCGTACGGCGTCTGCGCACTGCTTCAGGGCGTGGCGGCCGTGTCTGTGTCGGTCCTCGTCATCGACTGGATGCTCGTCACGTTCGCCGTTGTGGGCGTCCGCTTTGGATTTCGGGGCCTTCGTCAGTATTTTGCAGCGAATCGAGACGACGGCCGCCGTGTGCTCCTGTACGGGGCGGGCGACGCAGGCGTGTTGACTCTCCGGGAGCTTCGGCGAAATCCAATCCTCGACCGGCAGCCCGTTGGCTTCATCGATGATGATCCGATGAAGCAAAATCAGACGATCCAGGGTGTGACGGTACACGGCACCGGGAAGGACCTCCTTCAGGTGTGCGACGATAGGGACGTGGACGAGGTGATCGTCACCACGGCAACCATGCCGACGGAGCGACGGCGGGCTGTTCGCCGTCGGTGTCGAGAAGTCGGGATCCCCTGCACCGAGTTCGACGTAACGGTGGAGCCCCTGCGGGCCGACCACGCGACGGTCCCCACGGACGGCGCCGAACTGGTTGTGCAGGGCTGAGGCGCCCCTCACGCTAAAGATGCGAGCACTCTACTCCGTTCACAGCGAGACCTCATGGATTTTGACACTGCTTTTGCTTCGTCGCTTGCCACGAACGGGGCTGTGCCGGAGGACGTTGACCAGTCCCCGGCGGCCCAACAGCTGGCGCGCCGCCTAGAGACGAAGACGGCGACCATCGGCGTTGTCGGGCTTGGGTATGTGGGGCTGCCCCTCGCCGTAGAATACGCCGATCAGGGCTTTTCGACGATAGGCATCGACCTGGATGAGGAGCGAGTCGGCCAACTGAATGCGGGGGACAACTACCTCGATGATCTGGACGACGCGCGGGTACGATGCCTCGTGCAGGACGAGGTGCTGGAGAGCACTGCTACGTATGCCGACAGCGGCGACATCGATGTCTTCTTTATTTGCGTGCCGACACCGGTGACGGACACGAATGAGCCGGATACCTCCTACATCGAAGGGGCTACGGCCTCGATTGCCGAGCATCTGCGGCCCGGTCAACTCGTCGTCCTCAAAAGTACTACCTATCCGGACACCACAGGGGGCGTTGTGCAGCCCATTCTGGAGGAGGCGGCCCAGAAGAAAGGACTGACTCTCGGCGAGGACTATTTCCTCGCGCACAGCCCGGAGCGGATTGATCCCGGCAACGAGGAGTACACGACGGCCAACACGCCGATTGTGGCAGGCGGCGTCACGGAGGCCTGTACGCACCTCACCAAGAAGGCCCTCGAACAAATTGTGAGTGAGGTGCACGCCGTCTCCAATCCGAAGGTGTCGGAGATGGAGAAGCTTCTCGAAAACATCTTTCGCTCCGTCAACATCGCGCTCGTCAACGAACTCGCGCAGCTTTGCGACCGGATCGGTGAGGTGTCGATGTGGGAAGTTGTGCAGGCCGCGTCCACGAAGCCCTTCGGGTTTATGCCGTTCTATCCCGGGCCCGGCCTGGGGGGGCACTGCATTCCGATCGATCCGCACTACCTCTCCTGGCTCGCGCGCAAGCACGACTTCGAAACCAGCTTCATCACCCTCTCGGCCCGCATCAACGAGGGAATGCCCTTCTACGTGGCCGAGTCCATTATCGAGGCCATTGCCCGGCAGCCGGTGCAGCTTTCCAACGCCAGCGTCCTCGTGCTCGGGGTGGCCTTCAAGCGGAACGTGGACGACACGCGCCACTCGCCCGCCGGACCCATTATCCGACAGCTTCAAGAAAAGGGCATCGACACGATTCGGTACCACGATCCGCACGTGCCGGAATATCACGTGAATGGGACGGAGCAAACGACGATGGACGTTCCACGTGCGGAACTGACGCCGGAGACGCTGGAGGCACACGACGCCACGGTGATCGTCACCGATCACGACGCCTTCGATTCGCACGTCATTGCGGAGCGTGCCAACGCCATCGTCGACACCCGGAACGCGCTCGAAGAGGTGACCGACCCGGCGCTTCGGGACAAAATTATTTTGCTTGGGGGCGGTGACGAGTAGCCTGCGGATCCCGTCGTATCATCCACGATCGGCCGTTGTGGATGAGAGGACGGAGCTGAATAACGGAAGTACAGTGCTCGATGGATTGTGGCGGCAGACGGCGGAATGTGGTGCTTGTGTTTCTGTTATTGGAGTCTTCGAACAAACTCCGTGGAGCGAGCACCGATGTTATCCACGGCGTTGTCCACAAGAGATCTCGTGCGAATTCTACACAGAAGCACCTCTGGGCGCAGAATCCCAGAATCTTGAACGTGGCGTTTCTGTTTAGAGAAAGTCGCGAGGCGGAGGGCAGTCCCGTCGTCGAACGAGGTTCATGCGAGAGATGTGCATGGGCGCAGTCCGCATTGTCTCTACAACCATCTTCTGTACCGGTATGCCCGACGAAAGCAGTGCATATCCCGATCCCAGCGACTTTGAAGTCATGCGTCCGTCCTACCACGAGGACGAAGACGGCTTCATGACGGCCACGATCACGATCTCTCCGTTCAGCGTGGAGGGCGAGAGCTCGACGAAGGCGGGCGCGCGCCGCGCCGCGCTGTACGAGGCTCGAAAGACGTATGCCTCATACCACCCGAACTACGATGAGGAAAATCCCTTCCCGGAGCACTTTGTGGATCGCCAGGAGACCGAGTGGGAGCTGCTGCCGCCCTTCGAGCGGAGCACCTACGGCGACTATCGGTTCACAGATGATATCGGGGAAGAGGATTACGTGGACATCGAAACGATGCTCATGTGGGACGTTCGCCCCGACGAGGTCATCGCCGATGACGAATAGGATGCCTCGTTTGTCTCCGTTATTGTCAACGGGAAAAATAGGGCGGAATCGGGTAAAACGCGGGAAGAGCCCGGACCGCCTGTTGACGGAATGTGGATAGAAATTGTTGATACTCCTGGCGGCGCGCTGTATCTAT
This sequence comes from Bacteroidetes bacterium SW_9_63_38, assembly GCA_003022435.1. Lineage (GTDB taxonomy): Bacteria > Bacteroidota > Rhodothermia > Rhodothermales > Salinibacteraceae > Salinibacter. The sequence goes on along the minus strand of PXUA01000002.1, from coordinate 38,200 downwards.
TTGAGCGGAACGTCGGTTCTGGCCACACGCCGCTTGCAGGGGGTGGGGAGCGCTCGGCCGTCTCGGGACCTCGTCTACATCTCCCTCGCGTTCGAACAGGGCCTCGACGTACGGGGCGGGTCGTTGCGAGGCGTCCGACGATCCAGCAGGCGTGGCGGCGCTGCATGAGAGGCCGGCGCAGGTGTTCTCGTCTCTCCCACGCCTCGTCTTCGTGAGGCACAGAGGGTTCGACGGTGTTTTTCTTTCTCGGCTACAAAATGAACACAGCCAATATGTCCAAGTCCCCTTCCTCTCCGGCGAACGATACATCCGAGTCTGCCTCCGAGGCCGCTCCGCCCTCGCCCAACGGGCGCGGCGACGGAGCGCTCGCCATGGCGCCGGCAGCCGACGTGCCGGATGGGCAGTACCACATTGACCAGAGCGATCAGATCGACGATGATCGCACGAACGCCGACATCTTCGAAACGGCGATCTCGGAGGAGGTCTACGAACAGAATTATCAGTACGGCACCGACACCCACGTGCCGGACAGTTGGTACCGGAATGCCCGCCACCTCGCGTCGGTCGAGGCGGACGAGGGGCACTGGACGAAGAAATTTTACCAACTGCTGAGCGGGCAGGGACTCTCAACCGGCCCATTTCCCTTTACGCCGGGCGGGCGCATCTTCGCCAACGCCGGCACGTCGCTCGGCAAAGCAACTTTGATAAACTGTTTCGTATCGGGGTTTCAAGGTTACGACCAGGACTCGATGGACGAGATCCAGGCCGAGCTTACGCGCCAGGCCAAGATTCTGGCGAGCGAGGGCGGCTACGGGTTCTGCGCGCACGTCATGCGACCGCGCGGCTCCCGCATCGGCGGAGTCGGCTCCATGACGCCGGGCGCCGTGCAGATGCTGGACGTCTGGAACGAGCAAGCCGCGACCATCGTCGCCGGCTCCGGCCTCCAGTCCGACCGCGACGACGTGAAGGACAAGATCCGCAAGGGCGCCCAGATGGTGACGATGGGCGTGTGGCACCCGGACATCATTGAGTTCATCAAGGCCAAGCAGGAGCCGGGGCGCCTGCACAAGTTCAACATGTCTATCCTCGTCTCCGATGAGTTTATGGAGGCGGTGGCCAACGACGACGAGTGGGCCCTCCGCTTCCCGGACTTTGAGGGCGAGCCGGAGTTCTACCGCGAGCACTGGGACGGCGACATCAAGGCGTACCAGGAGAAGGGCGGCACCGTCAAGACGTGGCGCGACCCGTCCCGAAAGCGTTCGGGAGAAAAGGCCATCTACGACGCCCGGGAGATCTGGGATCTCGTCATGGATTCCACTTACAACCGCAACGAGCCCGGCGTCATTTTCATCGACACCATCAACCGGGAGAACAACCTCAACTACACCGAGCACATCAATGCGACCAATCCGTGCGTCGCAGAGGGCACGCTCGTGAATACCCCCGATGGATATGAGCGCGTCGAAAACGTCTCCGTTGGGGACGAGATTCTCACGACGATTGGTCACGAGCCGGTCGATGAGATTGAGGTCCACCGCGACTACCCGGTGTATCGTGTCTCCTTCAGTGACGGAGGCGAGCAACTGGTGACGGCGGCGCATCGCTACCACGTGAAGGAGCCCGGCGACAAGGCGGTCACGGACAAGCGTCTCGACGAGATTGGAGAGGGCGCCGCGATCCGCGTACGCGGAAACCACCGGCCGCTGGATCTCGACGAGTCCGCGTACGAGCGCGGCTTGAGGAAGGGCGTGCTGGTAGGGGATGGATGCTACACGGAGGAAGCGCTCGACTCCCATAACAGGGACGCGTTGGCAATTAGCAGTTCCGCGTCCGACACGGCCTACAACGAAAACGTCCGGAGCCTCTTCGACGCCGCTCCCCGCCTCGACACAGCTTCGGAAGGCCAAGCCGTAAAGATCTGGGTGACCGAGGCCGAAGATCTCGTCGACGATCTGGCGCTGGACCAGGCGAAGGCTCCGTCGAAGACAGTGGATGTTGCGTCGATGACGCGGTCCGAAATGCTGGGCGTGCTCGACGGATTGATTGCCTCCGACGGCAACATGAACCTGAAGAGCAATCATCCCCAGCTTCGGTTCACGACCACGTCGGAGGAGCTTGCGCGGAATTTCCGTCAGATGATGCTCTCATTCGGCGCGCACGCTACAATCACAGAAAGCAGTCCACCGAAGTCGACGATCAACGGCCGCCGCGTGGAGGGGAACCACACGAAGTACACAGCGCAGGTAAGCGGGGAATCGCTGCGCAATTTTGCCCGGCACAGCCGCCTCGAAGAGATTCATCCGGAGAAGGGAGAACGCCTGTTGCAAGCACAGACGGATTTCCTTCTCAGCAGCCCGGAGACTACTTCCTCCCTCCGGTCGGAGCGCGGCAACTACTGGTGGGCGAAGATTGAGTCGATTGAAGAGGCGGGCACCGCAGACGTGTACGACCTCTACTGTGAGAAAAGTGACACCTGGATTACATCGGGCTACGTGCAGCGAGGCTGCGGCGAACAGGTCCTCCCGGTCGGCGGCGTCTGCCTCCTGGGCAACTTCAACCTCACGCAGTTCGTCGACGCCGACAAGAAGGAGATCAACTACGACCTGCTGGACGAGCTCATTCCGTCGGCGGTCCGCTTCCTCGACAACGTCAACGACCTGAGCTACGTCCCGCTGGAGGAGCAGCGCTGGAACCTGCAGCAGAAGCGTCGCATCGGGCTCGGCCACTTCGGCGACGGCTCGGCGCTGATGATGATGCAGAAGCGCTACGGCTCGGAGGAGGGTGTGCAGGTGATGCGCAAGTTTCAGCAGCACCTCGCCAACAAGGCCTACCAGGCCAGCGCCCGGCTCGCAGAGGAGAAAGAGCCGTTCCCGCTCTTCGATAAGGACGAGTACCTGTCGAACCCGTTCGTGCAGCGGCTTTCCGACGAGACCAAGGAAATGATCGGGGACCTCGGGCTCCGTAACTCGCACCTGCTGTCCATCCAGCCGACCGGCAACACCTCGACGCTCGCCAATGCGCCGTCGAGCGGCATCGAGCCGGTGTTCATGCACAGCTACATCCGCACGTCCGAGCAGCCGGCCCTGCCCGACGAGGTGACGGCGCCGGAGATGTCGCCACGGGCCTACTCCGCCGGGGATACCGCCAACGCCGACGGCACCAGCTGGACGGCCGAGGAGCAGGGCGACGAGGTGGTGCTGCGGTGCGCGGATGAGGGCTATACCCAGTGGCAGATTCACCCGACCCGTGGCATCTGTAAGGACGAGCAGGTCGAGGACTACGCCGTCCGCCACATGAAGGAGCGGGCCGAGTGGAACGCGGATGCCGACTGGGCGGTGACGACCCGTGACCTCGACGTGGACGATCACCTGCGGCAGATGGAGGCCCTGGCGCCGTTCATCGACTCTTCGATGAGCAAATGTGTGGTAGAGGGGACGCGCATTCAAACCTCTCGCGGTCCGGTGCGGGTCGAGGAGTTTTACGACGGAGAACAGGCCCCGGATACCTTCTCCGACCCGGCCATCGAGGCGAAGGCCTCCGATGGACAGGGAAACATGAAGCCCGTCACAAAGGCGTATTACGGCGGGGAAAAGCCCTGTGTCGAAGTTGCGACGAGCACTGGAGAGACCATTCAGTGCAGCCATACCCACAAGTTGCTGACGCCGTCGGGGTGGAAGCAGGCCTCCGAATTGGAGAACGGGGAGCACATTGCGATCAACCACGCCCCCGTCGATACGGATCTCCAGCTTCAACCCCTGCCGCAGCCGGACTTCACGAACGCGATCTCGCGAGCTTTTCCCTCGCATCTGACCGAGGCATTCGCCCGGTTTCTGGGAATGTGGTTTGCCGACGGGTCGGCTAATAAGAACTCCATTCGACTTCATGAGAAGGACGAGGACGTTCGGCGCACTGCCTCTGGATTGCTCGACGAATGGTTTGGAGACTGCAAGACCCAGACGGATCGTCGAGCGGGAGTTCGAACGCACGAAGTGCATTCGCGTCCGCTCGCTCAGTACTTCCGGGAGCAATACGGAGAGGGGGCTTCGGAAAAGGCGCCGCCGGAGGCCCTTTTCCGTTCTCCGACCGATGTCAAGAAAGCCTTCTTGGAAGGACTGACGCTGGACGGATATGTCGACACGACGCAGTCGGAGCGCCTGACGACGGTCTACGAGGGGTACTCGCAGTCCCTGCGTGACGCTGCGGCCCACCTTCTTGCTGAACTCGGCGTGCGCGTTCATCTTCGGGAAAAAGACGTCTCGAAGACGGATGCAGAAAACGAGACCGTGTTCAGCGTTCGGGCCTACCTTCAGAACGATCTTCTGTGTCCCGTAGAGACGCACAAGCGTGAATGCGATGCGCGGGCGTTTGGAACCGAGAAGCGCCGTGTGCAGCATCCGGAGCGACACATGGAGCTTCCCGCGACCGACCATCCCGACTACATTGGTCGTCGAAATCTGCGACGGAGTCTGAAGACATCGAGCGCTGTACAGAAGTCTGCGCTCGACGCTCTCGGTGTGGGCTATGACGACACGCTCGGATGGGCAAACGTCACTGAGGTTCGCGATATCGGCCGAAAGGCCGTGTACGACGTGGAGGTTGCCGACACCCACAGCTATCGAGTTGGCAACATCGTGTCTCACAACACGGTCAACATCCCGCAGGACTACCCCTTCGAGGACTTCAAGGACCTCTACCGGAAGGCCTGGGAGACGGGCTCCATCAAGGGCGTCACCACGTACCGCGCCGGAACGATGAGCGCGGTGCTGTCCGGCGATGATGAGGACGAGGACGACGGGCTGCCGCGCACTGAGGCGCCGGATCGTCCGGACGAGCTGTCCTGCGCCGTGCACCGCGTGCGCTACCGTGGTGACCACTGGACGGTGCTCGTTGGCTTCCTCGACGACAACCCGTACGAGGTCTTTGCCTTCAACGCCGACGGCGAGGCGCCCCTCTTCGGCGATCCTGCTGAGCGGATCAACGAGGGCGTTATCAGCAAGAACAAGAGCCGCCACTACTCGCTGCTCACGCCTGAGGGCGATGTCGTGATCGAGGACATCACCAGCCACATGCCATCGGACGAAGCCCGGGCCGAAACGCGGCTCGTGTCTACGGCGCTCCGGCACGGCTCGAAGGTGGACTTCCTCGTTGAGCAACTGGAGAAGGCAGAGGGCTCCATCGCGTCCTTTGGCCAGGCCATGGCAAAGGCCCTGGCGGCGCACGCCGACGACCACGAGGTGACCTGCGACAAGTGCGGTTCCTCCAACGTGCGCCACGTCGAGGGCTGCATGATGTGCGCGGACTGCGGCCACTCCCGCTGCAGCTAACGCCGCATTCGGGCGCTTCATGCTGGGCCATGCACATCCGTAGCGTCGTTGGCGTCCAACGACGCTACGGATTCTGTATTGGCCATGTATCCGCACCACGGTACGCTCAAATGGGCCGAGCAGAAATTCAATGCCCTACCGCGTCAGGTCAGGGACTCCGAAGGAAAGACGCGGACCTGCATCGGAAAGGCGGCCGGAGAACGATTGAGAAGGCTATCCTTGACAAAGACGTGCCCGTCGTCGGATCAGGCGTCCAAGACCCTCTGATTCCGAAGCAGGGCCCTTCCGAGTTGCTGCTCAACCTCATCAAGGAGGTGACGGGCAATTTTTCTGCCGAGATACGGGGCAATGGAGAGCGAGGAGCCGGAGGCGCCTGGCTCGCTGTACGTGAAGCACCGTTCGGGACCATCTTCGACCTGGGTAATGATGTCGTAGACGTTGCCCCCGACGTGCGACATGGTGACATCGATTTGAAGAGAGACCTGCCCAGCTCCCACAACTTCGAACGATACTGCAGAAGAATTCAGCGGCTCGTCGATGCGCCTGATGTTCAGGATTGTTCCGTACCGTTCCGGACAGACCTCGTCGAACGCTGTCTTGAGACTTTCACCAAGAACATCGGCAATTTGTCGAAATGAGTGTGGAGAACGATCGGACATGAGAGTATCGGATCGGTTTGGAGAAAAACAACGAACAGAGCAACAGGAGGAAGAAAAAGATAGAAGAGCGGGTGCCGAATATCCTGCGTACCATTACGCACATGTTACAGAAAAAGGGCGCGTCCGGAAGGGCCAGAGTCGTAATGGTGTGGAAACCGCTTCCAGCGTTGCGGATGATGGCGGACAGGAGAAAAAATGAGGCAACCCCAAATCACGGGGACTGAATGACGGGGGACGCGTTGGGGGGTCTCCGCATTCAGCTGGATCGACGACGTCGGGACTCCAGAGTTCCTGGATCACGTCCGGATATCCCAAAGCGGTTGGAACGACAATACCGATACGTGAATGAGTTTCCACCGATCCTGGAAATCTCAGATTTCCTAGATCGGTCAACCCCGCCTCTGCTTGAGGCTGTACACGGTCCCGGGAATCTAGGATTCCCAGGATTCAGAATCTCCAGAAATCTAGGATTCCCAAGCTAGTGCAGCTTCAACTGGTCCGTTGTGCAATCGAGCTTTGGACGGACCTCGTCCGTCCATACCTCAAGCTGGAGCGTGGAGCAATAGCAAACTGCTTTCCCCAAAAGATCGTTTGAAGCTGCACTAGGGCGGGGAATAGTGTACTTACTTTCTCACGGATCGGTAGGAGCCGGTCCCGATGACTAGAAGTGGATGCGTATACCCTCAACAGCGGGCACAACGCGTTCCGAGCTGCCTCTTCAGTCGCCTTTGAGGGCCATGACGTGTTCAGTGAGCACTTCCCACGTTTCGTAGAGCGACGACAGCTCCTTCTTGAGCGCATTATACTCGTCGGACAGCTCGCGGGCCTCCACCCCGTCCCCCTCGTACGCGTCGGGGTTGGCCATGGCAGCCTTCAATTCTTCTTGGCGCTCCTCCTTTTCCATGATTGCGGCTTCGGTCTCTTCCAGCTCCTGCTTGAGCTGGTAGGAGTTGAGGTCGGCAAAGCGGCCGTCTTCGAGGGCATCGGACGTGGGGGACGAGTTGGACTCGTCGGAGGGAGAGGCGGAGGCGTCGTGCCCGTTTTCGGAGGGAGGCGTTTCGGGCGTTGAAGAAGCAGCTGCGGTCGTGCCTTCGAGCGGCCGGGCGGAGCCCTCCTCCACCTGCCAGCGGAAGTCGGAGTAGTTGCCGAGGAAGGTGCGCACGGTGCCGCCCCCCACGCGCCACATCTTTTCGGCGACGGCGTCGAGCACGTGCCGGTCGTGGCTCACCAGGACGAACGTGCCCTCGTACTGCCGCAGCGCCTCGATGAGCACCTCCTTCGACTGAATGTCGAGGTGGTTGGTCGGCTCGTCGAGAATCAGAAAATTAGCCGTCGAGAGGAGCGTGCGGGCCAAGGCCACGCGGCTTTTCTCGCCGCCGGAGAGCACGCCAATGGATTTGAACGCGTCGTCGTCGGTAAAGAGAAAGGTGCCCAAGAGATTTCGTAGCTCGGTTTTGGACCGATCCGGGGCGACCTCCCGAACGGCGTCGAACACCGTCTGGTCGGCGTCTAGCATGTCGGACTGATGCTGGGCGTAGAACGACATGTTCACCTTGTGGCCCAACTCCTGTTCGCCCTGAAACGACTCGACGCCCCGGATAATACGGGCCAGCGTCGATTTGCCAGCCCCGTTGGGACCGACCATCGCGATCTTGTCGCCGCGCTCAATGGTGAGCGGCCCGGCGTCGGTGAACACGTGCTCGGCACCGGTCGCGGTCTCGTAGGTTTTGCTGAAGCGGGACAGCTCCAGGACGACGGCGCCGGAGCGGGGCGGATCGGAAAACTCGAACTGGATCTCCGACTCGTTGTCCGGGGGCGGCGGGATCCGCTCCATCTTCTCCAGCTTCTTGATCCGGCTCTGCACCTGGCTGGCGCGGGACGCGTTGTAGCGAAACTTGGAGATGAATTCCTCGACCTCCTTGATCCGCTTCTGCTGGTTCTCGTACTCGCGCTGCCAGCGCTTGTACCGCTCCTCGCGGGCCTGGAGGTAGTGCGAATAGTTGCCGTCGTAGTGCAGCAGGCGCCCCCGCGTGATCTCGGCGGTGGATGTGACCATGCGATCCAGCACGTAGCGGTCGTGGCTCACCAGGATGACGGTGCCGGGATAGTCGCTCAGGTAGTCCTCCAGCCAGTCGATGCTCTCGATGTCAAGGTGGTTGGTCGGCTCGTCGAGGAGCAGGATGTCGGGCTCCTGGAGGAGGAGACGGGCCAGGGCCGCGCGCACGCGCCAGCCGCCGGAGAAGGTGTGGAGCGGACGGGCGAGTGCGTCGGGGGCAAAGCCGAGACCGGTGAGCGTCGCCTCCGTCCGCGGCCGGATGCGGTGCGACTCGTGCTTGTTCAATTCTTCCTGTACCCGGTGGAGCTTGTCGAGCAGCTTGTCGTGCTCGTCGCTCTCATGGTCGAGGGCGTCCAGGCGCTCGGTGATCTCTTTTTCCTTGTCTTCGAGCGCGAGGACGTCGTCGAAGGCACGGAGGGCTTCGTCCCGCACCGTGCGGTCCTCCGGAAGCTCCTGCACGTCCTGCTCCAGATAGCCCACGGACGCGCCCGTCTGTGTGACCGTGCCGCTGTCCGGCGTCATCCGGCCCGCGATAATTTTGAGAAGGGTGGTCTTGCCGGCCCCGTTCGGGCCCACGAGGCCGATCCGGTGGCCGTCGGGCGTAATCGACCACGACAGGTTCTCAAAGAGCGTCTCGTCCCCAAATTGAACCGAAACGTTGTCAAGATTGATCATGAAAGACGGGAGGCGTACTACACCTAGGACCGGACATCAAACGGAAGAAATGCCACGGTCGACGCCAGAGAACGTTGCGTCGATTCAGGTGCAACGCCCCCAAAATTCGCTGACGTTCCAAGTGCTCACATCGCCTCAGGGGTCATTCGTCGTTGACGGCTCGTCCCAGTTGCTTGGCAAGCCGGTCGAGCTCCTCGTTGAGCGCGTCGGTGCCGTCAGCCTGGCTTTCCTTCGCCGTCTGGAGCTCTTCGGCGAGGGCGAGGGCCGTGATGACGGCAGTGGTCAGCTCGGCCTGCTCGGGATGGGCATCGCGGAACTGCTCCATGCGGGCGTTGACGAACGACGCCATTTCACGGGTGAAGGCCTCGTCGTCTTCCTGCACGCGCAGGGCGTACTCGCGGCCCAGGATGTGGACGCGGATGGATTTTGTCTGGGAATCGTCGGGCATGAGCAGAGATTGGGAGACCGGCCGGTGAAGAAGTGAGGGTTAGAGGTCCGGATCGTCGGGAGCCGCCTCAGCTTCTGTTGAGACGGTGGTTTCCAGGTACGTGTCGATCGTGTTGATAAACTGGGTGATCTGCTCACGCACATCCTCGGGGTCGTCGTCGAGAGCAAAGACGGTTTCATTGTCCGGGAACTCCGGTTCAGCCTCAAGCTCCTCGACTCGCTCCCGGAGCCGCTCGTTTTCGGTACGGAGGGCCTCGATGGTTGAGACGGCCGCCTGGATCTTGCGGTGGAGGCGTCGGACCACGTCCCGGTGGACATCGGGCACGGTCTCCGGAAGGTCCAGCTCCGGAACAGGATCGGGGTCCTGCTCCTCGGCGGGGGACGCAGCCTCCACAACCGAGTTAGGGACCGGAGAGGCGGGGGTCGACCCCGGCAGCGGTGTAGACGCGTCGGCCATGACGAGAAACGGAACGGGTGCACGGGTAGAAGCCGGGCACGCAGCGACCGAATTTCGGAAGTGCGAGGCGGCTCAAGCGATACTTTTAAAGTAATGCTTGAGGTACGATAGGCAATAGACGCCGACAACTCAAGGCACGAGGCGACCGTCAAGGTATTTTCTACTTCCAGACGAGGACTTCTTCCCCACTACGCTCTCTGACATCAGCCCAGGACAGAGGGCAGGACAGAGCGCGAGACGGGAGGTCACGAGAGCCACATCACGATCACAAGGATTGCGATGACAATGTAGGGGTACATCCAGCGCTTGATCATGAGGGCATGGAGGAGGCGGGGCGGGGGGATTGGCGCAGTCCGCTGGACGAGAGCGACCGGCGGTGGACGACGGAAAAACGGGCGACCGGTGGGCGAGTTGCGCCTAAGGGAGAGTGAGCGTCACTGCATCCGTGTCTATCCTCACGGCGCGGAGAAAGCCCACCTCTTCCGCGTGCAGATCTTTCTCAACGACAAACTGGACGGAGGCGGCCACCTGCAGGGTGCCCAGGGCCACTCCGGTTTCGTCGCGAATCTTGACTGTCGGAAGGGCGTAGGGGTTCGGAAAATGAGCGCGGTTCTTTGTAATGACGGTGTCGTCGGGGCCCGTTTCGCCGAGGGATGCCGTTCCCGCCGGGCCGAACGGCGGACGGCTCGGGCCCTCTCGTTGCAGCGCGACGTAATTCGTATCCCGGGCGGTCACGGTTCCATCAACACGGATCTGCGATCGTTGCTCGTACAGCCCCGAGGAGAGTCCGTCGGGGGAGAGCCCAAATCGGTATAGACGATTCTGCTCAACGGACGTATTTGCGACCGTGTCCACCACTGTGCCGTCGAGGGTATGGAGGGTGGACCGGATGAGGGACGGATTGGGGACGGCGACTTCAAACGTCGCTCGGGTCACCATCGGGTTCGGGTACGGAGGCCTGAACACTGGGTCCGAACGCGTTGGATGCTGTGAGGCTGTTCGGGTCGCTTCCGCGTCCGAGGTCCCAGAGAGTTGGGTGGAACGACGGAGGCCAGGGCCGCAGTCGAGCCCCTCGCCAAGCCGATAACAGGGACGTACGCCGGCGCGGGCGCCTTCGATTGGGGCCCCGGAGGCGTCCTCCACCTGGACGGTGAGGGAAAACCGGTTGTCGGCCGAAGAATTGTTGGCCGACTGGCTGTCGCAGCCGTTGAGCAGGAGCAGCAGGCCGAGACCGGCCGCGAGAAGGAAGAGCGTCCGGCGCTGGATCATGGGAAAGATGTCACTGGCGAAGCGAAGCGTTGTGCTCGCGGTCCAGGGCGTCGGTAATGGCGTCGATTTGGGCGTCGACCTCGTCGTCGGTCAGCGTGCGGTCGGCGCCGAAGCGGAGCGTGAAGGCCACGCTCTTGGCGTCGTCCTCGATGCCTTCGCCCTGGTAGACATCGAACACGTCGACGCGGCGGAGCAGGGGCGCCCCGGTCTCGCGGATGGTGTTCTGCATGGGGCCGACGGGCTGCTCGGCGTGCACGAGCACGGCGAGGTCGCGGTCCACGACGGGGAAGCGGCTGACCGGGGTGTAGGTACGGGCTCCGTCCGTGGCGGCGGCCGCGGCGAGGCGCTCCCAGTGAAACTCGGCCACGAAGACCGGGTGGTCGTCGAGGTCGAAGTCCGCGGCCACGTCGGGGGTGACCTGTGCGAGGGTGCCGAGCGCAGTCTCGCCGACCGTTACGTCGATCTGGTGCTGGGTGATGGGCACCCGTCCGTTTGAGGAAGACACGTCGCGCGGCGTAAGGTTCAGTTCAGGCACACGGAGGTCGTCCAGGAGGGTTTCGACGAGGCCTTTTAGGTCGAAGAGGTCCGCATCGCGCGGGTCGGTGTCCCAGCCGGTGGGGGCGTGGGGGCCGCTTACGGCGAGGAGGAGCGCCGGGTGTTCGGCATAGCCGGGGACGATAGAGGCTTCGTGCTCCTGGGCGCGGCGGTACACGTGGCCGAACTCAAAGAGGCGGAGGGCATCCTGGCCGTGGTTGCGGTTGTGCTGCATCACGTCGAGGGCGCCGGGGAGGAGGCGGGGCCGCAGGGCGGCCATCTCTTCCGAGATCGGATTTTTCGTCTCCACGACCGGGGCCTTGTCGCTGCCCGCCGGGGGGACGTTGAAACGCTCGGCGCGGTCGGTGCGCAGCATGCTGTTGGTGTAGATCTCGCGGTAGCCGCGCCCGCGGAGCAGATCGTGCGTTTGGCGCTCCAGCACAGTCCCGGGCTGGTGCTCGGGCGTGCGGCTGGGCACGGGCACGCGCTCCGGCTCCGGAATCTGGTCGTAGCCGTGCAGGCGCGCCACTTCCTCAATCAGGTCCTCCTCGATGGAGATGTCCGGGCGCCACGTCGGGACGGTGCAGTGGAGGCCGTCATCCTGCGCGTCAATCTCGACCCCGATGGCGGTGAGCAGGCGTGTCACCTCGCCGGTCGGGATCTCCATGCCGAGCACCTGCTCCAGACGGTCCGGGCGCAGCGTGACGGTGGGGGGGGACGGGGGCGTCGGATGCTCGTCGACCATGCCGGGGACGACCGTGCCGTCCCCGAGGGTGGCGATGAGCTCAGCGGCACGGGCGGCGGCCCACTCCTGTCCGGCGCGGTCCACCCCGCGCTCGAAGCGGTAGGAGGAGTCGGTCTGCACGTCGAGGGCCTTGGCCGTCCGGCGGATTGAGGATGGATCGAAGTAGGCGCTCTCGATGACAACGTTGGTCGTGTCGGCACTCACCTCCGAGTTCGCCCCGCCCATGATGCCGGCGACGGCCACCGGGCGCTCGGCGTCGCAGATGAGGAGCGTGTCGTCCGGGAGCGTGCGCGTCTGGTCGTCGAGCGTCGTGAAGTCGGTTTCGCCGTCGGTACGGCGGACGCGGATCGTGTCGTTGGCGATCTCGGCGCGGTCAAAGGCGTGGAGCGGCTGGCCGCACTCGTGGAGCACGAAGTTTGTGACATCCACCACGTGGTTGCGCGGCTGCAGGCCGATGGCCGAGAGGCGCCGGCGGAGCCAGAGCGGTGACGGCTGCACGTCGACATCCTTCACGAGCATGGCCACGTAGCGCGGGCAGCCCTCCTCGTCCTGAATGTCGACCGTGACCGCGTCGGCCGCGGGACCGCCGGCTTCCGGCACCGAGACCTCCGGCCGCTCCACAGACGCGTCGGCCAGGGCGGCCACGTCGCGGGCCACGCCGATGTGGCTGGCGGCATCGGAGCGGTTGGGGGTCAGTTCGATGTCGAGCACCGCGTCTTCGGGCGCGATGTCATGGGCGCTCAGGTACTCCGTGAGGGGGAGGCCCACGGGGGCGTCCTCGTCTAGCACCATGATGCCGGAGTGGTCGTCGGAGAGGCCGAGCTCGTCTTCGGCGCAGATCATGCCGCGCGAGGCTTCCCCGCGCATCTCGCGGGCCTCAACGGTAATTTCCTGTCGCTCGTCCGGGTCGTCGGAGTTGGGGAGCGACAGGGTCGTGCCCACGGTCGCGACAGAGGCCTTCTGTCCCGCCTCCACGTTCGGCGCGCCGCAGGCAATCTGCACCGGGGCGCCGTCCCCGAGGTCCACGTCGCAGAGCACAAGCCGGTCGGCGTTCGGGTGCTCACGGACCGCTTCGATGCGTCCCACGACCACGCCGTCGAGAGACTGTCCGATGGGCGTGACCGTTTCGACTTCCAGTCCGGCCATCGTCAGCTCTTCGACCAGGGCCTCCGGGCTCCAGTTGGGGGCGACGTACTGACTCAACCAGCGATAACTCAGCTTCATTTTCGAATTTCGAGTTTCGAGTGGCGAATGTCGTTATACCGGCGGGCTGCATGTGTCTAATACACGGCCTCGTTCTCATCATTTTCTTCTCGTGTTCCCATGTCTGACCTCCGTGATCGAACGAAGCGATTTGCTCTGAACGTGGTTCACTTTTGCAAGACGCTCCCGGACACTGCAGAGTGCCGGGTCATTCGAGATCAGTTGCTCCGGTCCGCTACATCGGTCGGCGCCAACTACCGTGCGGCTTGTCATGCGCGATCCCGAAAAGATTTCATTGCAAAGTTGGCCTTGGTTGAAGAGGAAGCCGACGAATCCCAATTCTGGCTGGAACTCCTCGATGAACTCGACATCGGGGCGAGCGATGCGGGGACCGAACTACGAAATGAGGCGCATCAGTTGGCATCGATGATCGTGGCCTCCAAAAAGACAGCTCGGAAGAACAGATAACATCACTTTTTGGATTGCATTTCCATCTTGCGGAGACGTGAGCGGGTTTCTGCCGATCCGTGAGAAAGTGCTTAAGCCATTTTCCGCCATAGCTTGGGAATCCCAGATTGCTGGAGATTCTAGATCCTGGGAATCCTGGATTTCTGGAGATTCTGAATCCTGGGAATCTGAGATTCCCTCTCTCACAGCTCTCCGAGACGCCGATTTATTTCATGAGTCGCTACGCTCGTCTCTTCAAGGCCGATCGGAAGACGAACGGCACAGAAAATCCGGTCCGGTAATTAATCTCGAAAAGGCACACAGATCGGTGGAAACCTATTCACGTATCGGTAAACACAATCTCTGTGACAGCACAACATGGTCTTCCCCACACGGAGGAAATTGTTTGCCTATCTGGGCCAGTACATTCGCAATTCGGCACTCGCACCTCGCAACTGTCAGAACTGGTCAAGGAAGCGGACATCGTTCTCGTAGAAGACGCGGATGTCGTCGATGCCGTGGCGAAGCATGGCCATGCGCTCCACACCCATTCCGACGGCGTAGCCGGTGTACCGCTCCGTATCCACCCCCACCGCATCGAAGACATTGGGGTGCACCATGCCGCAGCCCAGGATTTCCATCCACTGTCCGCCGTCCTCGGACTCGTCATCGGCCCACCACACGTCGACCTCGGCACTCGGCTCCGTGAACGGGAAGTAGCTGGGGCGGAACCGCAGCGTCACGTCGTCGCCGAAGAGGGCGCGGGCGATGCTGTAGAGCACCTGTTTGAGCTGGGCCATCGTCACGTCCTCGTCCACGTACAGCAGCTCCACCTGATGGAAGAGGCAGAAGGACTTGTACGAAATCGCCTCGTTGCGGTACACACGGCCCGGAACGGCCACCCGAATCGGCGGCGCCTGCTCTTCCATAATCCGGATTTGGCCGGGGGAGGTGTGGGTGCGGAGGACCGTTGGTGCGTCCGCAGAGGCGTCGTCTTCGTCCTGCAGGAAAAAGGTGTCCTGCATGTCGCGGGCCGGGTGATCCGGGGGGAAGTTGAGCGCCGAGAAGTTGTGCCAGTCGGTCTCAATTTCCGGGCCCTCGTAGGTTGAAAAGCCGAGCCCGTGCAGGATGCGCAGGATCTCCTCCGTGGTCTGCGTGAGCGGATGCGTCGATCCCCGAAAGCCGCGGCGGCCCGGGAGGGTGAGGTCCACGTCGGCCCCGCCTGACTGCTCTTCCCGTTCCAGGCGCGCCTTGGCCTCGTCGAGCCGCTCCTGCGCAAATTCCTTCAGCGCATTCAGGCGTTTGCCGAACTCCGGACGCTCCTCGGGCGGCAGCTCCCCGATCTGGTCGAACAGATCCGGGATGGCCCCCTGGTTGCGACCGAGATACTTGATGCGGAAGGCCTCAGCCTCCTCCGCGCTCTCGATCGATTCAGCTTCAATCTGGGTGCGAAGCTCGTCAATGTCGTCGGGCATGAGGGAGTACGGGTTGAGGATTGCGGGTTCGACGGGGGTGGGCCCTGGGTGTTGCAGTACGGTCCCCGTTCGAGGAGAGCGGGATGCTGAAGAAGAGGAGTGCCCTGCATGAGTAAAGCTCCCGAAGAACGTTCCAGCGGTAGACGTTGAACGCGAGAACGTTGTGCGGTCCAACAAAAAATCCCGCCAAGCCCGTGAGGAAGAGGCGGGATGCAGTCACCAGCAACGTCGTTCGACAGCAGTCAGTGTCCCTGCAGATCCACGAAGAGGAAGGGGGATAGCAACCGAGGGGGCGAGGTCGGAACGACAGCGCACGACCGGAGCGGCGGGAGCTGTGAGGCGTGGGCCGTGAAGGACTCTGAAGTACGCATCGCGCGTGACGACACGCATCACGACTATGCCATCACGTGGTCAACGATCTCCTCGAACGCGTCCGGGTCGTGGACGGCGAGGTCGGCCAGAACCTTTCGGTTCATGTCGAGGTCCGACTTCCGATACTGCCCCATGAACTGGGAGTAGCTCACGTCGTGCTGTCGGGTGGCCGCGTTGATACGGGTAATCCACAGGCGACGGAACCGACGCTTTTTCTGGCGACGGTCGCGGTATGCGTACTGCAGGCCCTTCTCAACGGCGTGCTTCGCCACCTTGTACACCTTGCTGCGACGGCCCCAGTAGCCCTTCGCCTTGTTCAAAATTTTCTTGCGGCGACGGCGGGTGGCCGGCTTGTTCGTTGCGCGCGGCATAGAGGAACGTCAGTCTTAGTTCAAGAGCTCGAAGTAAGAAACGTAGCAAACGGGCGGACAGGCGTTCAACCTGCCGCCCGCAAAGAATCAGGAAACACCCCGCAGGCCATCGGCGGAGGGACCTCACAGCTAGGTCGACAGCATCCGCTTGATGCGGTCCCGATCAGCCTTGTGGTCTACGACGACGCTCTTGCGGAGTTGGCGCTTGCGTTTCGGGCTCTTCTTGGTAAGAAGATGGGCCTTATTGGCCTTCTTCCGCATGATCTTGCCGTTTGCGGTCTCCTTAAAGCGCTTCTTCGCGCCGCTGTGTGATTTCATCTTAGGCATAATACACCACCCCGAGGCAGAGTTGTGCGAAAGGACAAGCAAACCGGATGCTCGGATATGAGACATGCTGAGGGACGTTCCTCCACGGCGCCCCTTCACGGGGAACGCACGTTCGGGGACGTGTGATACGTGAGGAAGGACTCGTGATCTCCGTCCACCGTCATCACGCACCCCTACTTATTCTTGTGCGGAGCCAGGATGGTTGTCATCCGGCGGTTTTCCATCTGGGGGGACTGGTCGATGCGAGCCACGTCCTGGAGCTGCTCGATGAGGCGGCGCAGAAGATCCATGCCCTGATCCTTGTAGACGATGTCTCGCCCTCGGAACTGCACGTACGCCTTTACCTTGTTGCCGTCCTCCAGAAATTCGCGGGCGTGATCCGCCTTGAAGTTGAAATCGTGCTCTTCCGTCCGGGGCCGGAAGCGAAGCTCCTTCATCTCCATGGACTTCGACTTTTTCCGGCGCCGCTTTTCCTCCTTTTGCTTCTCGTAGCGGTACTTGCCGTAGTCGAGGACCTTGCAGACCGGCGGGTCGGCGTCCGGCGCAATCTCGACGAGGTCGAGGTCGTGCTCGCGGGCTCGGTCGAGGGCTTCTTCGACGGGGACGACAGCGTGGTCGCCATCCGGCTCCACGACCCGTACCTCGTCGGCACGAATTTCTTCATTCACACGAAGTTTATCGACGTCAGCGATAGCTGTGTAGGGGGGTTGTTGAGTGGAGAACTCGAAATCAGAGGGGTTGTCGGACCGGAACGAAAAAGAGCAATGTAGTAAAAATCCCCGGCGGTCCAGACTAGGGATACAGTGCACACGCAAAGCCTCCTATGAGGTTTCAGTAAAGAGGAGCTGAATTAGAGGCATGTGTGGGCGGGCAAATCAGGAGGTCAAGGTGGGAGTGAACTCGTCTTCGGTGTCTTCCAGAAAGGTGTCGACCGGGATCGTGTCCTGCTGGCCGTCGCCGTGCGTTCGGACCGAGACGGTACCGTCTTCTTTCTCGCGTCCACCCACCACGAGCATGTACGGAATCTTCTGCGTCTCGGCCTGCCGAATCTTGTAGCCGACTGTCTCGTCGGTGGTACCCACCTCGACCCGCACGTCGGCGGCGCGGAGCTGCTGGGCCACGTCCTCGGCGTAGTCGTTGAAGTCGTCGCTCACCGGAATAATCTGGGCCTGCACTGGGGCAAGCCACGTTGGGAAGTTGCCGCCGCAGTGCTCGATGAGCACCCCGATGAAGCGCTCCAGCGAACCGAACGGAGCCCGGTGAATCATCACCGGCCGCTGGCGTTCGTCGTTCTCGTCGACGTAGGTGAGCTCGAAGCGCTCCGGCAGGTTGTAGTCGACCTGGATGGTACCGAGTTGCCAGGCGCGGCCCAGCGCGTCCTCGACCATAAAGTCGAGCTTCGGGCCGTAGAAGGCGGCCTCGCCCGGCTCTTCATGGGCATCGAGGTCCGTTTCCGCCACGGCGTCGCGGATGGCCGTCTCGGCCTCGTCCCAGAGCGCGTCGTCGCCGACGTATTTCTCTTTGTCATTCGGATCGCGCAGCGAAATCTGCGCCTCGAATTCGTCGAAGCCCAGCGCGTTGAAGACCTTCAGGGTCAGGTCAATGACATCGATGAACTCGCCCTTGACCTGCTCGGGGGTGCAGAAAATGTGGGCGTCGTCCTGGGTGAAGCCGCGCACCCGCGTCAGGCCGCCCAGCTCGCCGGTCTGTTCGTGGCGGTACACCGTTCCGAACTCGGCCAGCCGCACCGGGAGGTCCCGGTACGAGTGCATCTCGTTCTGGTAGATCTTGATGTGATGCGGGCAGTTCATCGGCTTGAGGAGGTAGCCGTCCTCCTCGCCCTCCTCCTCGCCCTCGCCAATCACCATCGGGGGAAACTGGTCGTCCTTGTAGTACGGGTAGTGCCCGCTGGTGCGGTAGAGGTCGAGACTCCCGATGTGCGGCGTGGTGACCGGCTTGTAGCCCTGCTTGATCTGCTCGTCCTGCAGGGTGTCGCGCAGCGTCTTCCGCAGCGTCGTGCCCTTGGGGAGCCACATCGGCAGGCCGGGGCCCACCTGCTCGGTATCGAAGGTAAAGAGATCTAGCTCCGTGCCGAGCTTCCGGTGATCTCGTTCCTTGGCCTTCCGGCGCCGCTCCAGAAACTGGTCCAGGAGCTTTTGTTTCGGAAAACTGATGCCGTAGATGCGGGTCAGCTGGGGGTTCGACTCGTCGCCGCGCCAGTACGCCCCAGCCACCGAGAGCAGCTTCGGGGCCTTGATGTCCCCGGTCGACGGAATGTGCGGGCCGCGGCAGAGGTCGGTGAATTCGCCCTGCTCGTAGAAGGAGATTTCCCCATCCTCCAGGTCCTCAAGCAGCTCCAGCTTGTACTCGTTGTCCTCCTGCTCGTAATGCGCGATGGCGTCGTCCTTGGACACCTCCTGCCGCTCGTACGCCACGTCGCGCCGGGCAAGCTCCCGCATCTTCTCCTCGATTTCCTCCAGCTCATCCGAAGAGAGGGTCCGGTCGCCCAGGTCCACGTCGTAGTAGAAGCCCTGGTCGATGGGCGGCCCGATGGTGAACTCGACCTCCGGGTAGAGCTCCTGCAGGGCCTCGGCCATGAGGTGGGCCGAAGAGTGCCAGAAGGTTTCTTTGCCTTCCTCGTCATCCCATGTCAGAATGGCAACCTCCGCGTCCTCCGTGATCGGACGCGTGAGGTCGCGCACCTCGCCGTTGACCTTGATGGCGAGAGCATCCCGCGCCAGGCCCGCCCCGATGCCTTCGGCGATCTCGTACCCCGTGGTCCCGCTCGGGTGGGCCTGTGTAGAGCCGTCCGGGAGGGTAATCGTGATGGTCTGCTCGTCGACGTCGGGCATGGGGAACGTGGAGGATGGGTGAGCGCAACCACACGCGCGGGGCCGAACAACAAAAAAGCCGCCTCGTACCGACAGCTGTCGGTACTGAGTGCGGCGACCGTGGGTCCAAGTGGACTCGAACCACTGACCTCTACGATGTCAACGTAGCGCTCTAACCAACTGAGCTATGGACCCAGTGTCGGAGCCGGAGACCGTGCTCCGTTTGGGATAACGTGTCAATGCCCGCGATGCGATCAGGATTCCGGTTTGCTTCGATTCACTGAAACTTTTACCGTTCTGGGTTGCGGGTTGGGCGTTGGGCGTTTTGCCGAGCCGATGGGCCATCGGGGACGGATCTCCGGGGCGGGTTGGCGCTTCAATAGGGCGAGCAGAAGGGCGGTTGCATGTTGGTAGATGTCCGGAGACAATCTCGCCGCTGATCAGCCCAATTGCCCGAAATGAACGGGCGCCTGGAGGCCTGGAAGCTGGGAGCACGGACGCTGTGCACTACCGCTTTCCTGTGCTCATCATCATAGAGCAAGATCAATTGCCTTAAGAGACTCAGCAATGGCACTGTCGCTTCAGCATGAGCACGCGTGGGACGTGTCGACCGACGAGGCGAAAGCCATCCAGCGGCGGCTGGTGGACGAGGTCGAGGAGACGCCGCTACAGGGAGATGCGGAGACGGTGGCGGGCATCGACGTGAGCATCCGCGACGACACGGCGCAGGCGGCGGTGGTTGTCCTCTCGCTTCCGGACCTGGCGGTTGTGGACGAGGCCGTTTGCCGGTGCGAGGTGCCGTTTCCATACGTGCCGGGACTGCTTAGCTTCCGCGAGACGCCGCCCGTGCTCCCCGCGCTGGAGCAACTGTCCGTGACGCCCGATGTGTTGATGACCGATAGCCATGGCCGCGCCCATCCGCGCCGGTTCGGCTTTGCGTGTCACCTCGGCGTGCTGCTGGACCGGCCGACGCTCGGGGTGGCCAAGTCCATCCTGGTGGGCGAGCCGGACGGAGCGCTTGACGCGGAGAAGGGAAGTCGAGTGCCGATGGTGGACGATGGCGACCCCATCGGCACTGTTCTGCGGACGCGGACCGACGTAAACCCCGTCTACGTGAGCGTCGGCCACCGCCGTACGCTGGACGACGCCGTGCGGCTCACGCTCGACTGCAGTCCCCGCTACAAGATTCCGGAACCGACCCGACAGGCGCACAAGCTGAGCCGCCGGTCGGTCTGAATCGGGACGGACAATAGAGAGCAGGAGTAGCGTCCGGCCGGAACGGACCTGCACGATTCACGCATCACGACTCACGCATCACACCTCCGTGCCCGACGATATCTCTGTTCGCGCCGCTGCGCGCATCGACGTGGAGACCCTAGTCCGGTTCAACCAGCGTCTCGCTGAGGAAACAGAAGACAAGACCCTGGACGCGGAGACAGTACGCGGCGGGGTTGAGGCCGTCTTCGATAAGCCCACCCGCGGGTTCTACCTGGTGGCTGAACGAGGGGGATGCGTCGTCGGAAGCCTCATGGTCATCTCCGAGTGGAGCGACTGGCGGAACGGCGCCTTCTGGTGGCTGCAGAGCGTGTACGTACGCCCGGCGGACCGTCGAAAGGGCGTCTACCAGGCGCTGCACCGGGCCGTTCGCCGACGAGCCCGGGACGACGAGGACGTGTGTGGGATCCGCCTCTACGTAGAGCGGGGCAACGAGGGCGCACAGAAAACCTACAAGGCCCTTGGCATGACAGAGGCGCCCTATCGACTCTACGGGGAGATGCTATAACTTTCCGCTCGGAGCATCATCGTGAAAGCCCGGGGCCCCGTCGCCGTGCTCCTCACCCTTTGCCATGGCGACGTACTTCCCCATGAATGTCACGGCGCGTTCGCCGGCAGCGTCGATCTTGCATTTTAGCTCCAGGCGCGCCCGGCCCCAGCGCTCCATCATCCGCTCGAACCGCTCGATCGCATCCTCATCGGGCCGCTCACAGATAACCGAGATGTTTTCGTACACCGGCCGGAGGTACTCGATGTCGCTTTCCTGAATCATGACCTCCACGCGGCGCTTCATGTCCTCCATCGCATCCTCGACGACCTGATGCATCATCGCCCAGCCCGTAACCGTGGCCAGCATGCTCAGGCTGCCGCCGAACGCGCTGCCCATGTGGTTGGCATTGGGTTGGAGGGGGGCCGAGGCGTGGACACGACCGTCCTCATCCGCCTCAAGCGAAAACTCGAGGTGCTGTGTGATGGGCATCTCCTCAACAATGAGACGCTCCAACTCCTCCAGTGCCGTCTCCGTGTAGGATGAACGGGTCATAACGCGAATCCCTTCGAGGTTGTCAGAGGGGTAACGGAAAAGAGCGGGCTCACATAACGAGGGGCACCCGTACACGTTCTTCGAAAATAAAATTCTTTACTACAATCCTTCAAAACACCTTGCGTCCGGGGGATTTTTTCAGAAAAGCTAAAAATTAGTTCCAAATTGCGAATCTATATTATAGAATCGTCCATCTTGGGCAATAAACGAGAATTTCTTTCTCCATAATGACACTGTTTTCTCACCGTTCGATCCCGACATGGCTCCGACCAACCCGTTTGCCGAGATTTCGGACCGGTACGCCGATCTGTCGACCTCTTTGCGAAAGCCGCTCGTCACACGGGCCGTTGGGGCGGTCATCCCGTTCGTCGACACGGCGGGGTGCTACATTGAGGCCTACACGCCGACGCGCGTGGCCGTTCGGTTGAGCAACCGAGAAGGGGTACAGAATCATCTCGGCGGGATGCACGCCGCCGCGCTGGCGCTGCTTGCGGAGACGGCGTCCGGCCTCGTTGTGGCTCTGAACGTGCCGCCGGAATCAGCGCCGCTGCTCCGCACGATGGAGGTGTCGTTTGACCGTTATGCGCAGCAGGCCGTGCAGGCTGAGGCGGTCCTGTCCACCGACGAGTCCGAGCACATCCAGTCCAGTCCGATTGGCCGCATGACGGTCGACGTGGTTCTCACGGCGCCGGAGGCGGACAAGACACTCGTGTCCAGCGAGCTGGAGTGGGCGTGGCTGCCAGAGGAGAAGCTGAAGGGGGAGCCGGAGGGCTTCGGAAATGGGGCCAACGAGAGAAGCACGCTGTGTGATGGAGGACGGAAACGGTGAGCGGGGGAAAAGAATATCATTAGTCCTCCACCTAGAATTTTTCCGCAAGCACGTCGATCCGTATGGAGGCGGTCTCCTCCCATTCCATTGCGCCGTCGCGGATTCGCGAGGTGTTGTCGCGGCATTTGCTCACGAAAGGCATGATGCCGCTCGTGCTCGACATGGATGAGAGTCGGGGGGTGCACCTGCACGACGAGAACAGCGGGCGCACCTTTATCGACCTGTTCGGCTTCTACGCCTCCAGTCCACTGGGGATGAACCATCCGAAGATGACGGGGGACGAGGCGTTTATGGAGCGGCTCACGGACGCCGCGCTCAACAAGGTCACCAACTCCGACGTGATGACCGGGCACATGGCGCGGTTTGTGGATACGTTCGAGCGGGTAGGAATGCCGGAGTATCTGCCGTACACCTTCTTCATCTCCGGTGGGGCGCTCGCCATCGAGAACGCGCTGAAGACGGCGTTCGACTGGAAGGTGCGCACAAACTACCAGAAGGGCTACCGGCGCGAGGTGGGCCATCAGGTGCTGCATCTGGACCAGGCGTTCCATGGCCGCACGGGGTACACGATGTCGCTCACCGACTCGCCGGACCCGCGGAAGACGATGCACTTTCCGCAGTTCGACTGGCCCCGCATCACGAACCCAGCGGTGCGCTTTCCGCTGGATAGTGAGGAGGTGGACCGGGTGGCCGCCGAGGAGCAAGAGGCGCTCGACCAGGCCAAGCGCTATTTTCACGAGCGGGAGGATCAGATTGCGGCGGTGCTGCTGGAGCCGATTCAGGGGGAAGGGGGCGACAATCACTTCCGTCCGTCGTTCCTGCACCGGCTCAAGGCCCTGGCCCACGAGAACGACGCGCTCCTCATCTTCGACGAGGTGCAAAGCGGCGTCGGCATCACGGGGCAGTTCTGGGCGCACCAGGCTCTCGGCGTGCGGCCCGACCTCCTGGCGTTCGGCAAGAAGTCGCAGGTATGCGGCATCCTGGCTGGGGAGAAGATCGACGAGGTGGACGATCACGTTTTTCAGGTGCCCAGTCGGCTGGGGTCCACCTGGGGCGGCAACATCGTAGACATGGTGCGCTTCGACCGCATTCTCGAAATCATAGAGGAGGACGACCTCGTGGCGCACGCGGGGACGGTGGGCCAGCACCTGCAGAATCGGCTTTATGAGCTGCGCGAGGAGTTCGAGGCGGTGACGAACCCGCGGGGGAAAGGGCTGATGTGTGCGTTCGACCTGCCGAGCGCCGAGATGCGCAACCGGGTGAAGCAGCAGACCTACGAGGAGGGGGCGATCCTGCTGGGCTGCGGGACGCGGAGCATCCGCTTCCGGACGCCGCTCACGATTACCGAAGACGAAGTGGACGAGGGGATTGCGTGCCTGCGGCGGGCGATCGATGCGGTGGCGGGCGGGCGTGCGGGGAAACGATGAGGCAGCATCATGACCCTGTGCCTCCCCTGACTTGATGAAGGCGTGGAGGAAGGGACGCCTGGAGGCATGGACGCTCCCTGGGCATCCACGCTTCCAAGCATCCAGGCCACTACTCTTCCCGTTCGCCGGCGGCCATGAGCTGGCGGGCATTCTCCAGGGCAGCGTCGGTGATCTCCTCGCCGCTGATGAGGGAGGCGACCTGCGTGGCTTGCTCGTCTTCGTTGAGGGGACGGATCTGGGTCTTGGTGGTGCCGTTTTCGACCACCTTTTCGACCTTGAAGTGACAGTCCCCCAGCGCAGCGATTTGCGGCAGGTGCGTGATGGTGATGATCTGGTGGTAGCGGGCGAGGTTGTGCATGCTCTCGCCCACGCGGCGCGCCATGTCGCCGGAGATGCCCACGTCGATCTCGTCGAACACGAGAATGGGCAGCCGCTCGCTCTTGGCGAGAATCGTCTTGAGGGCGAGCATGATGCGGCTGATCTCGCCGCCGGAGGCCACCTCGGCCAGCGGCATGGGGGAGACGCCCACGTTCGTGGAGATGTAGAACTCGACCTGATCGACGCCCTTCTGGTAGGCGCGGTAGCGTGTATCGTCCTCCGCAACGCCCTCCGCCGAACTCCGGTCGGCGCGGATCCACCCGTCGTCGTCCTCCCGCCGCGTGAACCGGACCTCGAACTGGCTGTCGGGCATGCCGAGGGTGGCAAGCTCATCGAGGATGGCGTCCTCGATGCGTTCGGCGACCTCCTTGCGCTTTGACGAGAGCCGGAGGGCCACATCCGTGAGCTCGGCCTGGGCCTCCTCAATTTCGTCGTCGAGCCGTTCCAGGTTGCCCTCAAAGTCCTGCGCAAGCTCGTACTGCTCGCCGATCTCCTCTCTGTGTCCGAGGACGGCTTCGAGCGTGCCGCCGTACTTGCGCTTCAGCTTCTCGAGCTCCGTGATCCGCTCGCGGATGTCCTCCAGGCGCTGCGGGTCGAACTCGATGTGGGCGTTGTAGTCCTGGAGGAAGTTGGCGAGCTCGCTGACGATAATCTGGGCACTTTCGATCTCGTCGACGTGCTCCTCGAACACGTCGTCGATGCGGGCGAGGTCCTGGAGGTTGTTGCGGGCCACCACGAGCTGATCGTGAACGGCGTTTTCATCTTCAAACAGCATCTCGTAGAGGCCCTGTGTGGACGCGTAGAGCTGTTCGGCGTTTTCGAGGACGCGGCGCTCAGCCTCTAAGTCCTCTTCTTCGCCCGGCTGCGGGTTGACCTCGTCGATCTCCTCGATCTGAAACTCGTAGAGCTCCTTCTGCTGGCGCAGTTCGCGTTCGCGGTCGGCCAGGGCTTCGCGCTCCTCCACCAGCTCCGCCACACGGGCCCGCTTCTCCTGGTAGTTCTCCACGAGGCCGCCCAGGCCGCCGAAGCTGTCGAGCAGGCGCAGGTGGGTTTCGGTGCGGAGGAGGCTCTGATGCTCGTGCTGGCCGTGCAGGTCGATGAGTTCGGCGGCGACGGCCCGCATCACGTCAAGCGTGGCGGGGGTGTCGTTGATGAAGCCACGGCTGCCGCGCTCGGTGATCTTGCGGCGCAGGATGACGCGCGGGAGGGGGGCGGTCTCGATCGCATTGTCTTCCAGCACCGACCGGATGCGCTCCGTGTCGGCGTCGTTGAAGATGCCCTCGACCACCGCCTTTGGTGCGTCCTCGCGCACCACGTCGGTGTTGGCGCGCTCGCCCAGGATCATGCTCATCGCTCCGATCAGGATCGACTTCCCGGCGCCCGTCGCCCCCGTGATGATGTTGAGCCCGCTCTCAAACTCCAGCTCCAGTTCCTCAATCAGGGCGTAGTCCCGAACGTAGAGCGACTGCAACATCGGTCAATTGCGAGTTTCGAGTTTCGAATCGCGAATGAGGGGGCCACCTCGCTGCACTCGACATCCGAAATTTGCCATTCGAAAAGAGGAGCGACGACGATGGGAGAGGCAACATGGGGAAAGGACGGGCAGAGGGGAGTGTTCAAGAGATCAGGGTCCAGCCCTGCTTAATCTTCTTCTTCGCGTACTTCCACTTCATCTCCGTCGTCTCGCCGTTGGCGTTGTTGCGGACGGTCACGTACTCGTTGCGCCCGGGCTCGTCGGCGACCTGGACCGGCTCCTGCTTCTCGGTGGTCGGGTCGCGCTCGGCGGCGCCCCCCTGCTGGGCCCCGTCCCCCTCCGTCTGGACCGAGTAGTCCGGCTGTGCGGAGTCGTGCTGGGTCTGAGCACTGCGCGCGTCGAGGCGGCCCTCCGGCCCCTCGCCTTCGGTCTGCACCTCGTCCTCGACCACCGGCCCGGCGCGGAAGACCGTGGATACGACCTCGCGGCCGATGTCCTTCATCATTTCGGCAAAGAGGTCGAACGCCTCCATCTTGTACTCGACGACCGGGTCCTTGCGCCCGAACGAGCGCAGGCCGATGCCCTCCTTGAGTTCGTCGAGCTCGCGGAGGTGCTCGGTCCACTTCTCGTCGATGGTCTGGAGCATAGCGGTCCGCTCCAGCGCCTCGTTGATCTCCTGGCCGTTGCTTTCGAGGGCTTCGTCCACGCCCGCCACGGCGCGCAGCAGCTCCTGTCCGTCGGTAAAGTCGACAAACACGCGCTCGATCATGTTGTCGCCCTGCTCGCGCTTCAGCTCGCGTAGCGTCTGGTGGAACGGCTGGGCAATCGACTGGCGCTTCTGGGTGTAGTAGTCGGTGGCGAGGTCGTAGACGTGGTCGACCACGCCCTCTTCGCCGAGTTGAACGAATTTCTCACGGCCCATCTCCGGTTCGAAGGCGAGGTAGCGCAGCAGATCTTCCTGCAGGCCCGCGAGGTTGCCCTGTGGGTAGTGGCGCTCCACCACGGCCTCAATGAACTCGTAGAGCATGTTGAGGACCTGGCCGTGGAACCGCTCGCCGGTGAGGGCCTCCCGGCGGCGCTTGTAGATGACCTCCCGCTGGGCGTTGAGCACGTCGTCGTATTCGAGCTGGCGCTTCCGGATCGAGAAGTTGTTCTGCTCCACCTTCGACTGCGCCCGCTTGATGCTCTTGTTGATCCACGGGTGCGTGATGACCTCGCCCTCCTCGATGCCCATGCTGTCCATGACCTTCGCCACGCGGTCGGAACCGAAGAGGCGCATGAGCTCGTCTTCGAGGGAGACGTAGAACTGGCTCTCGCCCGGGTCGCCCTGACGACCGGCGCGGCCGCGGAGCTGGAGGTCGATGCGGCGGCTCTCGTGCCGCTCGGAGCCAATGATGGCGAGCCCCCCGAGCTCGCGCACCTCGTCGCTAATCTGAATGTCGGTCCCGCGCCCGGCCATGTTGGTTGCAATCGTGACCGCCCCTTTCTGCCCGGCCTCGGCCACAATGTCGGCCTCCTTCTTGGCGCGGTCCTGCTTGGCGTTGAGCACATTGTGGGGAATGCCCTCTCGCTCCAGCATGCGGCTCAGGGTCTCGGACACCTCCACCGAGGCCGAACCCACGAGCACCGGCTGGCCGCGCTGGTTGTACTCCTTGACCTTCTCGAGAACGGCGCTGTACTTCTCGCGCTTCGTCTGGAAGACGAGGTCATCCTTGTCGTCGCGCCGCACCGGCTCGTGGGTCGGCACCACCACCACGTCCAGGTCGTAGATCTCGCGGAACTCTTCCGACTCCGTCTCCGCCGTCCCGGTCATGCCGGACAGCTTGTCGTACATCCGGAAGTAGTTCTGGAGCGTGATCGTCGCGTAGGTCTGCGTTGCGTTTTGAATCTCGACCTCCTCCTTCGCCTCCAGCGCCTCGTGCAGGCCCTCCGAGTAGCGGCGCCCCTCCATGACGCGGCCGGTGTGCTCGTCGACGATCTGCACCTTGCCCTCCTCGACGATGTATTCCGTGTCGCGCTCATAGAGCGTGTAGGCCTTCAAGAGCTGCTCGATGGCATGGACGCGCTCGGCCCGCTCCGAATACGCGTTGTAGACCTCGCGCTTCTGCTCCTGCAGCTCCTTCTCCAGCTCGCGTTTCTGCTCCAGGTACTTCTCCTCGCGCTCCTCCTCGGAGAGGTCGTCTCGCTCTTTCACCTCTTCCTCCAGCGCGGCCACCTGCTCCTTATGCTCCTCCTCGAGTTCGGCCACCTGGTCGCCCACGACGGGGAGGACGAACATCTCGGCGGTCTCGTCCATCACCTTCGCGATGTACTCCTGCCCCTTCTCCGTCATCTCGATGGACTGCTTCTTCTCGTCGACGGAGAAGTAAAGCTTCTCGTCGACCTCCGGCATGCGTTTGGCGTTTTCCTGGAGGTAGAAGTTCTCCGTCTTCTGTCGGAGGCGCTCCATGCCGGGCTCGTTGAGAAGCTTCTGGAGCTGCCGGTTCTTGGGGTAGCCGCGCGAGGCGCGGAGCAGGGCCAGTCCTGCCTCGTCCTTGTGGACCTGTGCCTCCCGGGACTCGTCGGCCTCCTCCAGCTCCTCCTTTTTCTCCAAGTGCTCGCGGGCGTCCTTCACGAGAGAGCGCACCAGCTTGCGCTGGGCGTTGACCAGCTGCTCGACCGGGTCGCGGAGGTCCTGGTACTGGTCGTTTTCCTGATCGGGCACCGGGCCGCTGATGATGAGCGGCGTGCGGGCCTCGTCGATGAGGACCGAGTCGATCTCATCGATAATGGCGAAGTGGTGGTCCCGCTGCATAAGCTGTTCGGGCCGCACCACAAACGAGTTGTCGCGCAGATGGTCGAACCCGAATTCGTTGTTGGTGCCGTACGTGATGTCGGCCTCGTAGGCCTCCTTGCGGCCGGGGGTGTGCGGATCGTAGCGGTTGACGCAGTCGACCGTGAGGCCGTGGAATTCGTAGATGGGGCCCATCCACTCCGTATCCCGCTTCGCCAGGTAGTCATTCACCGTGACGAGGTGGCAACCGCGGCCCGCGAGGGCGTTGAGGTACAGCGGCATCACGGCCGCCAGAGTCTTGCCCTCCCCGGTTTTCATCTCACCGATGCGGCCCTGGTGCAGGACCACAGCCCCGAGGAGCTGCACGTCGTACGGCACCATTTCCCACTCGACCTTCGAGCCGCCGGCCGTCCAGGTCTCGCCCAGCATGCGGCGGCACGTTTCCTTGATGACGGCGAACGCCTCCGGAAGCAGGTCCCAGAGGATGTCCTCGACGGTGTCCTGCCACTCCTCCTCCAGCTCGTCGTGCTCGTCGTAGAGGGCGTCGCGCTCGTCGAGGGACAGTGGCTCAAAATCCGCATCGGCCACTTGCCCGTCGCCGCCGACGGGGGCCTGCGGGGCCGGGGCCTTGCTGAGGCGCTCCTCGATCTCGTCCTGCCGCGCCTCGATCTCGGCCACGGCCTCCTGGATCTCGGCCTTGAATTTGTCGGTTTTCGCGCGGAGCTCGTCGTCGGTCAGGTCCTGAAGCTCCTCGTAGTGCTCGTTGATCTCTTCGACGACGGGCCAGAGCTTGTCCAGCTCGCGCTGGTTGGCATCGCCGAAGAGGTTTTTCAGCCACTCAAACATAGGGTGCTGTCGTCGTGCGTACGAAAGGCGACGAGGGGTCGCGACGGAGGGATCGGCCCGTTTCCGTTCTCGGCACGTCGCTCCGGCACGAGGCAGGAGGAGGCCGACGGTTGGGGATGCTCCGTGATCGGTCCCGGGGCCTTCCGAAGAAGAACGGAGACGAAAGGCCGCTGCGGCGCGTTGGGTGCGGCCGCACAAGGCATGATGGGTGGCACGCAGTCTCTGAGCGTGCGTTCCCGTGAGCGGTGGAGCTAAGGGGCCGGTCCGCCTGCACGAGAGAGACTCATCTGCTTTTTCAGGCAGCGGCCGGCACGAAACGGGTCAAGAGGAGGGCGGGATCAGTACGGATTTCGGGGGCGAACACCTCTTCGCCGTAGTGATCGCGGACCCGAGAGAGGACGATGCTTTCGTCGGGGTCCCGATCCACCATTGTTAGCAGCAGGCCGAGTACCGGGGGGGGGCGGTTCCCGAAAGGGCCATACTGATCGTGCGGTGGGGAGGGACGGTGCGGACGCAGGGGAGGCTTTCGGGCCGTCAAGTCGAGAAGGAGAGTCGGCAGCAATCGCATGTCGAAAGGCTTCAGGAAAGCAGGAGGCGCTTTTGTCGTTCATCGACCAATCTGCCCGAAATGAACGGATGTCTGGAGGCATGGAAGCCGGGACGCTGTGCTTCCCCGCTCTCCCGTGCTTGTCACAGAGTAAGATGCAGCGGTCCTTGGGGGCGAGTCGGACACGCAGCTCGGAAGGGACGTTCTTGCTGCGTGCATTCGGCCCCGTCGATCTGAGGTCCTCGGGCTTTCGGGGAAGGGAGGACCGGGGGGCTCCACGGATCGGGAGTGCCGTCCGCGATCTGGAAACGAAACCGTCCCCCTACTCGGGTTCCGGCGAGGCGGCGTCGGAGGGGGTCCCTGCCGACGAGCGCGGCAGGGTGAGCTGAAAGCGAGTGCCGGCGGTCGCGTCCTCCATATTTAAGGAGCCGCCGATTCGTTCGGCGAGCCGATGGACGCGCTGCAGGTTGTCCGGCGAGGCAGACGGATTTGCCGCGTCCATGTAGACCTGCATGAACCGCTCCTCGACCCCCGTGCCCGTATCGACGACTTCAATGTGCACCTCCTCCTCGTCGTCGACGGTCATCCCGATGGTGACGGAGCCCTTCTCGGTGTGGGTGAGAGCATTGTCGAGGAGGGTCCCAATCAGGCTGTCCACGATCGACGGATCGAGCCGCACCGGACAAGAGCTGTCGGGGAGGGAGCGTTGGATGTACAGCTGGTCGTGGGCGGGGGCGTCGGTGTGGTCGTCTACGAGCGCGTGCAGGTGAGCCGTCAGGCTGAAGGCCTCCGGCATTGGGTCGGTCGCCGCGTCGTCGGGAGGCGCAGGCCCCTGCGCCGGGGCAGAGCCACCCGCGTCCACCCCGTTTGCGGCCGTCTCGGCCGCGGCAGCCTCGTCCGGGTTCTGAAAGTCGGGCAGGCTGGGAGAGAAGACGTTGCATGCCTCGGAGTCGTCGTCCACGTCATCGGTGCCGGACGCATCCTCCGTGGACACCGACGCCGATGGCGTCGGTGGGTCGGGGGCAGAGGGCAGCGTCGCCGGGGCGTCGGCCGTCTCGTTTGCGGCATTGTCGGACCGCGGGACCTCCCCCGAGACGGGGCTGAGCGTCCCCACGATTCCGATAGACGCGTCTTCCGCCGCCTGGACCAGTTGTGCCCGGAGGGCCAGGTCGCGCCGGCCGTTGGCGGTCCGGAAGGACGCCACGTGGTGCCGAACGTCGGCCTGCTCCTCGTGGAGGGCCGAGAGGGCCGAGTCCAGGGCCGCCCGGTCCGCCGCGACCACGAGGTCCGAGAGGGGAGTTCCCACGGTCTCCCCCGGCGGCCGACCCGTCACCTCGGTCCACGCCGGGCCCAGCGACTGCACGGTGCCGTCCCGGTCGGCGCGGAAGAACACCGTCGTGTCGGTGTCGTCGGTGAGGGGCTGGGGCACGACCAGTGTGGCCTGATGCCCGTCGTACAGAATATCCTCGGTACGCACGCGGACCGGGAGTGGGGCCCCGTCGGCGTCCTCATGGATCGACAGCGTCTCCCGAGACGGCTGTACGGACGGGGGCGCCAGCAGGGCGTCCGTCGTCATGGACGAAAGCACCGCCGGCTCGTAGCCGTACAGCTCGCTCGCCGCCAAATTGGCGTCGAGGAGGCGGCCGCCGGTCTGCGTGACAACGTACATCGGCTGGGGATTCTCGCCCACCAGTTGCCGGATCTGTCGTTCGGCGCTCCGGAGCTCGGACTGTTCGACGACCATGTCGGCTAGGTTCTCCAGAATCTCGCGCTGGGCGGCGTCGAACGTGCGCGTTTCGTAGTCGATAATGCAGAGCGTGCCGATGTGGATGCCGTTGGGCGTGGTGAGCGGAGCGCCGGCGTAAAAGCGGATGTGCGGCGGGCCGGTGACGAGGGGATTGTCCTGGAAGCGCGGATCGTTCGTGGCGTCCTCCACCACCAGCGTGTTCCCCGCGTCCACGGCGTAGACGCAAAACGACACGTCGAGGTCGGTTTGCCGCTGGTCGAACCCGAAGCACGACTTGAACCACTGCCGTTCCTCGTCGATCAGCGTAATGAGCGCCGCGGGCACGTCGCAGACTTTCGCGGCCATGCCCGTGATCCGGTCAAACTTCTTCTCCGGGGCCGTATCGAGGACGTGGTAGCGCCGCAGAGCCGCCTGGCGCTCACTGGTGTCGTCGAGGGGGGGGAGGTCGGAGGAGGCCATGACGCGGAGAAGACGGTCGAAAAGAAGGCTGATCGCCGTGGGCGGTAACGGGGACGGCAGTGCGCCGCTGCCGGGAGTCCACGGTTGTTGGAATGCACTGCTCGCATCGGTGGTCTTGCACTCGTGTAGCCCGGAAGCAACGTTACAAAGAGACCACATTCTCCCCGTCCGCACGGAGCGGCATCCGGCATTTGGAGTCTTGGGATCAATGCTTACCTTTGGGGCCCGTCCAGTTGTTTTCTTCACTTCTGCCGTTGCCCATGACCGTCGACGCCTTCATCGAGCGCTGGACCGCGTCCGGCGCCTCCGAGCACGGCAACCAGCAGCTCTTCTTCTCCGAGTTCTGCGACCTGCTGGACCTCGATCCCCCCGACCCCGCCGGCCCCGACACGCGCACCAACGCCTACGTCTTCGAACGGCGCGTGGACTACCCCGACCCGTCGGACCGCAGCCACGGGTACATTGACCTCTGCACGCGCGGCTGCTTCGTCCTGGAGGCCAAGCAGGACAGCGACGCGCCCACCGCCACCGCATCTTCCTGGACGACCTGCGCGACCCCGAGGTCCGGGACCGCCTGCGGGCCGTCTTTGCCGACTCGCTCTCGCTGGATCCCACGAGGCGGTCGACCCGCGTTACCCGCGCCCTCGCCGAAAACCTGGCCAAAGTGGTCGCCTCGCTCGAAGAAGAGCACGACCCCGACCGCGTGGCTGGCTTCCTCATGCGGTGCCTGTTTACCGTGTTTGCGGAGGACGTGGAGCTGCTGCCGCTCCGCTCCTTCACCGAGCTGCTGGAACAGTGCCGCGGGCGGCTCGACGCCTTTCCCAAGGCCCTGCGCAGCCTGTGGGCCACGATGGACGAGGGCGGGTTCGAGAGCGCCATCATGAAGGACGTGCGCGCGTTCAACGGCACCCTCTTCGAGGATCCCGAAGCGCTGCCCGTCTCCGAGACGCAACTGGAGTTGCCAATCAAGTCCCGACAGCTGTCGGGGGGACTGGTCGGAGGTGGAGCCCGCGATTTTCGGGACGCTGCTGGAGCGGGCGCTCGACCCCCGCGAGCGGCACAAGCTGGGCGCCCACTTCACGCCCCGCGCCTACGTGGAGCGTCTGGAAGACGAATTTACAGCGGTCGCGCCGAATCCGCGTCCGCTTTACAACTCCCAGGGCAATCCAACGTGTCTTCTCTGTTTTGCGGCGGGCAATCCGAAGGGAGCCCCGACAGCTGTGGATATTGCCAACGACATTTTGGAACCTTGAAAATCGAAGCGCTTCAGCAACAGGAGTACATGTTTTAGACATGTTTTAGTCTGGTATGGCCAACGACAGTTCAGGCATTGAATGGACAGACGCCACCTGGAACCCGACGACGGGGTGCAGTCGGGTGTCTGACGGCTGTGATAACTGCTACGCAATGCGATTGGCGCGTCGGTTCGATGGAATGGGGACGGGATACGATGGAACGACGCGCCGGGCGGAGGGAGACACCGATTGGACCGGCGTCGTTCATCAGCACGACGGTCGCCTACCCCAGCCGCTCCACTGGCGGAAGCCCCGTCTCGTGTTCGTTGACTCCATGAGTGATCTTTTTCATCCGTCGGTTTCTACCTCATTTATCGACAAGGTCTTCGCGGTCATGGCCGCTGCAACGCGCCACGTCTTTCAGATCTTGACGAAGCGCCCCGAGCGGATGCGGGAATACATGGAGGCAGGAAGCGAACTGTCCGAACGTCGATGGCCGGCTGCTCTCAAAGAGGTTGCCGGGGAAAATGCTGATTTTGGCTTTCCTCCCGAGAATGTCTGGCTCGGAACGAGTGTGGAAGCGCAGGAGGTCCCCCACCGAATTGACGATCTGAGAGGCATCCCGGCGGCGGTTCGATTTCTGTCGCTTGAACCGCTTTTGGGGCCTCTGCCGAATCTAACGCTGAGCGGAATCGACTGGGTAATTGTTGGGGGCGAGTCCAGGACGGGGGCCCGCGCGATGAAGGAGGAGTGGGTCGTTGACATCAAAGACCAGTGTGAGGAGGCGAACGTCCCGTTCTTCTTCAAGCAATGGGGAGGGGTCAACAAGAAAGAGAATGGGCGTGACTTGAAGGGACGGACGTGGGACGAAATGCCAAATGGCGTCCCCGCGGAGGTGTTTGCTTGATTCCTTGTTCTCTTAGCGTCATTTCTGGCTGCTACTCGTACGACGATCTGCGCAGGGAGGTACCTATGACATTAATTCTTCGATTTCCTCCGGGTCTCGTTTCAGGAGGCCCTGCTTCTTGTAGTAGATCATTGTGGTGTCGAGCGTGCCGTGGCGCATGCGCTGCTTCACCTCGTCGATCGGCATGCCGTCGTTGAGCCAGATGAGGGCCGCGGTGTGGGTGAGGCTGTGGGGCGTCACGCCCTTGCGCTTGATGCCCGCCTCCTTGAGGTAGCCGTTGATGCGGCTGCGGACGGAGCGCGTTTTGAGGCGCTCGCCGTCCGAGCGGTGGCCGTGGGAGACGAAGAGGGGATCCTCGGGGTGCACGTCGTCGCGCGTGTCGAGGTAGGCGTCGACGGCCTCCACGACCGGCTCGTCGAGCGGGGCCTCCTGGTCCTTCACGGTGCGGCCCTTGCTCTGCACGCGCAGCACCGGGCCCATGAGCGTGTGCTCCAGGTCCTCCACGTCGGCGCGCACAATCTCGATCTCGCTGAGCCCGGCGTACAGCATCAGCGACACGATGGCGGTGTCGCGCTTGTCGATCTGGGTGGCCGTGCCCAGAACCTCCTCCAGCTTCTCGATGTCCTGTTCGGTGAGGACCGAGCGGGAGTGGGTGTCCGGGCGCCGGTTGCCCTTGACGGCGGTGGCGGGGTTCTCGTCGAGCTTGCCGATGTCGGTGAGGTACTGGCAGAAGCGCCGCAGGGCCGTCAGGTAGGTCGACACCGAGACCTGGCTCAGGTCGCGCTCCTCCATGAGGTACGTCTTGTACCGGTGCACGTCGTCCTCCGTAAACGCAAAGTCGTTTGTGCTCACGAACCACTTCTCGAAGCTGTTGAGCGAGCGGCGGTAGGTGCCCACCGTTTCGTCGCTCTTATCGGCCAGGTAGTCGTCCTGGAAGGCCTGCAGGTGGTCGCGCAGCTCCCGGAGCGAGAGGGTCAGCGGCTCGGGCGGGGGGGAGGCGTCGTCGGACATAGGGACAAGGGGGCGGTTCCGGACGGATGGTGACCCGAGGACTCGTCACGACAACCGCTGCCCGGGGGCGAAGATCCGGGCGGCTGTTTGAGGGGGGGCGGGGAGAGGGGCAAAGAGCGGCATTCCATACGCCCCCTACAAGACGGAAAAGGGCCGACACGGAGAGGGGTGTCGGCCCTTCTACTGATCCGTGCACGGGTAGGTGAACAACACCCTCCGTTCAAGGAGGACCGTGTTGTGTTATCAGCAGAAGTCGTTTTGAATGCAGCTTCAAACGATCTTTTGGGGAAAGCAGTTTGCTATTGCTCCAAGCTCCAGCTTGAGGTATGGACGGACGAGGTCCGTCCAAAGCTCGATTGCACAACGGACCAGTTGAAGCTGCATTAAGAACCCATTTACGTATCAGTAAGTGGGCCCCGGGACGGAACGGAACCGGTCAGGTTTTATAGAGAGGATCGTCCTCGGAGAAGGATTCCAACTCCTTGACCACCCGCCGCAGGAAGCTGGAGCCCATGGCGCCGTCGATGATTCTGTGGTCGTAGCTGAGGGAGAGATACATCATGTGGCGCACCGAGATGGCGTCGCCCCGGTCGTCGTCCTCGACGACGACGGGTCGCTTCTTGATGGCGCCGGTGGCCAGGATGCCCACCTGCGGCTGGTTGATGATGGGCGTGCCCATGAGCGAGCCCAGGGCGCCGATGTTGGTCACGGTGAAGGTGCCGCCCTGCAGTTCATCGGGTTGCAGCTCTTTGTTGCGGGCACGCTCGGCCATGTTGGCGGCTTTGCGGGCGAGACCGGTGACGCTGTAGTCGCCCGCGTCGCGGACCACGGGGGCCAGCAGGCCCTTGTTGCCGATGGCGACGGCCACGCCGACGTGGTAGTCCTTTTTGATGACCACCTTGTCGCCCTCGACGCTGGCATTGAGCAGCGGGTGCTCGCGCAGGGCCTCGACGGTGGCCTTCACGAAGAAGGGCGTGTACGTGAGCTTCACGCCCTCCCGCTCCATAAATTCTTCCTTGTTCTTTTCGCGGAAGCGGACGAGGCCGGTCACGTCGGCTTCGGCGAAGGAGGTGACATGGGCCGCGGTGGCCTTCGAGCGCACCATGTGCTCGGCCGTAATCTTGCGCATGCGGTCCATCGGGTGGACCTCGATGCGATCGCCGTACTGTTGCTTCAGCTCGTCCTCGCTGGGGCCCTCCCGGACCGAGTAGTTGGCGCGGGCGGTCTGGGCGGCCGGCAGGCTGGAGGGCGGCGGCTGCGGCGGAGCGTCGGGCGTGGTGCGGGGGGCCTCGCTCGGGGCCTCCTCGCGGTCCTCAAGATAGGCGAGGACATCTTCTTTCGTCACGCGACCCTCGCGGCCGGAGCCGTCGATCGATTCAAGTTCGCTCATGCTCAGGCCCTCCTCCTTCGCAATCGACCGCACAAGAGGAGAGTAGAACCGGCCGTCCGAGCCGCGCCGCTTGATGGGCTCGGCCGGGGCATCCGTCCCGCTGGGCTCCGAACCCGTGTCCTCGCCGGGTTCGGACACAGTGTCATCACGGGATTCTGACACAGCCCCGTCACCGGACGGTGCGGACGACGGCAGATCGGCGTCCTCGCCGGCGGACTCTTCACCGGACGGCTCGGGGGACGGCACCTCGCCCGCCTCCGCCGCGGCGTCGGCCGTCAGGAGGGCGATCACCGTGCCTACTTCGACAGTTTCGCCTTCTTCCACCCGCTTTTCCGCGAGCACCCCCGCGGCGGGCGACGGCACTTCCGTGTCCACCTTGTCGGTGCCGATTTCGAGGATGGTTTCGTCGACGTGCACCTCGTCGCCGATGTCCTTGTGCCAGGCGATGACCGTGCCTTCGGTAATGCTTTCGCCCATCTTGGGCATCACCACCTCGACGCCCTCGCTGGGCGTGTCCGCGCCCGGCTCGTCGCCGGCATCGGCCTCCGCGTCTGCGGGCGCCGCGTCGTCACCGGAAGGGGGCTCGGACGGGGCGTCAGCGGCCGCGTCGGTCTCCGCCGCGTCGGTCTCCGCCGCGTCGGTCTCCGCCGCGGGGGGCGCGTCCGCGGCGTCACTGACGACGGCCTCGTCGGCCTCCGTCTCGACGCGGGCAATGACGGTGCCCACCTCTACCGTGTCGCCCATCTCGACCAAGTGTTCGGTGAGCACCCCCGCAGTCGGCGACGGGACCTCCGTGTCCACCTTGTCGGTGCCGATCTCCAGCAGGATCTCGTCCTGCTCCACCCGGTCGCCGGGCTGCTTGTGCCACTCGATCACGGTGCCTTCGGTAATGCTCTCGCCCATCTTGGGCATCTCAACGTCAACCTGCGCCATAAGTCAGTCCGCTCGTTCAGCGTCGGTGGAATGTGCATCGAATACGAGAGGCGTTGCGCGCGGGCCCAGCCTGGATGTCAGGGACCGTCCCCTCCGGCTCCTTTAACGTACGGAACCGGATCCGGTAAAAAAAGCGGCCCCGAAAACCGGCTGCGGTCGGAGACGCGGCAGTTTTGATCCGGGCGTCGGACCACGTCTCCTACGGGGCCGGGGGGCAAGGTGCCCATCGGCGGGAGACACTACTCGTCTATCCGCGCACAATTCGCGAGGAAGCCTCTCGTTCCGTGCGGTACGCCGCCGGTTCGAGCCTCGCCATTCCCCGGACGGTTACTTGAGGCGTGGAGAACACGTGCCCCAATGCATGCCGTTGGGGAGACGGTTTTGGGGTGAAAACGGTTGCATCGCGCCAACCCTCACCGGATTGACACCGGACGACTGTAGGGAGTCCCGACGAATGGGGACGGATGGCGGGCGCAAACACGGGATCGATTACAAAATGAAACGGCAATCCACAGATTCTTGTTCAGGTCTCCATGCTCTCTCGACGAACATCCTTTTGCTTGCGCGGGTGGAGTGGAAAAGCATCTGCGCTCCGTGCATACCGATCCGTGAGAAAGCAAGTACACTATTTCCCGCCCTAGTGCAGCTTCAAACGATCTTTTGGGGAAAGCAGTTTGCTATTGCTCCAAGCTCCAGCTTGAGGTATGGACGGACGAGGTCCGTCCAAAGCTCGAT
>PXUA01000001.1 GCA_003022435.1 Bacteroidetes bacterium SW_9_63_38 | reverse complement strand
GTCTTCTGGGCGCATTCGTGGTCACGATCCTTATGGTCGCCGTCACGGCAGGATTTTCCTACACGGTGTTCTTCTGAGCGTCCCCTCGCTCGCACGCGACCCTCGGCGGGGAATTTTGCGCCGGGGATGTTCTCTCTCATCAACCAAACCATCAGACCCATGGCTACCAACAACGGCTTCTTCAGCACACTCTTCGGATGGGGCACAGAAGAGAATTCGTCCGACGAGGAATGCTGCTCCCTCGACATCGAAGAGATTGAGGACGAGGAAAACAGCGATTCGGAGAGTGCTACATCCGACCCGCAAGCTGGGCGCGATGCCGACAGCGCCTCCTGCTGCGGAAACGGCGCATCGGCCTCGTCGTCGGAACCGGCGGAGTCCGACGCGCAGCAGTAGCGGCGACCGGGAGCAGCGACGTTTTGTCTTCCATGCGAGGGATTGCAGCCCGATGGCTGTGGTCCCTCGTGCTCCTTTGAATGCACCGACTGCGACACCGACTTCGAGCTGGAGGCGACGGTCGCCGAGTACGAGGAGGGACTCGATGCCACCTGCCCCGCGTGCGATTCCCCACAGACCACCCGCCGCCTCGGCTCGGTGGTGATCTCGATGGGAGACGAGGCCTCCGACGAGGCGCCGCAGGGCGGATGCTGTACGCCCGGCGGCGGCTGTTGCTAACTCCATATCCATCACGGCCCCCCGAATCCCATGTCCCAATCCCCCACGGATCGCTACGTTGCTCTTTTCCAACAGGGGCGCCCCCGTCTCACCGGATGGCTCGACGACGTCACCGACGAGGAGTTGCCGCGCCGCCTGCACCCGGACGCCAATCCCCGCGGGTGGATGCTCCAGCACATCGGCGAGGTGGAGCTCCTCTTTGCCAAGAACGTCTTCGGGCGCGACCTCGACGCCGCTCCGCAACGGTTGCGAACGTGTGGCCTATCGCACGAAGACTGAACGCCCGACTGTCGGTCACATTTCCCGTCTGTGCGGACGCGACCAGATCCGACGCGGCACTGAACGATCATCTTTTCGAAACACGCGTTGCCTGAACGAGGGGCCGTCACCGGGCGTTTAGAAAAAAACTCGCTCTGCCCCGTCGACTCGCTCTCGTTTGCCTATGACCGACTTGTCTTCCGACCTCCCCGCTCCGTCCCGACGCGACTTTCTGAAGACCGGCACCCTGTCGGCTGTGGCACTGGGGGCGGGGGGCATGACCAATCGGGCCAATGGGCAGCCTCGGACCACCGTCGATCGGGTGGAGGAGCCCGACGCGGCGAAGAACGTCATTTTCCTGGTGAGCGACGGCATGAGTGCGGGCACCCTTACAATGGCCGATCACTTTCGACGCCGTCACGAGGGACGTGCGTCGAACTGGATCCGGCTGTACGAGGAGGGACGGGTCCGACACGGGCTCATGGACATGGCGGCGGCCAACTCGTCGGTGACCGGCTCGGCGGCGGCCGCCTCGTCCTGGGCAAGCGGACGCCGCGTGGTGAACGAGGCGGTTAACATGAGCGAGGACGGAACGGAATACCGGACCATCCTCGAAATCGCCCGGGACGCCGGGAAGGCCACGGGCCTCGTCACCACGACCCGCATCACGCACGCCACCCCGGCGGGCTTCGGCGTCAATATGCCCGAGCGGTGGATGGAAGACGAGATCGCGGCGCAGTATCGGGAACGGGGGTACGACGTACTGATGGGTGGGGGAGCGCGTCACTTCGACGCCGACCGGCGCGAGGATGGGCGGGACCTGTTCGGCAACTTTCGCGACGACGGCTACACGGTGGCGCAGTCGAATCGGGATCTCGCACAGTGGGACCGGACCGGGAAGATCCTCGGCACCTTTACGGAGAGCCACCTCCCGTATGTCCTCGACCACACCCACATCCAGAAGCATCGGACGCAGGTGCCCCGCCTGCCGGCGATGACCGAGGCGGCCCTCGCCCGGCTCGACAAAAATGACGACGGATTTTTCGTGCAGATCGAAGGAGGACGCGTCGATCACGGTGCCCACGCTAACGACACCGGCGGGC
This sequence comes from Bacteroidetes bacterium SW_9_63_38, assembly GCA_003022435.1. Lineage (GTDB taxonomy): Bacteria > Bacteroidota > Rhodothermia > Rhodothermales > Salinibacteraceae > Salinibacter. The sequence goes on along the minus strand of PXUA01000001.1, from coordinate 193,795 downwards.
TCATCTACGATCAGGTTGAGTTCGACGACACGATCCGCCGCGTACTCGACTTCGTCGACGGGCGCGACGACACGCTCGTCATCATCACCACCGACCACGGCAACGCCAACCCGGGTGTGAACGCCACCGGCGATCACTATTCGGCGTCCGACCCGATGTTCGACCGCGTTGCGGACTTCCAGTACACCAACGACTGGATTCTCTCTGACCTCGACGCCGAAAGCACCACGCGGCAGATCCGCGATCGGGTGGAGACGGCGTGGGGCTTCGGGATTTCCCGCGAGGAGGCCGGCATGCTGCAGGATGCCCTGCGCGGTACATACCGGGCCGCCTACAAGAAGAAGAGCGAACCGGACCTTCTGCTCGGCGCCCTACAGGCCAACTACACGGCGGTCAACTGGCTCAGCGGCGACCACACGTCCGACTACGTCGAACTGGCGGCCCTCGGCCCCGGCAGCGAGGCGATCGGGGACTTCACGCGCAACACCGACCTCTTCGACGTGATGGTGCGGGCAGCGAACCTTGAGTCGTACGCCGACGTGTAAGTGGACGAAGTGAGTGTTAATGTACGGAAAATCCCCTGTCGAGTGGGAGAAGTCAGTCGGGTCTTGTTCCGTTCCAATCATCTCTTACGCTCCCATGTACACGCGTCTTTCCATCTTTGGGCTCGTCCTGATCGTCGTTTGCACCGGCCCCGTGCAGGCACAAACCCCCGTGGAGCGGTGTGCTCAGGCTGTCGATAACGCCTCGTCGAATCCCACGAGGGAGTGCCGGACAAAACTGATGGCGACGGCCTCGCGGTATCGGACGGATCCGGCGACCGTCATCGACACATTGGTGTCGGGCGTCAAGCGACTCCGCTCGGCCGACGTGTCTGCCTCTATCCTCAACATCCTCAGTGTGACGGGACTGAACGGAGTCGTTCGAAACGGGCGGTCGTTCGGCACGATGTTGGACCTCTACATCAAACATCGGCTCAACGGTCAGAGCCACGAGGCGGCGATCGAGAACCTGCAGTCTTCCTGAACGAGGAGGCCGCTCACTACTCGTCCTCGTAGATGTGGATTTCCCGCTCGTCGGGCTTGACCTCGATGCTGGGATCGGGGACGCGTCGGAGCACGTGCTTCAAATCCGACACGGGATGCTCGGTGTCGTCCTGCACGAGCGTCCAGAAGTCCGCGTCGATGTGGCGGGGATCGAGCGCCGTGGCCCCGGTGGTGATGTCGACCTGCAGGGCGAGCCGTAACTCTCCGGTCTCCGCGTCGGTGTAGGTGGTCGTAAACAGGTGCTCCTCAGTACGCGTGGTCTCGATCGTGAGGGCGTCTCCCCTATCGCTGGTGATCATGCTTTCCCCAACGGCCAATTCGGTGTCGGACATAGAAAAGCCGGGAGCGAGTCGGAAGGACGCGTGAAGAGGGTGTATCCAGACGCCCCCAGTTGGTTTTCAACGGAGGAGGGAGCTGGAGAAGGCAGGGGCGGAGGACGGGCGTCTCCTTTCTGCACTCGGCGGCGGTCACGCGTGCACCGGCGATGAGGAGGACTCGGCCTCCTCCTGGGCCGAGTCGAGAAGCTTGGTGATGAGCGCTTTCATCGAGAGGTCGCGGCGTTGGGCCATCGCTTGCATCCGATTGACGACCGGCTCCGGAAGGTCCACCGGTACAGTGTTCTCGTCCGATGGGGAGGACACGTCGTCCTTCTCGAACGGATTGTCTTCCTCCTCCGATTTGAGGAGCGTCCAGAACGACGGGGGGTCTTCGCGGGACGACTCGGGAGCAGGGGCCGGAGTGTCCTCGTCGAGAGGCGAAGAGGGATCGGATGACGATTGGGTGGGTACCACCGACGGTACGTCGATACTCTCCGGCAAGGGCCCCTCCGGGAGCGGGGCACGCAGCCCTTCGGCGGTGGCGTCCGAGACCGCGTCCTCGTCGTCGTTCTCGGGGGGAGGTGTGGCCGAGAACGACAGCGGAACGTTGTCGGAGAGGCTGCCGAAGAAAAAGCCGAGCGCGTCCATGGCGAGGTAGATCTCCCCGCGATCTACTGCACGATGATTCAGGGCATGCCAGAAATCACCAATTCGGTCCTGGTGAATCTGGTAGGGCGGGACCTGCAGGCACCAGCCCAGAAACAGGAAGGACCACTTTTCATAGCGCTCAATAAGACGGGCAGACAGGTCGTGTTGTCGGGCCACGTCGCGGAGCTTCGTGGACAGTTCGTCGAGATCTGTCGTGGTGGGAAGAGAGGAGGGGGGAGGAGGCTCCGGCGAAGAAGCGGGCATGGGAGAACAGAAGGAGAGCGGATCCGGAAGGGACGACGCGAAAGTCGGGTACCCTGGTGATGCACAAGGGACATTCCATTCTACAGGACGCCGAGGCCCGACGCGAGTTTTCGGGCGGGAGAATTGTGTATCTTTCGGATCCGATCGGTCGGGGCGCATCGGGAATGTACGTACAGGGGAAATCGTCCCGCGACCACTGCTATCGGGTGGTGCAGCTGAATTTCGGAGAGAGGTGTTCCGGGAACCGTCGGCCGAAGAAAGCGACGGGAATTTTCCCGAAGACAGACGGCAGTCCAGGAGAAGACGGGAACGTTGAAAAAAGACGGGGGTGTATTTATGCCTGCTGTGTTTCAAAGTTACCGATGCCAAACGGGCGGGAGCTCGGGAACGATGCGGAACGGCGGGGAGGGGGCTCCGAGGACGGGCGAAGACACTGAAAGTAAGTGGGCTGCATCCGGTTGGTGGGACTACTGCCCGGCGGCGTCAGTCGCAGAGACTCCAGTGAGGCACTGTCGTGCCCGACCGGAGCGGGCACGCTGCACTCGTTGCGGGTCTCGCCCTGATCTGTCTGTCCCAGTACTGGAACCGCTGTACGACCACGCGGTCCAGGTCTTTGACACCCTTTGAGACCGGTCCGGCCCTGACGGTGCTTCTGCACGGCGACCGGTGTACGACGACCGGTGTACGACGACCGGTGTACGACGACCGGGATCCCGACCTGCACCTGTCGGCTTTGCTCTGGTGGGCGGTTCCGGGCAGCCGCGTGCGCACTGCTCGAACGCAGAACGAGGCGAAGTGTCTGCTCACACGGCATCGGAACGGCACCCTGCACGACGACTGAGCAACCGGAAAGGCAGGGAGGGCAGTTCAGTTCCCGTCTCCAGTCTTTGGAAAGGCCTTGGCAGGCGAGGATCAGGCGTATATGAGGCCAATCTGTGAGTTACATGATGTCCGCGAACCCCTCACGGATCGGCGTATCGTTGGCGGGCTCGTCCCCGGCGGCATGGCGGTCGAACAGCGCGGGACAGCTGAAGTCCCAGACCAGCACATAGGCGTCGTGCGGGTCGAGGTCGGCGGTGTGGTCGAGTTGACGGACGGCAAGCCGCTCGCACGACGCGGAGGAGCGTCCGTCCTGTTCGGCCTGAAGCGACCACTGAGCGTGCCGGGCCGTGTAGAGAACCTCCAGAGAGGTGCCCAGTGTGCGCGCGAACCGATGAGCGCCCGCCTGCAGGGTCTCCTCGTCGACATCAAGGGCCTGTTTTAGCCAGCGTGCCGCGGCACGGATGCCGTCGACGGCCGGCTGGATCGTCTTAATGCAGCTTCAAACGATCTTTTGGGGAAAGCAGTTTACTATTGCTCCAAGCTCCAGCTTGAGGTATGGACGGACGAGGTCCGTCCAAAGCTCGATTGCACAACGGACCAGTTGAAGCTGCATTGAGCAACGTCGGGGCTTCGATGGCGTCGATGCAGCGTTTGATGTCCTGCTTAATGGGAGAAAAGCTCTCGATCTCCCGGAAGATTCGGATGAGATCGAGGGCCTGTTCGTCGGCGGTGCCGCCCCGAATCGGGAGTGCCTGTGCATTGCGAAGAATCTGCGGGAGACTGGTGCCGTTAGTGTAACCGGTTTCGAAAAAGGTTTCGGAATGTGGCTGATCGTAGACACCGCCTGCCGGGTCGTCGTGAGCTTGGCAATGGGGGCGAGGAGGCGAAGGAGCGCCCGGTTCGATTCGCTAGTCGGATTCGTCTCGGTCGTACCCAGCAGCTCCGTGGGCCGAAACGAGAGGTGGAAGGCGCCCTCCAGAGTGGCCTGAGCGTCCGCTAGCGTTTCTTGATGGAGCGGGTGGTTGATGAGGGTCTCGTCGAAGGCAGATCGTTGCTCTCCGTAGCTGCGAGCCCAGGGCGAGGCTCCGACGCATCAGGGCCGTGGCGGTGATGGCCCGCCGGGTGCGCATGGTGGTGCGGAGGGACTCGACGGCGGGGGCGTTGCCGGATGTCTCCGTCAATGGGTAGGCCCGTGCCCCGTCGAGGGTGAGGTCGGCCGTTGGACACGCCTCGGTCCCAAACGTAACCCGGAGCCGGTTCACGTGGAGGCCGTCCCGACGGTTGCCGTGCAGGCGGTCGCCCTCCCGCAGGGGGACGTAAAAGAGAGTGAGAGCATCATCCCGTTCACGACGTGCCAGCGCCAGTGCCAGATTGGCGGTTGGGTTGCTGGCGGCGGGCTTTCGGCCGTACAGTCGCCAGATCCCCTGTTCGTTGGCGGTTCTCGGGAAAGTGACGCCTTACATAGCTCTGCAACACCCGGTCGGTGTCGTATTGGTTGTCGAGGGTGGGGGGCTTGTCGACAAAGTCGAACGGCATAGCGACACAGGGCTTGGTGGGAAAGACACGCCCCCCCCTGCGGGCATTGGGAAGTGCCGCGAGGAAATTCATGCGTTTGAGAACCGCGAGCGATCATTACGAATCGCGCGTCTGCCAATTGCCCTGCTGCTGAACGCTCGCAGAATGTGATCGCCGGGGAAAATGCGCAGGCCGGGCAACAAAAATCGCGATGCGACCGACCCACCGATCAGTCGACCTCAGGGTGCGGCGGATTCGAGCGGCGGACGAGGAAGATGTGGAGGAGCATAGTCCCGATCGCGCCCGCCCCGACCGCCGCTCCGATCGTCCAGCTGAAGAGGGAACCGCCCAGGAGAAACAGTCCAGTCCACCAGAGGGGCATAGCGAACATCCCGACGGCAAATGTGAGTGAGGCCGTGAAGGGCGGCTCGTCGACCCAGCGCATCAGCGCGCTCGCGAGCCACAGCGGCCCCGCGTTTAGCACGTTGAGCCCCCGGCCCAGCGTCTTCAGCCACGGACGATGCGGCCCCTTCGAGGGCAGGTCCGCTGGGGAGTCGAGGGCCGCCTTCATCTTCGGAAACGGCAGGGGCTCATTGTGCCGATTGATGCGGTCGACTTGCTCGTGATAATCGTCGGTCTTCTCGGGCACCAGCATGCCGTCCTCCATGGCCGCCGCGAGGTCGTCGCGGAGCGCGTTCACGCATTCGGCCTCGTTCTTCTCGTCCTGGACCGTGTATTCGTCGGCCCGAAGCGGTTCGCCGAAGACAATGGAGACCTTGAAGCCGGGGCGGCAGAGGTGGTAGTAGTTGACGCCGACGGGGATGAGCTGGACGGACCGGTCGGTTTCCTGTTGGGTGCGGACGGCCAGGCGGGCACTGCCGCGGCTCAGCGGGCGCAGGTAGTAGGTGTGCGCGTGCTCGGTCTCGGAGAACAGGACGAGGGCGTGGCCGTCCTTCAGTCGCTCCCGTTGCTCGGCGAGGATGTCGCGGGTGCGGGACAGCTTCTCAAACCCGTCGCGCCGCCGGTAGAGGGGCATCATGTGAAGCGCGTCCAGCACCCAGTCGAACGGCGTGCCGAAGACGGAGGCGCGGCTTGGAAACGTGAGTGTCACGGGGGCCGTGATTCCCACGAGCAGGGCGTCCAGAAACGCGTTCTGGTGGTTGGGCGACAGGATACAGGGGGCGTCCCAATCGACCCGGTCCCGCCCGCGCACCTCGACGCGGCTGAACATGGCCCAACTGGTCACGCGGACGAGAGCGGCGACCAGGTCGTAGAACAGTGCTTTCATGGTGTTGAGCCTGTGCCGGTGGTGACGAGACACGAGACCCCGCGAGACAGGGCCCGTATGGACACGTCCCAGTTGTCCTGGGGCCAGTTCCAGAAAAATACGGAGGCCAATATAGTAGCGAACGGGAATGAAATACAGTCGAGACGAACAGATCCATGCGGGAGAGCGGATTTCCGTCTCAGACGATTTCCTCTTGGGAAATCAGAACGATCCGCTCCTACGGTCTGGTGACCAATGGCCTCGACCACGCTGATGGGCATCCCGGGGAAGATTGGGACCCCCCTTGAAGAGTTGGCCGATCAAGAGCGCGGCATTGTCTACATCAAAGCGCTATTCCTCCGCGCTCTCTTCATCGGACAGTACCTCGTTCTTCACGTCCTCCAGGTAGTCCAGCGCCGCGGCACGGTCGTCGGGCAGGTCCGAGGCTTCAAAGACGGCCTCCTTGATCGCGCGCATCGCCCGGTTCTCGCGGCCCGTCAGGCGGTCTTGCATCGCATCGAACAGGGCGCCGCGACGCAGGGCCTCGTCCTTGATGGTCATCAGGTAGTCGTACGCGGCGTCATGTTCGTTGGCGATCTCGCCGTCGAGGATGGCCTCGCGGATCCAGGTTTTGGCGATGCCAACGGCCACGCCCTCCTCGATGCCCAGCGTCTCCATGATCTCGTACCCGTCCACCGGCGGCTCAAAGTTGCGGAGGCGGTCCTTCTCCTCCACAATCCGCATCTTTTCCTCCACACGGTCAAAGGCGTTGAGGTAGCGACGACGCCGGTGCGGATTGCCGGACGTTACGTCTGAGCGCACCAGTGTCATGAGGTCGTCAATGTCGTCGCCGGCCTCGTACAGCAGGCGGCGCACGGCGGAGTCAGTCACGTTCTCATCCGCCAGCGCAATGGGGCGCAGATGCAGGCGCACGAGCTTTTGCACGTAGTCCATGCGCTCGTCGGTCGGCAGACGCCACTTGCGGAAAAGGTCCGGAATCATGCGGGCCCCCTTGTCCTCATGCCCGTGGAAGGTCCATCCGTCGTCCGGATCGAAGCGCTTGGTGTGCGGCTTCGCGATGTCGTGAAGGAGCGCCGCCCAGCGGAGCCAGCGCGTTTCCTCGCCCGGGCGGTCCGCCGTCCGCTCGGCCACGTTGTCCAGCACTTCCAGGGTGTGGTAGAAGTTGTCCTTGTGGTCGCGACCGTTGACCACGTCGACCCCCTTCAGCCGCTGAATCTCGGGCATGAAGTGCGGCAGCACCCCCGCCGCCTCCAGCATCTTGAACCCGATGGAGGGCGTGTCGGTCTCCAGAATCTTGTGCAGCTCCTCCGTAATCCGTTCTTGCGTCAGGATCCCGACCCGCTCGGCCTTCTCCTGCATGGCCTCGAAGACGCGATCCGATACCCGGAACTCCAGCTGGGTGGCAAAGCGGGCGGCCCGGATCATGCGCAGGGGATCGTCTTCGAACGTCTCCCCCGAAGGCTTTCGGGGCGGCGTGTCGATGGTCTCGCGGGCGAGGTCGCGACATCCGTCGAACGGGTCCAGGAGCTCGCCGAAGCGATCCGGCGCCAGGTGGATCGCCATCGCGTTGATCGTGAAGTCGCGGCGGTACTGATCCTCCTCCAGTGTCCCGGTCTCCACGATGGGCCTGCGCGAATCGGACCGGTAGCTCTCCTTGCGGGCCGTGACAAACTCCAGCACGAGCGTGTCGGCGGGCAGGGCCTCCTCCGCGGGACCTCGGTCCCGACCACTGTCGGGGATTCGGATGGCAGCCGTTCCGAATTTGGGATAGACGTGCGCTTTGCGACCGCCCAGTTCCTCGGCCACCGCCTCGGCCAGGGCGATGCCCGTATCGGCCCCGACGGTGACGAAGTCGAGGTCGGTCGTGGAGCGGCCCAGGAGCACGTCGCGGACCATGCCGCCCACGGCGTACGCCTCGATGGCCTCGCGTTCGGCCACCCGCCCAATCGTACGCAGAATGGGGGTGTACGGCACCGAGCGGAGCCGGTCGGTCAGGTTGTCGATGTCCACGTAGGAACGGGTCTCCGTCATTCCATCAGGAGTCGGGTCAAAATCATCGACGCACAGTTGGTACAGACGCCGGGGACGGGCCGTTCGTTCAGAGGACGCCGTTGATTTTGCCCGCAATTTGCGGACCGGAACCCGTCGGGACGTTCTCGGGTGCTCACGACGGTCGTGCGAACGGTGAGGGCGCAGTCGTCGAGCGTGGCGGCCCCAAGGGGCCACCTGCATGGCATCGTGCATCACGTAGTTGCCGGGCCGGATCTCGGTAATCCGAAAGCCGTCGCGCTCGGCGTTTTCGAAGGCGGCCATCGTCGGCGTCGAGCCGATGCTACCGATCCGTGAATAAGTTTCCGCCAATCTGAGATTGGCACGTTCGGTTTCGCTCATAACTGAGCACGGTTCACACCGGGCCAAAGAAAATTGTTTGCGTACTTTCTCACGGATCGGTAATCTCGAAGTCGTTGGGGACGACGCCGGGCACGTCGGCTTCTGCCAGATGCGCGGCGACCGACAGCATCCGGTCGCGTTCGTGCCGGGCCACGCGCCGGAGGGCCGCCGAGGGAGATTCGTCGTCCCGGGGGGCGTCGTAGGCCTGTCCGGCGTGCGTGAGGAGACCGACGAGCTGAAGGCCGGGCCGGTCGACGATGCGACGCGCCAGCCGGACGGCGGCGTCGGGATCGTCCCAGGGGACGCCGCAGCGCCCGTGACCCACGCCGACCTCCAGAAGCACCTCCAGGGGCTGCTCGCGGGCCGCATGGACCGCCGAGGCCCGGTCGATGCCCGTCGCGGTGTCGACGGTACACGAGAGTCGCGCCCGATCCTGTCGGGCCGCCAGCCGCTCGCGTTTGTCGCGGCCCGTGACGGGATAGGCCACGCGGACATCGTCGGCCCCGGCCTCCAGAACGGTTTCGGCCTCCGCGACCGTCGCGACCGTAAGGCCCGACGCCCCGGCGTCGAGTTGCCGTCGGGCCACTTCCACGGACTTGTGGGTTTTGACGTAGGGGCGCAGTGCCACCTCGTTTGCACCGGCTGTCTGCTGCATCCGCTCTATATTTCTCGACAGACGGGCGCAGTCGAGAAGCAGACACGGCGTGGAGAGGGCCTGAACGGACATGCGGAGTCGGGAGTGACGGACGCGCTGTCGTGGAGGGGCGTTACGGGGTCACGTACGTGAGTTGTCGGTCGCCGAGCGGCTGTACGGGGCGCGCATTGTGCTTGTACTGCGCGCGCAGGGTGTCGAGCTGGGCGGCGGAGGTCGAGATGGGGGTGTCCATGACGATCCAGCGCACGGTTTCGCTGCAGGGGGGCGTCGTCAGGGAGCCGTCGTAGGTGTAATGGCTTTGCTGCGCGGGGAAAAGACGGCTCGGCCGGAAGGTCATGCTCGTATCGGCGCCGGTGATCCAGGTCTCAAGGGCGGGATTGTCGGTCGCTCCCTCTTCCAGGAAGACGGCGAGGATAACGAGGCCGCCGTTTTCGGCCCGGTGGACCAGGTGCACCTCCGCGGGATACCTCGTGCCGTCGACGGTGTGCTCCGCCGGGGTATGGACGTGGAACTGCTGGAGGCCGTACATCATGCCGTCGTATATCATCATGCCCCCCGAGGTGTTGACCTGGACCGCGTAGCCGGTGTTGACCACCTCCCCGATTTCCATGATGTATTTGGCATTGAAGTGCTGATCAGTGGTGGAGGCCGTATCGGAGAGGGCGACCGGGGATTGCTGGTCGCCGTCGCACGCGGCGTAGGCCGTGTCGAGGTCGGCCCACGCAGCCGGGCCGGTCTTGCCCTCGTAGCTCCAGGCAGCGGGTGGGCCGTCCGGGTCGGGGGCAAGCCAGGCGGTCGAGTCGACGTCCGCGGTGGACTCGGACTCCGGACGACCTCCGCATCCCGCGAACAGCAGCGTGCAGAGAACGGCGAGAGTAAACGAGCGTGCGACCATGAGCAGCAGGATGCCCCGATGTGAATCGATGAATGCGTCGGGTGTACGACGGCGACCGAAGAACGATTCCGACGGCCACTCGACGGTTACGCCTCGGGAGAGCGAGGCTCGTCGTCAGCCGGGCGTTCGGTCGGGGCCGACTCGCCGTTGCCGGGCCCGTCCTCGTCCAGCAGGCGCTCGGTGGTCACGGTGTCGCTCATGATGGCCGCGTCCGCCGCATCGCCCCCGAACGCCGGCGTGACGCGGCGGCTGATAGAGTCAAAGACCGAATACATCACCGGCACGATGACGAGCGTCAGGAACGTGGCGAAGGTGAGGCCGGAGATGATGGCCGTGCCCATCGGGCCCCAGAACTGCGTGTTCTCGCTGCCGATCTGGAAGTTGGGGGCAAAGTCTGTCAGCAGGCCCACGAAGTCGACGTTGATGCCGAACGTGAGCGGCACGAGGCCGAGGACGGTGGTCAGGGCCGTCAGCAGCACCGGGCGCAGGCGGGTGGCGCCGCCTTCGACGATGGCGTCCTGTTTGCCCATGCCGCGCCCGCGGAGCTGCATGATGTAGTCGACCAGCACGATGTTGTTGTTCACCACGATGCCCGCCAGCGCGATAATGCCGATAAACGTGAAGAGGTTGAAGGGCGTGCGCGTCAGAATGAGGCCCAGCAGCACGCCGATCATGCTGAGGCCCACGGCCAGCATGATGATGAACGGAGCTATGATCGAGTTGAACTCAACAATCAGGATGAGCAGGATCAGCGCGGCGCCGACGGCCAGGGCCGTCCCCAGAAAGCCGAAGGACTCCTGCTGCTCCTCGTTGCCGCCGGTGTACGTCATCGTGTAGCCGGGCGGCAGAGACTGTCGGTACTCCTTGAGCCGACCCTGCACGCGGCTGAGCACGTCGGGGCCGTTGAAGCCGGGCGCGGCGTCGCCGGAGACGGTGACCACTCGGTTCTGGTCGATGCGCGTGATGGAGCCGAAGCCGGTGCCCTCCCGGATGTCCGCCACCGACGTGAGCGGAATCTGCTGCCCGCGGGCGTTGGTGACCGTCAGGGTTTCCAGGCTCTCAATGCTTTGACGGTCTGATTGCTGCAGGCGCACGGTGATGTCGTACTCGTCCTCGCCGCTGCGGTAGGTATCGGCTTCGGTGCCCTGGATGGCCGCGCGGACAGTCTGCGCGATCTGGTTGGTCGACAGGCCGTACTTGGCAGCCTGCTCACGGTCCACGTCGACCTGCACCTCGGGGCGGCCCGTGTTGAGGTTGTCGGAGATGTCGACGAGGCCGGACAGCGCTCCACTCTGAGCCGCATCGGTGAGCCGACGCTTCAGCTCCTCGGAGATCTGGACGATCTGATCAAATTCGGGGCCGGAGATTTCGATATTGACCGGCGGGCCGGTGGGCGGTCCCTGCTCGTCCTTCGTAAACTCGACCTCGGTGCCGGGAATGCCCTGCAGTTGAGCGCGCAGCTTCTCGAGGGTACGCGTCGACGATTCGGGCCGGTCGGCGTAGTCGACCACGTTGAGCGAGACGCGCGACTGCTCAGGCTGATCGGCCCCGCCGCCGAACTGAGCGTCGCCGCCCACACCCACGTTCACGAGCAGGTTCTCGATGTTGGTCTCCGAGTTGGGGTTCTGCTCCAGCAGCTGCAGAATGCGATCCTCGACAGTCTGGGCGATGCGGTTGGAGGTTTCGATGTTGGTGCCCAGCGGTGCCTCGGCGTTGATCTGGACGCGGCTGGGATCGGTATCCGGGAAGAAGGCCTGGCCGGTGGGGGCAATGGCGAAGAGGCTCCCGATGACGATGAAGCCCCCGAGCGAGGCATTCAGCAACAGGGCGCGCGTATCGGTGAGCAGAAGCCGCTCGCGAGTGTTGAACAGCGCCCCCGCGAGGCCGACGAGAAGAACGAGAACCGGGGCCGAACCCAGGCGGAGGGCCGTGCCGACATTAAGGTCGCCGCCGGCGTAGTTGAGGCCGAGGATGCCGAGCATGACGATCAGTAGGCCGCCGCCCCCCTTCACGCTTGCCCACCCGCCCAGGTAGATGCTCTCCAGGGTGTGCACAACGACCCCGAGCACACCGGTAGCGAGGAGGAGGGCACTGGGCACGTACACCAGCACGCCCGCGGGATAGGCCTGCGCGGCGGCCAGAAATCCCTCAGCTTCCGGCCCGAGCATCGACGAAATCGTGCCGCTCCCGCCGCCCGCCGCGACGGCAATGCCCTCCGCTAGCGCGAGGGCCAGCAGGCCGCCGACCAGGGCCGTGAGCGCCCCGGTGTTGCGGAGCACAGCGTGCGACCCGCTGTAGTCGCGCCGGAGCATATTCCGGAGGTGGCCCCGGTACCACGCGATGAGGCGGGGCAGCTGCCGGTCGGCAAAGTGGTCGCCGATGGGCTTCATCCCGTAGACGTGAAGGAGGTAGAGCACCGGAACCGCCGTGCTCACGACGACGAGCGTTTTCCAGTTCGCCACGCCGAGGGTGATGCCCAGCAGGAGGATGGTAGCAACGCCGGCGTACCGGGCCGCGGTGGGCCACTCGCTCATCCCGCCGTCGTTGGTCTCACCCTTGACCTGCACGAAGAAGCCGGTGACCACCGGATTGATCACAAGCGCCACGAACAGCGAACTCGCGAGCGTAATGATGAGCGTGAGCGGCATGTAGCTCATAAACTCCCCGATGATGCCGGGCCACAGCAGCATCGGCGCGAAGGCCGACAGCGTCGTCGCGGTCGCGGCCACGACGGGGCCGCCCACCTCGGCGGTGCCCAGGCGGGCGGCCTCCCAGCGCGAGTAGCCCTCTTCCTTAAAGCGGTAGATGTTCTCGATGACCACCACCGCGTTGTCGACTAGCATCCCCAGCGCGATGATGAGCGAGAAGAGGATGATGAAGTTCAGCGTGTAGCCGAGCGCCTGGAAGACCAGGAGGCTCGTGAACATCGACAGCGGAATCGCGATGCCGACGAGCGTGGCGTTGCGCACGCCCAGGAAGAAGAGCAGCACTGCGATCACGAAGATCAGGCCGCTGATGATGTTGTTCTCCAGGTCCGTCACCAGCGTCTGCACGTTCTCACTCTGGTCGCCGGTGATCAAGACCTCGGTCCCGCTGGGAACGTCGAACTTATTGAGGGTGGACTTCACCTGGTCGGCGGTTTCCAGAATGTTGGCGCCGGGCCGCTTCGTCACGTTCAGGGAAATTACCTGATTGGTGGAGCGCTCGGCCGCCGGGACGGCCACCGGGTCGCCGTCGGCGTTTTCGCGCTTCAACACGCGGAGGCGCGAGTACGAGGAGCGGTCCTTGAACCCGAACACGACGTCGGCCACGTCGCGCACGTAGACGTTGCGGCCGTTGGGGGTCGTCTTGACCACCAGTTCCTCAATCTGTTCGGCGGGCTTGTCGAACTGGCCGTCCACGCGCACCAGGTAATTGAGGCGGTCGATGTCGATGGAGCCGCCCGGAATGTTGGTGTTCTCCTGTTGGACGGTGCGCACGAGGTCGTTGAGCGACACGTTGTGCGTCTTGAGGGCGCTCAGGTCGGCGTTGAGTTGCACCTCGCGCGTGAGGCCGCCGATCAGGTTGGCCTCCAGGACGCTGGAGATGCCTTCGAGATCATCCTGCAGGTCTTCGGCCACCGTCTTAAGCCGGGCCAGGGAGTACGACCCGGCCAGGTTGACGGTCATGATCGGAAACTCGTCGGTGTTGATCTCATTGACCAGCGGGTCCTCGACGGCTTTCGGGAGGTCGGGCTGCGCGCGGTCGACGGCCCGGTTCACCTCCTGGTACGCCTTGTCGGTGTCCACGTCGGGCGTAAACTCGATGACTGTGGTCGAGACGCCCTCCGATGAGATGGAGCGCAGTTCGTCGATGTCGTTGATCGAGCTGATCTCCTGCTCGATGACCTGCGTGACGGTCGACTCTACGTCGCTCGGGCTGGCCCCCGGATACACCGAGGTGACCACGATCTGCGGAAACTCGATGGACGGCTGCGACTCCTTCGGAATCGTGAGGTAGCTGGCCAGGCCGCCCACGGCGAGAATCAGCGTCAGTACCGCGATGGCCGTGCGGTAGTCGATGGACAGATCCGTGATCTTCATCGGCAGCGTTGGGCGTTGGCGCGTTGAGGGTTCGGCGTTATGCGGTGCGCGTTGTTGCGTTGCGCGTTGTTGCGGTGCGCGTTGTTGCGGTGCGCGTTGTTGCGTTGCGCGTTGAACGTGGCATGCGTGCTACGCAATAGGAAATACGCAATACGAAATACGCATCACGAGGGGGGTCACTTTGCCGGAGGGGTGGGGAGGGACGACTGCTCGCTGCTCTCGTGGGGCGTGCCCGCGGCGGAAGTGCGGTCGTACCGGTCGGCGACCTCCAGCGGGGTGCCGGGCGAGACGTTGTTCTGGCCCACGATCACGACCTCGTCGCCCGCCGACAGTCCCGACTGCACCACGACCTCGCCGCCCGTTTCGGGGCCGAGCTCGAGGTCGCGGTTCCGGGCCACGGCGGTCGTGTCCGACCGGTCCACGACGTAGACGTGCGTGCCGGTCTCATCGCGCAGGATCGCCGTGCGGGGCAGCACGAGGGCGCTGTCGAGCACGGCCCGCGTCACGCGCAGATTGACCCCCATTTCCGGCTTCAGTGTGCGGTCCTCGTTCGAGAGTGTGGCCTCGACGGTAAAGGTGCGGCTCTCGGGGTCGATGGTGTTGCCGACGAACGTGATCTCGGCGGTGCGCACCCCGGCATCGTACCGCCGAGCGTCGATTTGCACCGGGGTTCCGACCTGGATGTCGTTGGCGTAGCGTTCGGGGATGCCCGCCGTTACCTTCACGCGGCGGGTGTTCACGAGACGGGCCACCCGCTCGCCCGGGGCGGCCTGCTCGCCGACCTCCAGGAAGCGCTCTTCCACCGTTCCCGCAAAGGGCGCATCCAAAATCGTATTGTTCAGGCGGACCTGGGCCTGCTGAAGGGAGGCTTTCGCCTGCGCCCGTTCCGACCGCACCTGTGCGAACTCGAGGGCGCTTATAATCGAATCCCGATAGAGCGGCTTCTGGCGTTTATAGCGGTTCGTGGCGAGTTCGTAGCGTGCCTTCGCCTGCTCGACGGCAGCCTCGGCCTCCTCGGCATCAATCTTCGCGACCGGTTCGCCCCGCTGCACCCGTGCCCCGAGGTCCAGGAGCATCGTCACCGGGCCGCTGGTCTGGGCGGCGAGCGTGGCGTCGTCGAGGGCCTCAACCGTGCCGGTTCCCTTCACCACGTCGGTGAACGAGGTCGGGGCCAGCACGAGCGTCTCGACCCGCGTTTTAGGCTCCGGACGGGCCTCGGCGTCGCCGGCAGCCTGGCCGTCGTCGCATCCACTGGTGGTCACGAGCAGTCCAATCAGAACGGCGAGGCCGACGAGGCGGGCGGCATCGGCCAGACGCGTAAGCCGAGCGAGAAGGGAGGGGACAGGGAAAAACATGGAAGGGAGCATGGGGGCGGGCAAGCGTCTCAACGGAAGGAAACGGGAACGCGGAGGCGGTGTCAGCGGGTCATGAGGGAGGACGCGGAGGTGGAGGTGAGCGGCTGGCCCAGGGCCGTTTCGAGGTCGCCCCGCGCCACCAGATAGTCGTAAATGGCCTGCAGGTAGTTGAGGCGGCTCTGGTCAAGCTGGTCGGAGGCCTCGCGGAGTTCAAGGGGGCGGGCAACGCCTTCCGCGACGCGCTCCGACACGTGCTGGTAGTTCTGCTTTGCGCGGCGTACGGTGGTCTCCTGCGTCTGGATGCGCTCACGGGCCGTTTCGAGGTCGCGGACCGCGCGCCGTACCTCCACCGTCACGGCCTGGCGCAACTGGTCGAGTTGTGTCTGGGCGCGCTGGCGCTGAATTTCGGCCTGCTGGAGGCGCGAGGAGCTCTGGAAGCCGTTAAAGATCTTCCAGGTGAACTGCAGGCCCACGCTGAGGGAGGGGTTCCAGAAGTCGCCGTCGAAAAATCCGCGCTGCTGCTCCCGAAAGAAGAAGGGATCCGGGGCCTGGCTGTTGGGGTTGTCGGTCTGCACGCGGGTGCGGTCGTCGGGGACGCGACCGGTGTAGTTGAGATTGGCGACCGCCTCGACGCGCGGGAAGAACTCGGCCCGCGAGGCCTCCTTCCGGATGGTGCGGAGTTCCACGTTGAGGCGAGCGCGCTGCAGGTCGGGCCGGTTTTCGAGTGCCTGGTCGACGGCGCGCGACATCGAAAGCGTCTCCATCGAAATGTGCTGCAGGCCGTCGTTCGGCTTTTTCTCGAGATCGCCCTTCAGCGTGACGGGACGGCTCGGAGAAAGGCCGATCACGCGTTTCAGGTTGTCTCGGGCGAGGGCGGCAGCGTTGCGGGCCTCGGTCATCTGAGTGCGGGCGTTCGAACGCTCGACCTGTGCACTCAGCCGTTGAGCCTTGGGGAGCACGCCGCTCTTCACCTGCTGGGTCATTTCCTGCAGGGCGGTCTGAGCCCGGCTCACGCGTTGGCGACGCACCTGGGCACGCTCCTGGGCCAGCAGCGCCCGGTAAAACGCCGTCACCACCTCGTTGGTGGTCGTCTGCACCTGGCGGTTGCGGGCAAAGCGGCTGACGTCCTTGAACTGCTGGGAGCCGCGGACCGACGCGAAGGCCTGCTTGCTGTAAAGCGTCTGCGTGAGCTGGAGGCCCGTCCGGAGTTCGTTGGCCACACTGAAGGGGTTGCCCCCTCTCCCGAATGAGACCCCTGCTTCTTCGATGCTTTGACGCTGCTGCTCGCGGAATTCCTGAAAGGATATGGGACTGGTACTCGGGTTTTCGTCCTGGCGCCGCCGCTCGTTGAGGGCGAGCCAGTCGGTCTGATTATTCCCGCCGGTGAGGTCGGCCGCCCCACTACCGGCGAAGGGATTGGCGGCTTCCAGATTCCGGGTATAGCTCCCCGTGAGGTCGAGCGAGGGGTACAGGTTGCCCCATGCTTCCCGGACCTGGGCGTTGGCCTCCCGTACGTCGTACTGGGCGAGCTGCAGGTCGTGGTTGTCCGCCAGGGCGGCCTGGACGGCGGTGTCGAGGGTGAGGACCAGAGAATCTTGAGGTGGCGACGTGGGGGCGCGCTCCGAAGAGAGAGGCGGTGCGGTCGTCTGGGCGTGGGCCGGGCGCACCGGCCCCAGGCACACGCCGAGCAGGAGGGCCAGGGACACGACCGATAGGGACAGCAGAGACGCACGCATGGACGAGGGCGTCGAGTCGGGGAGCATTACTCGGAAGAGTTGGGGGAGCCGGTTGCGTGGAGGCCGTCGAACAGGAGACTGGTCAGAAAATCGGCGGCCGCGTCCGGATCGTTCATAAGATCCGCGTCCGGCAGGCACGCCTCGTCGGGATCTTCATTGCGCTCCGTGAGGCAGCGGTGGACGATAAGGTCGTGTATGACCTCCAGAAGCATGTACGCTACAGGAGTCGAGGGCAGCGTCGCGATCCGGTTTGTCCCCATGGCCGCCTCGACGGCCGGCACGAAGGCGTCGACCATGCGCTGTTGCTGCGCCTGGAAGTAGGCCGCCTTCTCTGCGTCGTCGCTGAAGCAGAGCCGGTGGGCCTCCTTGATCAGGATGAGGAAGAGATCCTCCCGGTTCTCGTAGTATCCGAATGAACGCACGACGAGGTCGTGGAATGCTGCCCGAAATGCATGGTCGTCCCGTCCGTCGCTCCCGACGGTGGTCCGTATCATGTCTTCGAGGTCGTCGTACACCTGGTCGAAGATGGCAAATAGCAGCCCTTCCTTGCCGTCTTCGAAATAGTTGTAGAGCGTGCCCTTCCCGAACTCGGCCCGGTCGGCAATCTCGTCGAGCGTTGCCTGGGTGTATCCCTTCTCGGCGAAGACGGCGGAGGCGGCGTCGAGCATGGCCTGGCGGCGCATGCGACGTTCCCGCTCGCGCCGGGAGAGGGAGGAATCGGACGAGATCGGCATGAGGAGTGCGAGGACGTGAGGAGGGTGACTGACCATTCACGGACTGACTCCAACGTCACGATCTGACGCACCGTTCACACCCTGCGGCGAAGACTCGGTGAAGGGCAAGGGGCGAATGGGCGAGAGGCGATGGGCGAGAGGCGAACGGGGATACCAAATTTGGCGCAGTCATTCTGGTTTGCGCACTGGCTTTGTAGCGCCGTTGGACGCCAACGGCGCTACGCATCTGGGAGGCACTACGAGACCCTTTTTCTACTCACGCGGAAGCCGGTGGGGAGCGGCGGGTCGTCGACTGCCCTCCCGTGGACACGGGGCGATCGCAGGTTGAGACATGTCCGGAGACGTAGGAGATGATGGGATCGACTAGAAATTGAAAATCCCCACCGTTCTACGATGAGAGAACGGTGGGGATCGAGTCGGGGCGTTCGGGGAAACAGGGCGTGCTCGGCACCTGCGTTCAACAGCCAGAGATGCCTGTATCGGGGAGAAGCGTTAGAGAGAAAAGAGGATACCGCCCTTACTGATACGTGAATGGATTCCCAAAGACGACCTCCGCTGATAACGCAACACGGCTCTGGAGATCTCTTCACACGGAGAGTATTGTTTACCTACCCGTGCACGGATCAGTAAATCCGTTGACCGAGGGGACGGTACGAGGCAACTGCTTCGAGACTCTAGTGCAGCTTCAACTGGTCCGTTGTGCAATCGAGCTTTGGACGGACCTCGTCCGTCCATACCTCAAGCTGGAGCGTGGAGCAATAGCAAACTGCTTTCCCCAAAAGATCGTTTGAAGCTGCACTAGCGACAGCAAACGGACGGGATTGGACGTTGCCTCTCTACGTTCGGCGCAGAGCCCCTCTACGCTTGGCTCAGATCCGTTGGAGACATCGAGCGACAAGCCGTCGTTCGCGGCCCCGTTCGCCGTGCAGAGGCCTACACGTACTCGTCGAACTGGTGGGCGTGGAGGTACTCGACGACCTGTTTGACCTGCTGGGCGCTTTCGCGGTTGCAGACGAGGACGGCGTCGTCGGTGTCGACCACCACCGAGTCATGCATGCCGACGAGGACGATGAGGCGATCGTCGGACTGGACGTAGCAGCGGCTGGAGTCCTGCATAATGACGTCGCCCTCAATGACATTTCCGTGATCGTTCTTCTCACTGAGGTCGTAGACGGCGCGCCAGTCGCCGACATCGTTCCAGTCGAACGAGCCGGGCACGACGAAGACAGCTTCGGCCTGCTCCATGACGCCGTAGTCGATGGAGATGCGCGGGCTCGTCTTGAAGGCCTCCTCCAGGGTGTCGGGCGCTACGTCGTCGCCGGCCTCGCGGACGGGAGCGAAGGCCTTGTGGGCGTCGGGGAGGTGCGTTTCGACCTGGTTGAGGATAGTGTCGGCCCGCCAGATGAACATGCCGCTGTTCCAGAGGAAATCGCCGGAGTCGATGAAGCGTTCGGCGGTCGACTCGTCCGGCTTTTCGGCGAAGGTGCGCACGGGATGGGCCTGCAGGGATCCGTTGTCGTTCTCGTCGCCGTCGTATTGGATGTAGCCGTAGCCGGTTGCGGGATAGGTGGGCTCGATGCCGATCGTGACGAGGGCGTCGGGCTTCTGGGCGGTGTCGAGTGCGACCTCCAGGGTGTCGTGGAACGCCTGGACGTTTCCGATCACGTGGTCGGCCGGGAGCACCACCATCGTGGCGTCGGGGTCGCGGTCGGCCAGCACCGCGGCAGCGTAGGCGATGCAGGGAGCCGTATTGCGGCTGATGGGCTCAGCCAGGATGTTTTCCTCCGGGACGGCCGGAAGCTGCTTCTGGGTCTGCTCCACGTAGCGATCATGGGTGACGATGAGGCACCGCTCGGGAGGAATTATGCCCTGAAGGCGGGCGACGGTGTTTTGGATGAGGGTGCCGTCGCCGAAGACGTCGAGGAACTGCTTCGGCTTTTCTTTGCGGCTGGCGGGCCAGAACCGGGTGCCGATGCCCCCGGCCATAATGACGGCGTAGTCCATGCTGTAGCGAGCAAGGTCGTGGAAGAAAGCAATGCGTGCGACTGCAACATAGCGGCCACGGGGAGAAGTTGCATATCGAAGATGGACGACTCGGGACGATCACGTGCCCTGTTGACGTCGGTCCTGCTGAATAGCTCAAGTCGCTATCCACAACAACCACTCCTACCGCATGACGCAGAGTCGCCGATGGACAGAAGCCTAGAGGCGAGTCGAGTAGGCGCGAAAGAGACCCATCACACCACTACGACGGCCTGAGGCGTTACGACGAGAAGCTCAGCTGCAGGGAGACCTTCTTCGTTGAGCCGAGGCTACTCAACGAAGCGATCCTGCCCGTCGAAGTACCCATCTGTTCGCGTAAGCACTCTCAATCACGGACATCGATTCCCCCTGACACTCCTCGACCGATACCGGCACCCGCCCCTTATCGGCTGTAGCGGGGCTACTGCACGAGGGATGAACAACGCGCTAGGAACCGGGGGGCCTTCTTCGCTGTCGTTTTTGTGTAGATGAAGCAGGAGAAAGGCCGGTACGCTGAAGGCAGGACTGCCCACAATAGATAAACCAATAAATGTCACATACCCCGGCTTCTCCGCGCCGGTTACCCATACGATCCAGGCGAGTACGGCTGTTATGAGAAGGGCCTCAACGATGAATGCCGCACTGATCGGGTTTTGGAGAGCGCCCCCCATGGTGGCTGGATGAAGCAGAGCGCAGTAGAGAAACGCGCCGTTTATCCCGAAGAAGCCCCCCACACTCACTTCCCATAAGAGAGGTTGGTACGGACGAAACTGCTCGATGACGTCTATGAACCGTCAAACGTTTGAATGGCAGAGGATTGTGCGCCTCCACACTAACGGTTCCGGACTCGACGTGCATTGGGCCATGTCAAGAAATGGAGCCCCGAATGCGGCTCAAGGTTTCCGGCGACATGCCCAAGTATGAGGCAATGTGCTTCAGAGGGACCCGCTGTACCAGTTGGGGACTTTCCGCCAGCAATCGCTCGTGCCGTTCCTTTGCTGTCAGGATCATGTGATCTCGTTCCCGTTTCGACCGGCCTCTCAGCGCAGAGGCAAGTAGTCGCCACGACCATCGCTCCAACTCGCGATGTTTGTCCATCAGAGCTGAGAGGGGGTCGTAGTCCGTTGCCAGGACAGAGCTGTCGGACAGCGGCACCAGCCCCATTTTCAGCTGTAGCAGACGTGTTATAGAGTGCAGATCGGTCGCGCAGGCTACAAGAATTCGACGTGTCCCTCCATTTCTTCTCGTTCCATTTCCTCCGCGATCAACGTCGGCCCGCGAACCAGCTCTCTGATCGACTGTTCTTGCGGAGCAAGAGCAACGCCCCCGTGCTCTTCGATTTGGGCCGCCAACCGGAGGAAATCGTCATCGTAGGTTACCAGCACTCTCCCTTCCTCGTAGGCATACGCGAGGTGATCTTCGTCGCCGGCCCCGAGCATCCCAGCTTCACTCAGCGTACGAACGTCGATCCCACGATTCCGAAGCCCCGTCGCGACGGCCTCCGCAATGTGTTCGTCAAGATAGTACCGAACAGCGGCCACTACGTCTTCCCCTGGAGCTTCTCCTCAAGCTTCGACGGCGTCTGGCGCTTCATCTCTTCGACGAAGGCTTTGCCCTCACGAATCGACTGGTCAATCTCTTCGCGGTGGGCAAAGTAGTAGGCAAGAGCTGCGTAGATGTCGGCCAGCTTCAAATCGTACTCAGACGCGATTTCGTCAGCGTCCCAGCCGAGGCGATCGTGCCAGATGGCAATGTTTTGCACGGTGATCCGATGACCCCCAATACGGGGCTTCCCGCCACAGATGTCGGGCGTTCGGAGGATCCTATCATCGAGAGACTTGTTGGCCGTTCGAGTGTACTGGTTCTGCTCAGAACCGATGTTATATCAACTGAGACGACCAGAAGCAGTTGCACAGCGTACCATAACTTATAGTTACAGTGATCGAGTCCGTGTCGTATCACGGACCTGATCGGGATATGATGAATGAGCAGTTTAGGTAAAACGCTCCATTTCAGGGAGTTCTGACGTCCCGAGTGAGTCTTATGCCGAAGCAATCTGCATATAACCACGAACGGCCGTTTTCGCGCCCGGGGCATCCGCACGCGAACACAATGGGCGCCCGCTCCGGGCACAGGTTTGACAAAAACGAGCCGTCCCACCGGTCGGTGAGCGTGCCGTGACGGGCGACCGTGATCGAAGTGCGCGAAGAGGCGAGGGGGAATAGGCGAGAGGTGAGGGGGAGAAAGGCGAATGATGAGAGGCGGGAGAGCGGAGTTACCAGTCTTCGGGCGGAGAGAGGAGGCCGACGGGGACGATGGTGACGTGGTAGAGGGCGAGGCCGAGTTCCCAGAGCGGAAAAACGGCCAGGAGCGAGGGTTCGTCGAGGGCATCGGCAGCGGGGCCGAGGGCCGAATGGCGCGCCAGCAGGCCGGTCGCGAGCAGGCCCAGGCCCAGTTTCCCCAGCACCAGGGGAGCAAGCCAGACCAGGACGAGGCTCGCGTGGAGGAGGGTGAGGTGCAGGCCCACGTCGGCGGGGTAGTGGCGCCCGGCGGAAACGTGGCGCCGTCGTTGTTGGACCCACTCGCGCCAGGAGTCGGGGGGGGCGGACGGCACGAATGTGCGGGAATTCAGCACCGGCCGGACCGCGGCGTCGGTGTGACGATGCACCGCCTGCACGAACAGGTCGTCGTCGCCGCTCATGGACTGCTCGGAGTGGGAGAATCCGCCGACAGCCTCGAACACCGATCGCGGATAGCTCAGGTTGCGACCCACGGCCATGTACGGGCGGTTTCCTTCAATCGCGGCGACGGCGTAGAGCAGTTCCACCAGCGTCTCGTAGCGGGCGAAGGAGCCCAGCAGGCCGGACCCGCGGAGCGGGCTGTAGCCCACGAGCACGCAGGCGTCCTCGGTGGCTGCATGGGCGGCGGCCAGTCCCGACAGCCAGCCCGGTGGGGGCTCGCAGTCGGCGTCCGTGATGGCGAGCAGGTCGTGCGTGGCGGCCTCGATGCCCTGGGTGAGAGCGTGCTTCTTGCGCGGCGGCTGCGGATCGGTCACGCGCACCACCTGGGCGTGGTCGTGCGCCTCGGCCCAGCGGGCGGCAATCGCGCCGGTGTCGTCGGTGGAGGCGTCGTCCACAATCACGACCTCGTGGGCCGGGTGGGTTTGCTGGTCCAGGGCGTCAAGGAGGCGGGGCAGTGTATCGTCCTCGTTTCGGACGGCCACAATGACGGAGAGGGGCGGCTCCTCGTCGTCGGAGATTGCCGGATGGTCTTCCGGTCGGGCCCGGCGCCAGCCCCAGCCGAGCAGGGTCGAGTACAGCACGAGCACGGCGAGCGCTCCGCCGAAAAGAAACAGCATTGGGGGAGGACGATGGCAAAAACGAGAGGCGGGCGAGCAGATCGTCCGGAGAATCCGCGCCGTTGTGGCGACGGAACAGCCGCGAAACGGACAGGAAAAAATTCGCTTGGATTTCCGGCCGTCCGTCGAAAGGATAGTGGAGGCCAAACGAAATCTCTACTATGTTGTATGAGCGCGTGTCGTCAACGGCCCTTCCGGCTCCGTGAGAGTCACCCCTCAGAGGCGCGGGTCGGCCCGTTCGCGGCGCTGTTCACGATCCGTTGCACTGCTCGACTCAGTATGCCCTCCCTCACCTCGGCCCTGCCGAATCTGGGACGATTCTGGACGATTGCGAATGTACTCAGCCTGTCACGATTCGTACTGGTCCTGCCCATCGCCGTGCTGCTTTGGCAGGATGGGTCGCTCGGGTGGCTCCTCGGCCTCACGATTGCGGTCATCCTGACCGACTGGTTCGACGGGCGCGTGGCGCGGTGG
The DNA here is from genome assembly GCA_003022435.1 of Bacteroidetes bacterium SW_9_63_38. GTDB lineage: Bacteria > Bacteroidota > Rhodothermia > Rhodothermales > Salinibacteraceae > Salinibacter. The sequence goes on along the minus strand of PXUA01000001.1, from coordinate 170,193 downwards.
ACGCGCACGGTCTCAGAGTGGGGAAAGGTGATTGATCCGGTGTCCGACAAGTTTGCGGCCATTCTGACCGTGTCGGTGCTCACGTTTCGGCCCGTGGAGCCGCAGCTGCCACTCTGGTTCCTTGGCGTCATTCTTGGGCGCGACGTGCTCATTCTGGCCGGCGGGGCGTGGATTGCGCGGCGATCCGGGACGGTGCTCATGAGCGCCTGGGCGGGCAAGGCGGCCAGCCTCTGGCTTGCCCTCACCGTCGTCAGTATTATTTTGAAGGCCGATCCGCCCGTGCTCAACGTCTGCCTCTGGATGGCGACGGGATTGTTCGTCTTCTCATTCGGGGTATACCTGGTGCGCTATCTGAACGCCGTGCGCCGGTCGCCGCCCCCGGATGCCCAACCTCCCGCGAACAACGGGTCCGCGTCCGGCGACGCGGCGTCGGGCGCGTCCGCCCCTCCCGATCCGTCGGTCCGGGCAACTTTTGCGGACGTGGGCCGAGCCGCCCGGTAGACACCGACCGTCCTCATCACACTCTTTTTTCTGGACGACATCATCATGGGGTTTCTCGACCGCTTTACCAATACGAACGACGAGGAGGAGCAGGAGAAGCTGGAGGAAGGCCTCGAAAAGACCCGAACCAGCTTCTTCGGCAAGCTCGACCGCATGGTGCGGGGCAAAGACACCGTCGATGCGGAGGTGCTCGATAAGCTGGAAGAGATTCTCGTGACCAGCGACGTGGGGGTCGACACGACCCTCGACATCATCGACCACGTCGAGGCGCGCGTCTCGGAGGATCAGTACGTGTCGACGGAGGAGCTGAACCTTCTCATCCGCGACGAGATTGCGAAGCTGATGCTGGAGGAGGAGGACGAACGCCCGGCGGACTTCGACGCTGAGCTCCCGAACAAGCCGCACGTGATCATGGTGGTTGGCGTCAACGGCGTCGGCAAGACGACCACGATCGGCAAGATGGCGCACCGATACGAGCAGGCGGGGAAGAAGGTGGTCTTGGGGGCGGCGGACACCTTCCGGGCCGCGGCGATCGAGCAGCTCGAAATCTGGGCCGACCGTGCCGACGTGCCCATCATCAAGCAGCAGCACGGCTCCGACCCCGCGGCGGTGGCCTACGACACCATTGAGGCGGCGCAGGCCCGCGACGCGGACGTGGTGCTCATCGATACCGCGGGGCGCCTGCACACGAAGGGGGGGCTTATGGACGAGCTCGCCAAGATGAAGCGTGTGATGCAGAAGCGCACCGACAGCGCGCCGCACGAGGTGCTGCTGGTCCTCGACGCCTCGACCGGGCAGAACGCGCTCCGGCAGGCGGAGGAGTTCATCGAAAGCGTGGACGTGACGGGATTGGCCCTCACCAAGCTCGACGGCACGGCCAAGGGCGGCATCGTCATCGGCGTGTCGCATCAGTTTCAGGTGCCGGTCAAGTACATCGGCGTGGGGGAAGAGGTCGACGACCTGCAGGTCTTCGACAGCAAGGGGTTTGTGGAAGGTCTATTTAAGGGCGTAGGCGCGTAGGAACGATGGATGGGGTCGTCGTTGGAGAGTCGCGAGGCGGCGCCTCGCGATTACGGACCGACCGCAACGGGGAGAGACGAACATTCGCCATTCGACACTCGAAAATCGACATTGTTTATGAGAGTGGTGTTTATGGGCACGCCGGCGTTTGCCGTGCCCTCGCTTACGAAGCTCGTGGAGGCCGACTACGCGCCGGTGGCGGTGGCCACGGGGCCCGATCGTCCGCGGGGCCGCGGCCAGAAAGTGTCGCCGACGCCCGTCAAGAAGGCCGCGCAGGAGGCGGGGATCGATCGCATTCTTCAGCCCGAGGACGTGACCGATCCGGGCTTTGCCGAGGCGGTGGCCAACCTGGCCCCGGATGTGATCGCGGTGGTGGCCTACAAAATTCTGCCGCCCGAAGTCTTCACGGCGGCCACCGAGGGGGCCTTCAATCTGCACGGCTCGCTGCTGCCGAAGTACCGGGGCGCGGCGCCCATCAACCACGCCATTATGCAGGGCGAGCGTGAGACCGGTGTGACGACCTTTTTCCTGAAGCCGTCGGTGGACACCGGCGACATCATCCTGCAGAAACGCATGTCGATTGGGCCCAACGAGACCGCCGGGTCGGCGCACGACCGCATGAAGGAGCTTGGGGGAGAGGTGGTGGTGGAGACGGTCCGGCAGATCGAGGCAGGCACCGCCGACCCGCAGCCGCAGGACGACCGCCGCGCCACGCCTGCGCCCAAGATTCACGACGACGACTGTGAAATCCCGTGGGCCGCGCCGGGAGAGGACGTGCACAACCACGTCCGGGGCCTGTCGCCGTACCCGGGGGCCTGGACCATGCACGACGACACGCGCCTCAAGATCTACGAGACGCGCCGGGCGGAGGGGGAAGGGCCGCCGGGCACGATTCTTGAGGCAAACAGTCGTCTCCTTGTTGCCTGCGGGGAGGAGGCCGTCGAGGTGCGTACGATTCAACAGCCCGGGCATCAGAAGCTCGACGCAACGGACTTCCTGAACGGGTACGACCTCGCGGAGGGCGACCGGCTCGATCCGGCATAATCCCGTCCCGACGTCGGGCCGGACGCGGCACGGTCACGGTCCGTTCCTCCTCGTTTTCGCCCAACTTGTGTTTGTGATCCCATGTCGTCCGATGCGCCGTCTGTCACGTCGTTGTTGCCGCCCGCCCGGGAAGAGACCGCCTACGCAGCGGCCCCCGAGGCGCTCGATGAAGCCGCTCCGCCCGATCCGGACACGCTGAAGCAAGAGGCCCGGGCCCTTCTGCACGACCGTCTCGGCCCGAGTGGCTCTGCGGCCGCCACGGCCTATGCCTGCGGCACGGTCGGCGTGCAGGCCGACCAGACCCACTACTCGGAGGGCTTTGGGCTTTTCATGCCCCTGCGGCACGGCATCGCGGTCGCGGCCCGGCCGGCCGACACGTCGCGCATTACGTTTGCCGGCACGTCGGATACGTGGACGGACGAGGCCGCCTCGCCGCCCCCGTGGGTCGTAGCGGTCCGGCGCATCCTGCAGGAGCTGATCGCCGACCAGCCGGTGGAGGTGGCCGTGCTGAGCACCGTGCCCGGAGTGTGCCGGGACGGATACCTGGCCGCCCTCGCCGTTGCCGTGACCCGCGTCGTCCAGGCGCTTGATGTGACGGCCGCCGTCGATCTCGACAGCGTAGAGCGCCTGCGTGATGACCTCGTGCCGGTTCTTGCGGGCGAGATCGGGGCTGCCTTCGACCACCCCTACAGCACGGGCTACCTGCTCGCCACGTTTGCGGGGCACGACCCGGCGTTCACGCTCGTCGACACCACGACGCATGAGCATTTGCCGGTGGAAACGGAGGCCCGGACGGCACTGCGATGGGCCGTGGTGGACCCGAACGGGACCGCGCCCCGCTCGGCGGAGTTCCACCGCCGGCGCCAGGCCGAGGCCCAGGAGGCCCTGCGCGTATTGCGGACCCACGGATTCGATGAGCTCGACGCGTTTCGGGACCTCGAGCACCGGGATCTAGAGCGTGCGACGGATGCCCTGCCCGAAGCGTTGCAGTCCGTGGCGCGCCACCTCGTTACCGAAAATCAGCGCGTCCAGAAGCACGTGGCGGCCATGCGACGGTCCGACTGGCAGATGATCGGGGCGCTCCTGCTGATGTCGCACGCCTCGCAGCGCGACCACTGGGACGGCACCACCGATGCCGCCGACGCCGTGGTGGCGGAGGCAGAGACGCGCACCCACGACGGCCTCTACGGCGCCTGTATGACGGGACGTACTGGGGCCGTCCTCGTCGTTGGACGTACCCGGGCGTTCGACGAGGAACTGCGCCGCCTCGCCGACGCGGTGGAGGCCCATCACGGCTGCAGCCTTCGCGTACTGGCCCCCTGAGCCGGCCGAGGGACATCGCGGTTCATCGCACAGAGGGCCGCCCCGAATGGCTCGATCAACCACGCCGGGCCTGATCCGTTAGGAAAGGGCGCATTGTTTCTCGCCATGCGGGGCGGTTCCGTTCCGTCCCCTTCTTCGTTTCGGTTTTCCCAACGTTTATGCCCGACCAGGACCTCTCGGACGTCAAGGATCGCATTGCTACGGAAAGTGCGTTCGTCGACGACCTGATGGACGAGATCGGGAAGGTCGTCGTGGGGCAGCGCTACATGATCGAGCGCCTGCTGATCGGTCTGCTCGCCGACGGTCACGTGCTGCTGGAGGGCGTGCCCGGCCTCGCCAAGACCCTCACCGTGAGCGTGCTGTCCGATGCCATCGGCACCGACTTTCAGCGCATCCAGTTCACGCCGGACCTGTTGCCCGCCGACCTGCTGGGGACGCTTGTCTACAACCAGAAGCAGGGCACCTTCTCGATCAAGAAAGGGCCGATTTTCACCAACATCATCCTCGCCGACGAGATCAACCGCTCGCCGGCGAAGGTGCAGAGCGCCCTGCTGGAAAGCATGCAGGAGCGGCAGGTGACGATCGGAGAGCGCACCTTCCCGCTCGACGATCCGTTTCTGGTGCTTGCCACGCAGAACCCGATCGAACAGGAGGGCACCTACCCGCTGCCGGAGGCGCAGGTGGACCGCTTCATGATCAAGATTGGGGTGGACTACCCCACGCGCGACGAGGAACTGGAGATCATGCGGCGGATGGCGCGGACCGACGAGCAGGCCGACGTGCAGTCGGTGGCTACGCCGGAGCAGATTTTGCGGGCGCGGGACGTGCTCAACGACCTGTACGTGGACGAGCGCGTCGAGCAGTACATCGTCGACCTCGTGCTCGCGTCGCGGGATCCGGCGGAGCATGAGCTCGACGCCCTGACGCCGCTGGTCGAGTGCGGGGCGTCGCCGCGGGCCAGCATCAATCTGAACCTGGCGGCCCGGGCGCACGCCTTTCTCAAGCACCGGGCCTACGTGACGCCGGAGGACGTCCGGGCCGTGGCCCTGGACGTGCTGCGCCATCGCATCGTCCTCACATATGAGGCGGAGGCCGAGCAGGTTACGTCCGTCGACATTGTCGACCGCATTCTCAATGCTGTCGAGGTGCCGTAGAGCGCCTGGTTATGAGTTGATGAGTTGAAAACCTGTTTGGCGAGACGTTTACGGCCACTCCGGCAAGTACTCGGTCGCGGCCATTTAGATGGCCCTGCTCCCAGCGCTGCGACTTCGTGGATCTCGCGCCATAGAGCTTCTGCGTTGGAGATCTGAGATCTCCTCCCTGGTAGTCCCACTCCGGCACACTAGTGTGCCTGGCTCATTTGGGCACTCCATGGCCCTTCGCCCACTGTGTCTCGGCGACGCACCCGCTCGCAAAACAGGTTCTGATGAGTTGTGGGCCGGGGAGCTGAAGGGTGATGAAGGAGCGCGAACGCCTAATGCAGCGTCAACCGTCCATATTGTCCCGCACGTTGCGAGGTCCAGACCGTTATGCCGAACAGACGGCCGACCGGCGCCGAGTCAACGAGATCATCCTTTACGTGCAGACGGCGGACTGCCTCAAGCGCTGTATTCGGCGGTCTGGGGCTGAACGAAGCGAAGTCATACCCGTGGTCCAGTCTGTTGCCCGCCGTCGGTTCGAAGCGGAGCACGTAGGTCGCAACTTAGGTTATGGTCCAGTCCCCTGATACTCCATCATATTCCGTGAGGGGGCTCGTGACCACGGATACTGGGCACCCTCACGGAATACGAATTACGCGCCCTGAGTGCAAACGAAGAAGTGCCCTCGGGGTGCAATACGAACCGTTCATCGATCAGCATTGCAGAACGGTTCTGTCTCGTTCCTCACGTACGAGAAGTCCCAACCCACAACGCCTTACCCCATAACCCGCAACCAGTCAGCACACAGAGGCCCGTGCGCATGCGACGGTCGAAGACGTTCCAGAAGGATGCAATTACCGTCGAGTTCATGGTGCGCCAGCTGCGCGAAACGGTGGGCGTGGACGTGGAGGCCGTGAACGCACCGGGCACGACGGAGGAGCGGGAGGTGACGGAGAGCAACCTGCACCGGCCGGGACTTGCCCTGGCCGGGTATGTGGACCTCTTCACCCACCAGCGCATCCAGATTCTGGGCAATACGGAGAACCAATACCTCGACCACCTCGACGCGTCGGGGCGGCGAGAGGCGTTCGGGCATCTCACGCAGTTTCCGGTGCCGTGCATCGTTATCACGGCGGGCAACGCGCTCGATGACACGCTGGCGGCAATGGCGACCGACGCGGGCATTCCCGTGTACCGCACGCCCCTGCCCACCGTCCGGTTCATGTCGCTGTTGCGCAACTTCCTGGCCGATCAGTTTGCTCCGCAGCGGGCCGTGCACGGCTCCATGGTGGACGTGTACGGCATCGGACTACTCCTCATCGGCAAGTCCGGCATCGGCAAAAGCGAGGTGGCCCTCGACCTGGTGGAGCGCGGGCACCGGCTCGTGGCCGACGACGTGGTGATTGCCACGAAGCGGGAGGAGGCCATTCTGATGGGGGCCGGAACGGAGCTCGTACAGCACTTCATGGAAGTGCGCGGCCTCGGCCTCGTCGACGTCCGGTCGATGTTTGGCATCCGCGCCATCCGGTTTCAGAAGCGCATCGAGGTGGTGGTCAACATGCAGCTCTGGGATGCGGACGAGGAATACACCCGCATCAACATGGTGGAAGACACGCACGAGATTCTCGGGGTCGATCTGCCGATGGTGCAGGTGCCGATTACGCCCGGAAAAAACATCACCGTGATCTGCGAGGTGATTGCGATGAATTATCTGCTCCGGCACTACGGTTACGACCCCGCCGAGGTCTTTACCGAGCGGCTTCGGCAGCGGATTCAGCAGGAAGGGGCCTCCGCGCCGCGGCGCAACATTGAGTATTTTGAGCAGGATTATGAGTAAATGCTTCCACCGTTACGCAGACCGCCCGGCGCCGGTCGGTCGAAGGGCGCGCCGGGGTGATCGCTGAGGTCGTTAGCGGAGCGTTGTGTCCGACAGACAGTTACATCCTTCTCGATGGTGGGCGCAGGGGCCTCCGCGCATGGGCTGGTACGCGTGTTGCGAAATGCAGGGAGAACGAATCCCCCGTCAGAGAGCTCGAGTCTCCAAGGGAGGCGGAAAAACGTAACGGATCCTTAGAAGCGGAACGCAATGCGGTTGAAATACCCTCCTCTCGGGTCTATGTTAGATGTCGGCTGTGGGGCTGTAGGAGATTCGTGCTCAAATTGTACGACTGCAGAGCTCACAGCCACTCCACCCTCCAGCCACGCATTCGTTTTGACGGAAACTCGGGCTGAAAGCGGTCCCAGGACGTGTGTTTCTCGTGAAGATAGACACGAGACCCCTGGCCAGTAGCTACGCGCAAGGCGGTGAAAGGGATACTGGGAAGGCCTGACGGGTTTCGTTTCCCGTGTCTTGCACACCTATTCGATTGCTCGAGACGATGTGTTTCCGTTTTCTCCACCGGAATTGAACGCCTGACTTCATGAACCAGGATCAGAAGTACTACTACGATCCGGAAAGCTGCTCTTTTGAGGAGGTCAAGTGCACATGGAAGGATTACGCCGCGCAGGTCGGTCGGATTGTAGGGCTTGCTCTCATCCTCGCCGGGCTGGCCGTGTGGGCGCTCGACGTGTACTGGGTAACCACGCCGGAGGAGCAGTCGCTGAAGGTCGAGAATAAGGCCCTGGAGCGCCAACTGGATCGGGTGAATGGGCAGATGAGTACGTTGTCGACCCAGATTGACACCTTGGCGAAGAGGGACAAGAAGTTGTATCGGCGGCTTTTTCAGATGAAGCCGATCTCGGAAGATGTCCGACAGGTTGGCGTCGGCGGATCCGATCCGTACAAGGAGTTCGACGAGATGGGAGAGGATGCGTCGTCCCTGCTCAAGAAGACGGCCCAGAAGCTCGACAAGCTGGAGCGCCAAGTCAGCCTGCAGGGGACCAGCTATCAAGAGTTGTCGGAGATGGCGAAGAAGCGGAGCAATCGTCTTACGCAGCTTCCCGCTATCCAGCCCACGAACGGACCCATCGTGTCCGGCTATGGGATGCGGAAGCACCCAATCTTGAAGGTGCGAAAGATGCACGCCGGCGTCGACTTTCTGGTTCGACCCGGAACCCCGGTGATGGCGACGGGGAATGGAGAGATCCGACGGGCTACGTACAGTCCAGCGTACGGAAACTTTGTAGAGGTTCGGCATCCCGAAGCAGGATATTCTACGCGATATGCACACCTCTCGGAAATCCCGGACGGCATTGCACGCGGCGTTGAGGTGCAGCGGGGCGACACGATCGGCTTTAGCGGAAACACGGGCCGATCCACGGGACCGCACCTGCACTACGAGGTGCACAATCAGTCCGGGGAGACGCTGGATCCAATGCGCTTCTTTGTGCCGGACATGTCCCCTGAGCAGTACCACGAGCTTGAAAAACGGACTCAGGAGTATTACTCCCGTTCCGATGAGCCGCAGTCGGAAAGCGGCGGTCGCGCCGCTCGGTAGCTGTGGCGTCCCATCGGGGGCGGGACCGGAAGTTATGATCCGGTGATTCGGACACTTTCTCGTGTCGCGTGCACCGGGTCGTGCACAGCTCCCGGGCCTTGTGGTTATGGATGTGCTCGCGGGGGCCAGCCGATGCCTGGTTGGAACGTCGCCCGTGTCTTTGAGTGCATCCTGATGGGCACTGTTCACTCCAGCTACCGTTGCGCGCGTCGTATGGCGCGGCTCCGGTTCGCCGTCACGTCCCTGATCTATCGTCCGCGGCGTCGCTGCGGGAGTCTCGGTGAGGAGATGTAGGCGGTGTGGAGACCGCTTCGTTGATCGGGGGGCGGATGTTGAGTCGTTCGTGGCGCACCGGAAGAGAGGTGCGCATTCCAGTTTCGGTACCGTGTCGTGGCAGGGATGCACCGTTTGGACGTATTTGGGAGCCACGGCGCGGTCGGGCGGTGGTTGTGCTGCGGATGGATGTTTGCCGTAAGCCTGCTGGCAGGTGTGCAGGCGGCATTGGGACAGGCGACCTCGGACGTGCCGACCGACTCGACGGCGGCAGCGTCGTCTCGTCCGGTGGTCCGAAGTGTAGAGATCCGGGGCAACGAGCATTTTTCCGGGGGGACCCTGAGGGAACGAATACGCACCTCTCGCAATCGTCGGGTGTTGGGCATTCCGGGTCTGACGTGGTGGCGATGGATCTACCAGCTCGGGAAGGCCGACTGGATGTGGGACCGGGTGGGGGAGGCGCTGCGATCGGGGGGGGAGCCGCCGGCCTACCTCGACTCGACAACGGTGGCGGACGACGAGGAGCGTCTGCTCCCATTCTATGAGCAGGAAGGCTTTCGGGAGGCGTCGGTGGCGTCGTCCATTCGGTTGAGTGAGGACAGCACGCGCGCCGACGTGACGTTCCGGGTCACGCCGGGGCCGCCCACATACCTTCGGCGCGTGACGTATGAGGGCGTTGAGGGACTTCCCATCGAGCAGAAGCGGGCCCTGGTCCGCGAAACGGTCCTGAACGTGAAACGCTATGAGACGGAGACGCCGTTGTCCTTCCGGGTTGACGATCAGCGGTTCCAGAAGTCTCGCCTGCTGGAAGAGCGGCGGCGCATTCTATCGTTTCTCCAGGACCGCGGCTACGCGGCCGTTAGCCGCGACTCGGTCCGAGCGGTTGTCTATCAGCACCGGACGCCGCCCGGGTCACTGGACGTGTCAATTCGGATTCGGCCGGGGCCTCAGTATCGGTTCGGGCCGGTCCGCTTTCAGGTGAACGGGCCGGAGACGGCGCCGCCCCGCCGCGATACCATCGCGGTTGCTCAATCCGCAACCGCCGGCCGGACGCCGCTCGTGACCAGCACCATTACGGACGAGACGCAGCTCGGTGCGGGCCTGCTGCGCCGGTCGCTCCAATTTGAGCCTGGGACGACGTATCGGCAGTCGGAAGTGCAAAATACGAAGCGACGACTGGAAGGGACCGGGGTGTTTACGTTGACCAGCCTGAGTCCGCAGTTCGACAAGGCGACCGTCGTGGACTCGGTGCGGTTCCTGCCGTTGCTGATTAAGGGCCAGACGCGGCGGCGCCATCGCCTTCGCACGGAGACGTTCGGCCTGCAGCGGGCCAACACCAATTTTGGGTCGAGTGAGTTTGGGATTGGGCTTGGGGGGGGATACAAAAACGTGAATGCGCTGGGCGGGGGAGAGACGTTTGAGCTTCGCGCGTCCGGGTCGGTGGCCACGAGTCTGGACTCCACCCTGATTACGTCCCGCCAGCTGGAGGGCACGGCGTCGCTCACGCTGCCCTATCTTATTCGTCCCTTCGGGGGGTTTGAGTCGCTGTTCAATCTAACGAATGCCCGGACCCGGATCTCGCTATCGGCCCTCACGGCGCGTCGCAACGATCTGCGCCTTCGCATCCGAAGTCGCAGCAGTGCACGGCTCCGGCTCGAAATGGACCACACCCCCACGCGGACCTCCCTGGTGGACGTGCTGGACGTGAGCATCAGCAATCCGGATACGCTGTCCGGGTTTCAGAATCGATTTCTGGACAATCTCTTCCGGCGGATTCAGGACCCGGTACAACGGGCACAGATCCTGGAGGACTACACGCAGCCGCAGATCAATACGGCACTTCGGTACACCTTCCGGGCGACCACGGCCAATCCGCTTCGGCGGCGCAGCGGGCACATCTACGAGGCCTCCGCCGAGGTGGGGAACTCGTTGCCGCTGCTTTTTGACCGGTTTATCTTTTCGCCCGACCGGCTGGAGTACTCAGTGCCGGGCCTGACGGGAAGTTCCGAGAGGGGGTTGGGGGGGCGGCTCGTGTATCGACCCTATGTGCGTGGCACGGTGGACCTGCGCCGGTACGTGCGGCTCAGCGAGGGGACGACCCTGGCGATGAAGCTCTTCGGGGGGATGGCCCATCCCACGGGCGGACCGACGCTGGTGCCGTTCGACCGGCGGTTCTTCAGCGGCGGGGCGAGCAGTGTGCGGGGCTGGCGCCTCCGCGAATTGGGGCCGGGAGGGGCGGGGCAACGCATCGATTTTCTGGGGGGCGACATCAAGCTGGAGTCCAGCGTAGAGCTTCGCACCATGCTGCTACGGAACGTCCTCGCGGCCGATTGGGTGGGCGCGACCTTCCTGGATGCGGGCAACGTGTGGTTTGGCCCGCGAAACGAGAGCCTCGTGGAGAGGGGGCAGTCCTTCGAGGCGGACGAGAACGGGAAAATTCAGGGACTTGGAGATCTCGCGGAGGTGGGCGTCGGGTCGGGGCTCGGCCTGCGCATTGAGTGGCCGTACATCATCGTGCGGTTCGACCTCGCGTATCGCCTCAACGATCCAGCCCCGACCAACGACGATGTGTTCGCCGATCAGTTCGGGGGACCGCTCCTGCACTTCGGCATCGGGCAGTCGTTCTGAAGGGCTTCGCGTTGAGCGTTTTGCGTTGAGCGTTTTGCGTTGAGCGTGGGCTTTCGGGTTTGGAGCGGTGTTGGTTACCTTTGCGGACGTATTGGTTCTTTCCGGTTTGGTGGTCTGATCGTTATGTCGACGTTTCGGAGCTTTTTGCGGGCGGGGGGGCGGTTGTATCGGCGGTTGTTTCAGCGCCGTCTCGATCCGCAAATCCGAGAGGTGGCGGACATCCTGCAGGCGGTGCCCGCTCTGGGGCACCTTTCGTCGAGGGCGCTGCATGCGATGGCGGCGGCGACGCACCGGCGGACCTACCGGCGTGGGGAGTCGCTCTACTACGAGGGGGACCCCGGCCTCGGTCTCTATGTGGTGGAGTCGGGACAGGTGCGTCTGGTCAGCGACCCGGAGTCCGGGCGGAATCGTGAGCTTCGGGAGTTGGCCCCCAACGACATGTTCGGAGAGCTCTCGATTCTCGGCGACTTTCGGCGCCTCGAAACAGCCGAAACGGTAACGGAGGCACGCGTGCTTGGGTTTTTCCGGCCGGACCTCAAGAACGTCATGCGCCGCTACCCGAAGGCCGGAACGGAGATCGTGATGGCGCTGGCCCGTCGGGTGACCGTTCAGCACGTGGAGGCCGTTCGGCTTCTGAAGGAGCGGGCGGGACGCGACGCGGCGCTGGACGTGTACGCGGAGGCGGCGGGACGGATGGAGGAGGACGCCCCCCCGCTGTCCTGAGGGAGAGTACGGGGCATCACGAGCAGAAATGAAGACGCGAGACGGCCGTACGGGTCTTCAGATTACAGCCCGACCGTCGTCAGGCGCCAGTTGTCGGCTATGAGGCCCTGATACTCCTCGAAAAGGCGGCGAGTGCTGCGAGGACCGACGCCCGTTACACGGACCGAGTCGGGGTAGCCCAGGTCGGACGGGCGCATCCCGAAGGCCATCTCTTCGAGCACCGCCGCGATCAGTTCCGCTTCGATCTCCTGGGCGCGCCGGCGCTCCCGTATCGAGCGAGCTGTGCCCCAGGCAGGCCGCGGGGCCGATGTCTCCAGTTGCGGACCCAGGTAGTGAGCAACCTCATGGGCGAGTGTGTGCGTGTATTTCGGGTTCGGAACCCCAACCTCCGTTCGGGTGGCGGGGGCTCGTCCGTATAGGTACGGATCGGTCCGGTCCAGGTCATTTGGGGCGCGGAACCGGTCGTTGCTCAGAAGCACGATCTGTCCTTTGATCGGAGAGTAGATGCCGTAGTGCACCGAGTCGACCCGGATGCGCACCGTATCGGGGAGAGGAATCATCGTAGCTGCGAGGTGGCGAAGCAACAGCTCCTCCGGTGCTGAGAGAATGCCGGCGTCCTCATCGACGTGCACGCCCGCGACCGTCCGCGGAGGCCCCACGTCGGGCTGGACGGCCCGGGCCTGTACAGGAAGCGCGAGAAGGAGCCCCAGGGCAAGACAGCTCAGCAGAAGTACGGAGTGAAGGGATCGCCTGCGGGAACGAGTGTACATGGGACTGGGCGTCGAGGCGACTTCTCATGACGGCCCCAACTCACGAGAAGCCCCCTGAGAGGTGACGGACAATGGTTGGAAACAGGGAGGAAGTATTGTAACGAGCTCGCGTTAGAAGTTGGGAAACTGATGGTTCTCAGAGGATACAACGGTGGAGCAAGAACGGGGCCGGATTGTCTGCCGCCCGGGAATCCGTTCAAAGAATACAAGGCAGCAGGGGAAAACCGCTTGTTCGTGTGGAGCAGGGATCCTCAGAGCGGTCGAGTCGATCTAAACAACGGGGCTGGGGTTCAGGAGGGACGCTGCCGTCGTCATCCCCATCAGATTGGTTGCCATCATGTTCCAGTTCTCGTCTACGACATCCGGCTGGTTCACGCGTCTGGTGCAGGGGCTGCTTGGGATGCTCGGCTTCTACGCTGCCATTCGGCTCCTCCCGCGCGTGCTGAAGAGCATGACGCGCCGGTTTCTGTTCGGCCTTGTCGGCGAAATTTTGCTGGTGGCCCTCGGCCTCTTTCTGACGCGCCGGGCGGCCGAGGAACCGTCGCCCCCGTCCGAGTCCACCAACGGTGAGCAGCAGGCATCGCGCACGGGGTAAGAAATTATCTCACAACGACCAGATGAGATTGGGCGTCGGGCCGGGACAACAAAAAGTAGCGTCCGGGAGGCCGGGTTCGCCCCAGTATCCGTCTTCACTCATACGCTTCCGCCTTTCGAGATCACCCCCACGGGTCGTTCACTGTCTCTCGCTTCACGCACGGAGCCGTTATGTTTGAAGAATCCGCCCTTCGGAGCGAGCACATCGGCGTCATCACGCACGGCTCGCTGAACGAAGGCATCGAGATGAAGCTCGACCCGCGCGAGTCGGTGGAGGATGTGGTGGCGGGCACGTTCGTCGTCATTCAGGGGGAGCAGCACGACTTCTTCTGCATGATTACGGACGTGGAGTTGGAGGCGGCCAACGAGCAGATTCTGCTCAACCCGCCCGACCCGTCCGACGACCTGCTGCGCGAGGTGATGCAGGGGTCCGGCACCTACGTCACCGTGCAGCTCAAGCCGATGCTCATGATGCCGAACGAGGAGCATCCGGAGCTATCGGACGAGGAGCCCAAATCGGTGAAGACCATCCCGGCGCACTTCTCGCCGGTGGCGCAGGCGGAGGCCGACGACGTGGCGCGCGTGTTCGGCGATGAGACGTGGGAGGACGGCCGCACCTATTTCCACGTGGGGCATCCCATCGGCATGGAGGAGAGTCCCGTTTGCATTGACCTCTCGAAGTTTTCGGAGCGGTCGAACGCGATTTTCGGCAAGACGGGGACCGGAAAAACGTTTCTCACGCGCCTGCTGCTGGCGGGGACGATCGTCACGGGGCGCGCGGTGAACCTCGTGTTCGACATGCACTCCGAGTACGGCTACGGGAGCCAGGCGGAGGGGGACGACGGGCAGGCGACGTTCGTGAAGGGATTGCGCGACCTGTTTCCGAGCAAGGTCAGCCTCTTCTCCCTCGATCCGTCGACCACCCGCGACCGCGGCCACAACCCCGACCACGAGGTGCACCTCCACGCCGACCAGATCCAGCCGGCCGACATCCTGCCGCTCCGGGACACGCTCAACCTCAACGCGACGGCCGCCGAGAGCAGCTACCTGCTCAAGAACCAGTACGGGGACCAGTGGCTCACCACGCTCCTGGAGGCGCAGACCACCGACGACTTCGAGCACCTCGCCGACGAGACGGGCGCCCACAAGAACTCGATCGAGGCGCTTCGCCGCAAGCTGGCGCCGTTCCAGGAGTACGACTTCTTTACCACCCAGCCGTCGCCGGACGACTACGATGTGCTGGACGCTCTCCTCGAAACCCTGGACGGCGGAAAGTCCGTGGTGCTGGAGTTCGGGCGGCACGACGACCTGCGGGTGTACCTGCTGGTGGCCAACGCCCTCACGCGCCGCATCCGGCGGGCCTACGAGGAGAAGACGAACCGCTACCGGCAGACCCAGAACGCGGCCGACAAGCCGCAGCCCCTCATGATTACGATCGAGGAGGCGCACAAATTCCTGTCGCCGGACATTGCGCACGAGACCCCGTTCGGCAAGATTGCGCGCGAGATGCGGAAGTTCTTCGTGAGCCTGCTGGTGGTGGACCAGCGCCCGAGCGCCATCGACGAGGAGGTGCTCAGCCAGATCGGGACCAAGATGGTGGCCAAGCTGAGCGACGACAAGGACATCGGCGCCGCCCTCGTGGGCACGAGCGACGCGTCCTCGCTCCGCGAAATCCTCGCCTCCCTCGACGCGCAGCAGCAGGCCCTCCTGCTGGGCCACGCGGTGCCCATGCCCATTGTGGTCAAGACCCGCACGTACGACCAGGACTTCTACGACGCTCTACGGAGTCATCCGGCGACGATGGGCGACGCTGACGCCGAGGCCGATCCCGACGAGGAGATGGAGGATTTGTTCTACTGAGCGTGAGGGAGTCGGGGGGAGAGGCTTCGTCTAATGCGCTACCGTCGTCGGATCTCCGAGCACGCATATTTTCTGGAAGGCGTAGCCGGTTAGGGACCGGGATGCATCTGCTCGTTGGACGTTTAGGCATACCGGCGTTTGCTGAACTGTCTCTCGAATCTGGTTGGCGATGCGGCTGATCTCGGTCTTGGTCGTCGTCCGGATGTGGGTGCAGAACTGGGTTTTCTGCTCGGTGAACTGTTACCGAACGATCCCCGGCGGGGGACAGATCGTCTCTTTTTGCCGGGGACGTCATCGAAGGGGGTGCGCTGCGGACGGGGCGCCTTCATCTATCGGAGGGGTTGCCTGCCGTGTGGGAGGATCGAAATGACGAGCGTCTCAGGAGGGCTTGCAAGGGACGTGAACTGCTTGGGAGAGATGCCGGGACGTTGAAATGACAGCCCGCGCCCAGTACCCTGCCCGATCCGTGGCTACCTTGCCTGTCCCTCAATAGCAGCAGCCGACGATGCCCAACACCTCCGATGCTCCTGCCGATGCACCTCCATCGGGCGATCCGTCCTACGACCTCGTCGCGCCCCGCCGGCAGCCCCTCGACGCCATCTTCAACCCCGACAGTGTAGCGGTGATCGGGGCCAGTGAGGAGCCCGGGAGTGTAGGCCGCACGCTGCTCTGGAACCTGGTGAGCAATCCGTTCGGCGGCACCATCTTTCCGATCAATCCGAAGCGGGAGAGCGTCCTCGGCATCGAGGCCTACAGCAGCATCGACGAGGTGGACGACGACGTGGACCTGGCCGTTATTGCCACCCCGGCAGCCACCGTGCCCGGCCTCGTGGAGGAGTGCGGCGAGGCGGGCGTGGACGGCCTCATTATCGTGTCGGCCGGCTTTCGAGAAGTTGGGGAGGAGGGGGCCGAACTGGAGCGGGAGGTCAGAGCACGGGCGGAGAAGTACGACATTCGGATCGTGGCCCCCAACTGCCTCGGCGTGATGCGCCCCCCGAACGGACTCAACGCTACGTTTGCGGGCTCGATGGTGCAGGAAGGAAACGTCGCGTTCGTGAGCCAGAGCGGCGCGCTGCTCACGTCGATTCTGGACTGGAGCTTTCGCGAGAACGTAGGCTTCAGTGCATTTGTCTCCATCGGGTCGATGCCGGACGTGGACTGGGGAGACATGATCACCTACTTGGGCGATGATCCCAAGACCGAGAGCATTGTGCTCTACATGGAGTCGATCAGCAACGCGCGCTCATTTTTGTCGGCGGCGCGGGACGTGGCGCAAAGCAAGCCCATCATCGTCATCAGGGCCGGGCGGACGGACGCGGCCGCCGAGGCGGCGGCGTCTCACACCGGCACTCTCACCGGCAGCGATGCGGTGCTGAACGCGGCCTTCCGCCGATCGGGGGTATTGCGCGTGGACGACATTAACGACCTCTTCTACATGGCCGAGGTGCTGGGGAAGCAGCCGCGTCCGGAAGGACCGCGGCTCACGATTCTCACGAATGCGGGCGGGCCGGGTGTGCTCGCCACCGACGCGCTGATCGACGGCGGGGGGGGGCTGACGCCCCTCTCGTCCGACGCCCTCGACGACTTCGACAAGATTTTGCCGGGGGCCTGGAGTCACAGCAATCCCGTTGACATTCTGGGCGACGCCGACCCGGAGCGGTATGCGGAGACGCTGGAGGTGGCCGCCGCGGACGGCTTCGACGGGGTGACCGTGCAGCCGATGATTGATCGGAGCGACGGCTACGAGCTTATCATCGGCAGCAGCATGGACGCCCAGTTCGGGCCGGTGCTGCTCTTTGGATCCGGAGGGCAACTCGTGGAGGTGTACGAGGACCGGGCGCTCGGTCTGCCGCCGCTTAACACGACACTGGCCCGCCGGATGATGGAGCAGACCAAGATCTACGAGGCGCTGAAGGGCGTGCGGGGCCGCACGCCGGTCGACCTGGCGGCGCTGGAGACGCTGCTGGTGCGGTTTAGTCAGCTGGTGGTGGAAGCAGCCGCGGGTGAAGGAGATCGACGTGAATCCGCTGCTGGCGCGGCCGGGGGACGATGGACTCCTAGCCCTCGATGCACGTGTCGTGCTCCATCCCTACGAGAAGGACGAGGAAGACCTTCCGACGCCGGCCATTCGTCCGTATCCGCGGCAGTACGTGGGGGCGCACACCATGCGGAGCGGGGAGGAGGTGACGATTCGGCCTATTCGTCTCGAGGACGAGCCGAAGCTGGTGACCCTCCACAAGCGGTTGTCGGAGCGGAGCGTCTACCTGCGCTACGCCAGCCTCATGCAGCTGGAGCAGCGCGTGGCCCACGAGCGCCTGGCCCGTATTTGCTTCATCGACTACGACCGCGAGATGACCCTGGTGGCCGAGCGGACGACGGAGGAAGGCGAGAAGGAAATTATTGGAGCCGCCCGCCTCACCCAGCAGCCGGGCGGCCGGGAGGCTGAGTTCGGGATGATTGTGGTTGATGAGTTTCAGGAGGAAGGCATCGGTACCGAGCTGTTACGGCGCCTCGTGCAGGTTGGGGGAAATGAGGGACTCGACCCCATCACGGCCGACATCCTGGATCAGAATCGGGCCATGCAGCGCGTGTGCGAGAAGCTCGGCTTCGACCTCGTGCGGGGAGAGGGACACGACATGGTGAGGGCGGTGAAGCCGCTCGCCAATGGAACGCAATCCGCGTAAGAGCGTGCAGCTTTCGGGGAAGCTCGCATTTCCGGTTTGGCTCCCCAACCCAAAAAGCTCCGAACCCAGCTGCAAGGGGGAGACGACATTTGATTGGGCATTCTAAACGTCGGGAGACTGCTCTCCTTGATATTATTGCAATGATTATTTACTTAAAAACATTGTTCGGTCGAGACTAACATCCCGAATTTGTGAAGTATTTTGGGACCAGCAAGTCTAACCCTTCCTGAGTTCCCTCTCTTCCCCCATGCTGGGCTCGGTCTCATTTTTGACCACTGTCGTTGGGGCCTTTCTCGTTGTCTTCGGAGGGGGGCTCCTTTACGAGTGGTATTTGCATCCGGCGTGGCGGAAGCAGCGTCGCGTACGTCGGGCCTGCGCGGAAGCGTTTGATGAAGGGGACTACCAGCTGGAGCGTCTCCGCGTTTCTACGGACGACCCCAGCGCCGGAGATGTATTTTCTAGCTTCCCTTTCGGAACCGACGAGTCCACGCGCTACTTCACGTACAAAATCAGAGCCGTCAACGGGGCAGAGCCGGACTTTTCGGGCATGGATCCGGAGGAGATTGGTCTCGTCCGTCATTATCTCCGGCGCACCGCGAACGTGCCGCACCACGGGAAAGAGGTGTTGCATCCACCGAGTGAGTCCCCCGAAAACTCCCATTCGACAGCTTCGGCTTGATTCCGCTTCGACGATCCACGACATTTTCCGTGGGCCTCGGGAGCCGGTGAATGGCGAGTACCGACATTAAGGGCAGTGACGGCTGCAGGGGAGCGAACTCGTAGGGACTTTTATGAGCGTGACGGGGCAAACAGGGCGCGAGGGCGACGGAGAGGAGGATTGCTGGGCGCATTGCCGAAGGAAGAGGGGGCCTGAGGGCACCCTTCTCCGTGCAGAGGTCCTGGCCGAATCGTTCCTGCTCTTCGAAGGAAGGAGGCGAGGATCTCTGGACGTGGCGCATGTAGGGATCGAGTTGAGTAGTTCTCGCCTCGTTTTTATTGGATATCGGGCGCCTATATGAAAGCTTCCATGGATCGACCGGGTTTTGTCGTCGCTGCGTCGTTGCTGCTCATCCTTCTTGGCGGGTCGGCGGCGAGGCCCGCGTTCGGGCAGCAGGCACCGGCGGAAGAATCTCAAGGCGCGGTCATTGCGGACATCCTGTCCGGCAAAGCAGCGATCCGGGTCCTGGAGGCGGAGGTGGCAGAGGGTGCGCTGCGGCAGGATCTTTCGACCCTTCGTCGCCTCTGGGCCCGAGGCTTCATGGTCAATGCCCCCGAAACGTGGTGGTGCCCAACCGGAGCGCCGTGCTGGACGTTTTCCGCAAGGGAATTCCGGATTACTCCGCATTCGATCCACACATCGAAGCGATTCGTATCCGAGACGGCATGGCGGTCGTCATGGGACGCGAGACCGTGGAGCCGGTCGGCGACGCGCCGCATGCAGGCAGCACAGTGAATCGCCGGTACACCCATGTCTGGCGCAAGCCGTCCGACTGATGGCAACTCGTTGCCCGGCACGCACGCATCGTCTCTATCCGCTGACGTGACGTTCGAATCTGATGGACTACAAGAACAAAGGGAGGTTGGGAGGACGGGCCGCTGTGATCCTCGGCGTTCTGCTCATGTATGCAGGCATTGTGGGCTGTACCGACGAAAGGAACGACGAAGCGGCCCCAACCGACCGCGATGTTCTCTATCAGGTCTCCACCCTCGATTATTTGGCACAGGGGGCGTTCGACGGGTCCACACCCCTTCGTAAGATGCTTCGGCACGGGGGGTTTGGGCTCGGCACGGTCAATGGGCTCGACGGCGAGATGGTGATTATAGAAGGCAGGGCGTACGTCGTGCGCGGAGACGGGACCACCCGTCAACTCGATGGGTCGACGCAGATCCCGTTCGGAATGGTCACCCACTTTGAGCCCGACACGACCCATCACCTTGGCCGCGTTGACGATTATGCAGCGTTCCGGGCACGTCTGAACGACAGGCTTCCGGTCGCGGAGCAGGGGTACGCCTTCAGAATCGACGGGGCCTTCGATTTTCTGAAAACCCGAAGCGTAGACCGGCAAGAACCACCCTATCCCCCCCTCGAAAGCGTGGTCGCCGACCAGTCGACGTTTGAGTTTCGGAACGTGGAGGGGACCGTGGTTGGGGTCCGGCTGCCCGAGTCCTTTGGAGGCGTCAATGCGCCCGGGATCCACACGCATTTCGTCACGTCCGATCGCGACGGCGGGGGGCACGTCCTGGACATCAGAACGGACACGATGACGGTAGAGGTGGATCGGACCCCCGCGGTGCGGATTGACCTTCCGGGCCGAGAGCCCTGAGGGGATCCCAAAAGGACATGCCCGTGCAAGAATCTCTTCACAGAAGAGTCGTGAGATGAGCCGACGGATTATTGTAGACACCGATACGGCGGGAGACGACGTGCAGGCCCTCCTGCTCGCATGTCTCACGGATCGGTTACGGCTGGAAGCCGTCACGATTGTGGCCGGAAATGTGCCGTTCGATCGGCAAGTAGAGAACGCGAAATACACGCTATCGCTCGTCGGGGCGGACGATACTCCGGTGTACGAGGGGGCCCGTGGGCCCCTTCTCAAGGACTTTCACCACGTCGAACACATCCACGGGGCAGGGGGACTGGGCGGCAATCTGCACCCGAAGACCGGCATTCCCTCGGCCGAGGAGTTCGCTCCCGCGGAGATTGTCCGCCGCTGCCGTGCTGCCCCGGGGGAGTACACGCTGCTGTGTATTGGTCCGCTGACGAACCTAGCACTCGCTTTGAGTCAGGAGCCTGCCCTGCCTGAGCTGGTCGATGAGGTGTGGATGATGGGCGGGGCCGTTCACTGCGAAGGCAATGTGACGCCGGCCGCCGAGTACAACGTGTGGGTGGATCCGGACGCCGCCAAGCGCGTGTTCGAGGCCTTTGAGGTCACGCTCGTGGACTGGGGACTGTCCCTGCGCGATTCACTGCTCCGGCCGGACGGCGTCGATGCGGTGCAGAACCTGGAGGGGAAGCTTGCAGACGTTATCGGCGGCATTATCGCGCCGGTGTACGAGTTTACCCGTACGGAGCAGGACGTAGACGGTGTGCCACAGCCCGATTCTCTCACCGCGGCTTTGCTGGCCTATCCGGAGCTGCGTCGGGAGACAACGACGTATGCGGTGGAGGTAGACGAGCGGTCGGGCCTTACGCGGGGCTACCTGAGCGTTGACGTGAACGGTGGATCTGGCACCTCGGCGCAGACCCGCGTTGTCGAGTCGGCCGACCGAGCGGCGTTCTGCGACGTTGTGCTCGGCATGCTACGAGATCGAGATCCAGACCAGCGCTTTCGAAATCGAGAAGGCAAATAAAAAAGCTGCCCCTCCCGAGTCTTCGGAAGGGGCAGCTTGTGTCGTGCGGGACGCTCGTGGGCGCGCTCCCGGAGTCGGAAGCGCGTCGCACGGAGCGGATGGGTTTACATCATGCCGCCCATGCCGCCCATGCCGCCGCCCATACCGCCCATGCCGCCGGCAGGCATTCCGCCACCGGCACCGCCGGCAGCACCGCCGCCACCGCCGCCGTCATCGTCGTCCTCGTCTTCGAGGTCCGCGATGACGGACTCAGTGGTCAGCAGCATGCCGCCCACGGACGCCGCGTTTTCGAGCGCGGAGCGCGTGACCTTCGTCGGGTCGAGCACGCCCTCCTCGCGGAGGTTGCCGTAGGTTTCGGAGCGGGCGTTGAAGCCGAAGTCGCCGTCGCCGTCCTTCACCTTCTGCACCACGATGGAGCCCTCGTGGCCGGTGTTCGTGGCGATCTGACGGAGCGGCGCTTCGAGCGCCGTCTTGATGATATCAACGCCGATCTCCTGGTCCTCGTTTTCGACCTCTACGTCTTCGAGGGATTCGAGGGCACGGAGGTAGGCGACGCCGCCGCCGGGCAGCACGCCTTCATCCACAGCAGCGCGCGTGGCGCTGAGGGCATCCTCAACGAGGGCCTTCTTGGCCTTCATCTCGGGCTCGGTGGCTGCGCCGACCTTCAGCACGGCGACCCCGCCCGCGAGCTTCGCGAGACGCTCCTGCAGCTTCTCCTGATCGTAGTCGGAGGTCGAGTTCTCGATCTGCTGCCGGATCTGGTTGACCCGCGCGTTGATCTCCTCCTGCGAGCCGGCACCGTCCACGATCGTCGTGTTGTCCTGGTCGATCGTGATGCGGTCGGCCTCACCGAGGTAGTCGAGCGTCGCGTTTTCAAGACGGTAGCCCTTCTCCTCGCTGACGACGGTTCCGCCGGTGAGCACGGCGATGTCTTCGAGCATCGACTGACGACGGTCGCCGAAGCCGGGCGCCTTCACGGCGGCGACCTTCAGCGTGCCGCGCAGCTTGTTCACCACGAGCGTGGCAAGGGCCTCGCCCTCCACGTCCTCGGCGATGATCAGCAGCGGCTGGTTCGTCTGCGAGACCTTCTCCAGCAACGGGAGGAGGTCCTGCATGTTGCTGATCGAGTCGTCGTAGATCAGCACGTAAGCGTCTTCGAGGACCGCTTCCATCTCTTCGGAGTCAGTC
This sequence comes from Bacteroidetes bacterium SW_9_63_38, assembly GCA_003022435.1. Taxonomy (GTDB): domain Bacteria; phylum Bacteroidota; class Rhodothermia; order Rhodothermales; family Salinibacteraceae; genus Salinibacter. The sequence continues at coordinate 147,658 of PXUA01000001.1, read as the reverse complement.
ACGAAGTACGGGCTCTGGTAACCGCGGTCGAACTGCATGCCCTCAACCACGTCAAGGTGCGTCTCGATGCCGCGGGCCTCTTCCACGGTGATGACACCGTCCTGGCCGACCCGCTCGAAGGCGTCGGCGATCAGTTCGCCCACGTCGTCGTCGTTGTTGGCCGAGATCGTGGCGACCTGCTGGATGCGGTCCTTGCCCTGCACCACTTCGCTCTGCTCGCGCAGGTGCTCCACGACCCTCTGGGCGCCGTGGTCAATGCCGCGCTTCACGTCCATCGGGTTGGCGCCGGACGTGACGCTCTTCAGGCCGGCATCGATGACGGACTCCGCAAGCACGGTAGCCGTCGTGGTGCCGTCGCCCGCCGCGTCGTTGGTCTTCGACGCCGCTTCTTTCAGCAGCTGGGCCCCGATGTTCGGAATCTTTTCCTTCAATTCGATCTCTTTCGCAACGGTCACTCCGTCCTTCGTGATCGAAGGAGAACCGAAGGACTTCTCAAGGACGACGTTTCGACCCTTCGGGCCGAGCGTGACCTTGACGGCACGCGCCATCTGTCCCACGCCCTCCTTGAGAGCGTTGCGCGCCTCGGAATCAAACTTAATCTGTTTGGCCATAGTCGGTATTCCTAATTGGTTCGTAAGGTGTGCGGCTCATCGTGCAGTCGGGTGCGACCGCGGTGACACGTCCAACCGCGGAGGGAAGGAGCTATCCTTCGACGACACCGAAGATGTCACTCTCACGCATAATGAGGTACTCATCGCCGTCGAGAGTCACCTCGGTGCCGGCGTACTTGCCGTAGAGGACTTCGTCGCCCTCCTCAACGGTCATCTCAATCCGGTTGCCGTCTTCGACGCGGCCCGGACCAATAGCGACGACCGTGCCTTCCTGCGGCTTCTCCTTCGCCGAATCCGGAATGTAGAGACCACTTTCGGTCTTGTCGTCGGCCGGCTTCGGCTGGACGACAACGCGGTCGCCGAGGGGTTTGATGCTCGTCATGATCAGGTTAGACTGCCTTGTGAGTGATGTGCGGTCGGATAATCTGTTGTTATTATCACTCGCCAGTGGTGAGTGATAATAACTTCGCTCGTACAAACAAGACGATCTCGTTCTGTGTTTCCCGATGGCCTGCAGATTGGGAATGAAGATCGCTTAGGGGCGGGCGTGAACTCTCAGGCCGCTCAGAGATGTAGAGGACTCTGGTGTTTTCTTCCCGTATCACTGTGCGTCCGACATCCCCATGACGCGAGATCGCTCAAATCCTCGGCGCCGGCAGATGTGGAGTGGGATGCTTGTGCTGACAAGCGGACTGCTCGCGCTTGCGCTGTCGCCGCCACTTCTGTCCCCGACGTGGCGGGCCGCCGTGATGACGGTGTTTGATCCGGTGTGTCACCAGATCCCAGTCCGGTCGCCGCTTCTGGGGGGTGTGCAGGTGGCAGTGTGCGACCGGTGCGTCGGGATCTACGTCGGAATCGTGCTCGGAATTGCGTCGGCAGGGTGGGGGCAGCGAGTGTGGAAAAAACTGAATCACCATGTCCGATATGTGATGCTCGGAAGCCTCGTTCCCCTGGGCGTGGACTGGATCGGCCCCATGCTCGGATTATGGACGAATATCCCGGAAAGTCGGGCGCTGACGGGAATGGTGTTCGGGACGGTCGTCGCCAGTTTTACTGGGGATCAGTTACTGCGCGCAGCGGAGCAAGCGGGAAGCAGCGACGGATGAGTGCGTTCTCTCGCTGAACGGCCTCCGGAGGGGCGCTCCTTTCGGTTCCCGGCGTCGTTCCCTACGTTCTCGACAGAGTGCGGCGGTGTTCTGTCCGATCGCCTCTCTGCCCACGACCGATGTTCAACGACACTACGACATGACGACGCGCCAAAAATCCATTCTCGCCGGGGCGCTCATTACCGGCATTCTGAGCACGTCCTACTTCAATTTCGTCAACACGATATGTTGCCTCGGGGTCATGCTCGGTGGGGCCGCGGCGGTTCAGCAGTATACGAGTCAGAGCGGGACGGCTGTGGAGTCGGGAGACGGCGCGATTATGGGGGCACTGGCAGGAGCAGCGGGGGCCGTGTTCGCATCGATTTTCGAGGCGATTCTCCGTCCGGTCGGGCTCGATTCCCAAACGATCTCGCAGAATATGATGGACGAGTGGATGCGGGGCATGGAAGGCATGGAGGGACAGCCGGGGATGTCCCCGGAGATGATGGAGCAAATGCAGAGCGGAGATATGGGCATTGTCTTCATCCTTCTTGGAACGGCGGTGACGATGGTCATCTACGCGATCTTCGGCGCCATCGGCGGGGCGATTGGCACGTCTCTCTTCGGGCCGGATGAGGGGTAGTGGGGAGTAACCTGGGCTGCTTTCATGGTGCGGGATTGTCTATTTCGGGCGGCGTCGCCGTTCCTCCAACTGGTTTTGCGTTCGGCGTTGTCCCACGACAGAGGCTTGTTAACACGCGCTGCGTGGAAGCCAGCGTGGGAGGAAGGCGAATGCGACCGAACAAGGACCGGGACGGTTACGAAGTCATGAACTGGTGGCAGCGGCGGTCGGTCTGGGAGCAGTCGGCCCTCATCGGGAGCGCGGTCACGGGGGGGCTGAGTTCGTCGTACATGGGCGCAGTGAACGCCTGCTGCTGTCTGGGGGTCATCCTCGGGGCCCTGGTGGCCGTGTACTATTATGCTGAGCACACGACCTCGCCCGTGCGGGCCGGTGACGGAGCGGTGCTGGGGGCTGTGTCGGGGGGAGGAGGAGCGGTGCTCGCGACCGCCGTCGAGACGGGGATGCGCGTGCTGGGGATGGGCGTGCGGGGTGCGCTGGAGCAGGCCGCCCGAGTGGCGCCGGGGGCGTTTCACGACTGGACGCCGATCGTACGCGGACACGAGGGGTGGGAGGTCCTGTGGATGATTATAAAAGTGGGAGCGGAGGGGATTCTCTTCGGTATTTTCGGGGCTGTCGGCGGAGCAGTTGGGGCGGTGTTATTTAGCACCGAGCCTCCCGTAAGCGGGCATCAGGAGGCGTCGGGGGGCGGAGCGTCAAAGAGGGACGGTTCGGATTGACGCCGCTCCAGTTCTTCGATGAGGCGCCGGTTGGCGCGGGGGAAGGCGTAGTCGTCGAGTTCGTCGAGCCCTACCCACGTGAAGGGCTGATCCTCACGGGCCTCGGGCGTGCCGCTCTCGATGTGACACCGGAAGGCGCGGAGGGTGATCTTGAAGTGGGAGTAGGCGTGCGACAGTGTGTAGAAGAGGTCGTCGACGGCTACCTTGATGCCGAGTTCTTCCTCGAGCTCGCGGCGGCAGGCCGCTTCCATCGATTCACCGTCTTCCTGCTTTCCGCCGGGGAATTCCCAGAGGCCGCCCAGCAGGCCGTCGTCTGGACGCCGCTGGATGAGCAGCTGGTCGTCGTCGAACACGAGGCCGACGGCAATGTCGTGGTGGGGGACCGGTTCGGATTCGGGGGTGATGGGGTAGTCCTCCTCGGTGCCGGCCTCGTGGGCGCGGCACACGGTCTGGAGGGAGCAGCGGTCGCAGAGGGGCGTACTGGGGGTGCACACGAGGGCCCCGAGTTCCATCAGGGCCTGATTGAAGTCTCCGGGCCGGTCGGGGAGAAGAAGGTCGTTGGCGAGGCGGCGCAGTTCCCGCTGGGCCGTAGACGTGGTGGCGTCTTCTTTGACGGCGAAGACGCGGCTGAGGACGCGCGTCACGTTGCCGTCGAGGACGGCGTGGGGCTCGTCGTGGGCGATGGAGAGCACGGCGGCGGCGGTGTAGGGCCCGATGCCTTTAAGGTCGCGAATGGCGTCCCTCGTATCGGGCACGGTGCCGCCGTGCTCCTCGACAACCGTCCGGGCGGCCTCGTGCAGGTGCCGGGCCCGGGCGTAGAAGCCAAGTCCCTCCCAGTATTTCAGCACCTCGTCTCGGTCGGCGTTGGCCAGGGCCTCGACGGTGGGAAAAGCCTCCAGAAACCGAGGATAGTAGTCACGGACCGTGTCGACGCGGGTCTGCTGGAGCATGATTTCCGACACCCAGATGCGATACGGGTCGTCGGTGTCGCGCCAGGGCATCGAGCGCTTGTTTTCATCATACCAGTCGAGTAGGTCAGTGCGAAAGGCCCGTTTCTGGGCGTCCGTGGGCGTGGTGGTGTCGAGGGGCACGGGGGGTTGTGGGTTGATGAGTTATGAGTTGATGAGTTGGTGAGTTGGGGATCGAGGGACAAGAGAACCAGCAATACAGTACGGATGTGGAGGGACGGTTGACAGATGAGTACGTAACGAAGCTACAATTCTACGAGGGGCGTACGCAGAAGAACTGTAGGGGAAATGCGTCCGGAGACGCGGGCGGTGCTTCTGCCCGTGATTGACTCGTTTTCCCGGGGTGAGCAGGGGCGTGGCGGTGGTGAGGCTGTCCTCGAATCTTCCTGCACTTCTCCGAGGGCGACATACGATTGCCGTGTGGGGCGGCGAACAGCAGTTACTCGGGCTCAACGGTGATCTGGATGATCAGGGTGTCGGGGGCGACGTCGGGGTGGTCGGCCCGGAGGGAAATTGTGTAGGTTCCGGGGGCGGTGTCGCGCGTGATCCACGTGAACGAGTAGCCGGCGGCGCCGCTGAGGGCCGGTCCGTTGAGAACCATGTACCGGGCGATGGGGGCGTCCTTCAGACTGGTGGGGAGGGGCCGAACGAGTGGGGTCCCGGCCGCAACGGTGGAGGTGACGGTATCCGGGGGGACGGAGGAGGAGAAAAGAGGATCCGACGCAGGGGCGGTGCCGAGCAGGAGCACGCACAGCAGCAGGGCGGGACCGACGCGTACGAGGAATGAAGGCATAGGACGACTGGAAACACGCGAAGGACAGCGAGCACGAGAGCTATACCTGAGGCGGACGCCGGTGTTGCTCGGTGCTCTCGGAAACGCATTTGGTGTTCGGGCGTGATGGAGCTACTTCCCCTCGAATTGATTTATCCCCCCTGAAATGACGACGAACTTCTACGCGCCCCCCTCGGCGTTTCGCGGCCAGCGCGTCGTGTTACCGGACGACGAGGCGCGGCACGTATGTTCGGTGCTTCGGGCCGAGGCCGGCGACGAGATCATGGTCGTCGACGGGGAGGGAGTGTGGTCCCGGGTTCGCATCGATCACGCCGCGCCCGAGCAGGTGGTGGGCACGGTCAAGGAGCGGCGCACGGACGTGGGCGAGCCGGATGTATCCGTGACGGTCGGGATGGGCATGCTCACCAAGCGCGACCGGTTTGAGACATTTGTGGAGAAGGCGGTGGAGTTGGGCGTCGCCCGGATCGCCCCGCTGTCAACGCGGCACACTGAGCAGGCCTCGGTGCGTGCCGATCGGCTGCGGCGCATTATGATTGCGGCGGTGAAGCAGTGTCGGCGGAGCCGAGTGCCTGCGCTGGCGGGGCCGAAGTCGTTGGATGAGCTGCTGGCGGGGACGACGGCGGAGCGCCGGTTCATCTGTCATGGAGAGTCGGATGCGGTTCCTCTGGGCCCGGCGTTAGAGGATATAGACGGGGAGGAGGTGCTTCTGCTTGTAGGACCGGAGGGAGGATTTGCGCCTGTGGAGGTGGAGCGGGCCCAGGCGGCGGGCTGTATACCGGTGCACTTGGGTGCGCGGCGGCTTCGGGCCGAAACGGCAGGCATTGCGGCCCTGACGCGCGTCCTCTTATAGCGCGCCGTACGGGTCCGTTCTCGACGTGTGAAAAACGGGCAGAGGGGGAGCATGCCGGAGTCCCCTTCGTTGAGACCCCTCAGTTTTGATTGTTCTCACCGCGTGACATGGATGATCTCTCCGAGACTTCGCTGTCGTCTGAGCAACTGGTCGACGGGGTGTTGCTGAAGGCGTTTCGCGATGAGGTGCGTCTTCCGGACGGGGACACGTCGGTGCGGGAGTGGATCGACCATCCGGGGGCGTCGGCCATCGTGCCGATTTTTGAGGATGGGCGCACGTTGCTCATTCGCCAGTTTCGGTTCCCCCCCCGCCGCACCTTCTGGGAGGTGCCAGCCGGCAAGCTCGATGCGCCCGATGAGCCGCCGGTGGAGGTGGCGGAGCGGGAGCTGGAGGAAGAGACCGGGTTTCAGGCCGATCGGTTTGAGTCGCTCGGGATGGCGTATCCGTGCATCGGGTACAGCAACGAGCAGATTCACGTCTTTGCGGCCTACGGGCTCACGCGCACCGAGCAGGACCTGGCGGAGGGAGAGTTCGTGGAGGTGGTGCCGATGGAACTGGAGGAGGCCGTGACGAAGGCCCGGACCGGGGGCATCAAGGACATGAAGTCGATCACGGCGCTGGTCTACGCGGCGGCACGAGGGGATGGGACATCCACATGAGTGGGACATTCCCCTGCATGACCCCCCCTACACGAACGAAACGGCATCAGTCTCGTAGGCCATGCTGGTACAGATTTGACTTGGGGAGGAGGCATCTCCGAAGTTGTTTTACGTTGTGAATTTCACAAGCGGACGGTCGCACTATGTTTTCGATGATGGTCATATTCATTGCCCTTATTGCTGCCGTACTCATTCTGGTGGTTCTTCTCCAGAGCGGGCAGGGGGGCGGGCTGTCCGGCATTGCCCAGAGTGGGACGACCCGGCAGGTGCTCGGGACGCGACAGGCGCCCGACGTGCTGGAGAAAGCCACCTGGACACTCGGGGCAATCTTCATCACGCTCTGCGTGCTCAGCAATTTCTTCATTGGTGGGGAAGAGAAGCAAGAGAGCGTCATCCAGAAACGTGCCCAGGAGAGCCAACAGCAGCAGGCTCCGTCTCCGTCTGGGGCAGGACAGGACGCGGCTCCGCTTCCTGGACAAGGCGGGGGCGCACAGCAGGGCGGGGCACCCCAGCAGGGCGGCAACTGATTTTCGGAGCGAAGGGGGGACCGCCGTCGTGGATGGGAGCCCGTCGGTTCATCTGATACCCAGTGCGAAAACTCCGTCTGGGTACGGAGGCATGTAAGCAAGTGTGTGAGAGACACGTAGGTTTTCCACCTACTCCCCGAATCTTTCCAATTGAATTCGGGATGGCAGGGAGGCTCCGATCAGAGAACTGAGCAGGGGGACGGCTCCCACCACACGATGCTTCCGTATACAGTTCAATGTTGAACGGTTCGGGGAAAGTTCTGCGAAAAAAGAACGGCAGCCCCCGGTGGGTGGCTGCCGTTCGTGCAGACGGCGGGACGTACGGGTCTGTAAGCCGAATTTGGTCTGCCCGGCTCGAGTCCGCGGAGCCGAGCCGGGGAGGTTGTCATCTATCTGGGACGGTCGTCGCCGACCGCCTCAAGCGGCCCACCTGCGCCGCGCCCCGAACAGGCCGGCACAACGGTGCGGCCGTGGGAACGTTGGCGGGTCACCTCCGCGCCGCCAGGGGCGGCACACGGCGCTACTTGGCCTTGCACCCCGTGGGGTTTGCCTGGCCGACCTCGTCACCGAGGCCGCCGGTGCGCTCTTACCGCACCTTTGCACCCCTTACACCGACGGAGCCGAAACGGCGTTCCGGCATCGGTGCGGGACTGTTCTCTGTTGCACGTGTCGTCTACACCACGCCAGTGCAGAACCCGGTTCTGTGCAGAACCCGGTTCTGCCCTGTCGGACGCGACGCAGCCTTCCCGTTAGGAAGCACGGACCCTGTGGTATTCGGACTTTCCTCACCGCCGATCGCGAGGGGCGTCGCGCACCTCGCCCCCGGCGGAGCGACAACCCGATCCGCACGTCATACAGTGAACACTCATACCCCGATCAAAGTTCGGGGTATCGTGCAGCGAGATCCGCCCAGTAAAAAAGCGCAGCGGCGGAAACAGCCTGCTGCGCGAACATCAGAGATCGACCTCTTCCTCCATCTCGTCGATCGTCTCGTCGTAGAGGTCTTCGTCGACGATAATGCGGCCGGTGTGCTCGCAGGCGACGATGTTCTTGCGCTGTCGGATCTCGACCTGTCGTTGCGGCGGCACAGCGAAACCGGCAGCAGCACCCCGCTTGAGCGGCACCACGGCTCGACCGTCGCGAAGGCGGTCCCGAAGCTTCGAGTAGGCCTTGAGGTAGCGGGAGCCCACCTGCTCTTCGGCTTCCTCGCGAATCTCTTCGAGCTTGTTCTCCTCTTCCTCGGTGTCCTCCTCCACCTCGGACAGCTGTTCGCGCTTCTCGTCGAGCACCTCGTCGAGGTCCTCCAGGCGCTGCTCGGTTTCCTCGATGGCCGACTCGTGGGACTCGATCGTTTCCCCCGCCTCCTCGATCGTATCCTCCGCCTCCGAGATGCGCTCCTTCTGGCCCTCAATCTCCTTCGTGAGGGCGTCGAACTCCCGGTTGTTGCGGACTTCGAGCTGCTGCTCCTCGTACTTCTCGATCAGGCCTTCCGCCTCCTTGATGTCGGTCTTGGCCTGACGCTTGGCCACTTCCTGCTCCTGCATCTCCTCCTCGTAATTTTCGAGGCGCGTTTCCAGGCCGGCCCTCTCATCCTCAAGATCCTGGATTTCCTCCGGCAGGTCCCCCCGAAGCTTGTGAATCTGGTCGATCCTGTTGTCGATGTGTTGCAGCCGGACGAGGGCTCGCAACTGGTCCTCCACTGAGGTCTTTTCTGCTTTGGCCGTCGGCATATAGAATGATTTTTAGGATCGTTCGAACACGAATGAACGCCACTAAAAGTTTACTTTGGGGGCGCACGAAAGTTCGTATCTCCATTTCGGCCTTCTTCCATTTCGTGCAAAGATATGCCGGAAGAGTGGTGAGGCCGGGGGCAAACGGGAGGTGTGAGGTGGATATATAGAGCGGAAGGAGGGCGAACGAGGAGCCGGTCCTTCTCATTGCTCACGCTCGGCGCTCCGGGACCCGGGTAGTCTCAATCCGCTGATGGCACGAATGTCTTCATCGGGCTCGTCCGGAGTGTGGTACGCGTCCAGTCGACGGCCGGGAACCGCTGGGCGAGCCAGTTGCGGAGCAGGGCTTCCGTAAGGGCTTCGGACTCGTAGTGGCCGGGGTCGACGAGGGCCATCTCGGGTGTTCCGTCCGTGTCCAACACGCTGAAGAACTCGTGGTACGTGACGTCGGCGGTCACGTAGGCGTCGGCCCCGGCCCCCAGAGCGGTACCGATAAAGTCGCTGCCGGCGCCGCCGCAGACGGCCACGCGCTCGACGAGGCTGTCGTCGCCTGCGTAGCGGAGGCTTCCGGCGTCCAGGCGGTCGGCCACGCGGGCCAGGAAGTCGGGCATCGGGACCGGCTCGGGCAGCACGCCGAGGGCCCCCAGGCCCGCCTGCGAGTTTTTCTGACGAATGGGGTAGAGGTCGTAGGCGACCTCCTCATACGGGTGGGCGTCGTGTAGGGCGTTGAGGATTCCTCCGAGGTTCCAGCGGGCGACCTCGACCTCCAGCTTCCGCTCCCGCGCTGATTCGACATCCCCCCCGGCCTCTCCGATGTACGGATCGGTGTCGGCGCCGGGCTTGAAAAAGCCGGTGCCCTCCACGGCAAAGGCGCAGGCCTCGTAGTCGCCGATGCGACCGGCCCCGGCGTCGGCCAGCGCCGTGCGCACGGCGTCGAATGCCCCCTCCGGGACGAAGACCGCCAGCTTGTAGAGGGTCTCGTCGAAGCCGTCGAGGAAGCCGACCTCGGTGAGGCCGAGGCGGTCCGCCAGGGCGAACGAGACGCCGCCGGGGGCCGCGTCGAGGTTGGTGTGGATGCTGTAGAGGGCCGTCTCCGACTCGGCCAGCCGCAGCGCGAGGTTCGACACGTAGCTGTCGGCCGTGACGCCGTCGAGGGGACGGAAGAGGAGGGGGTGGTGCGTAACGATGAGGTCGGCGTCGATCTCTTGGGCCTCCGCCAGCACCTGCGGCGTAGCGTCGAGCGCCAGGAGGGCCGTGTCCACCGTGCGCTCGGCGTCGCCCACCTGCAGGCCCACGTTGTCGTAGTCCTGTGCGGAGCCGGGTGGAGCCCACGCTTCGAGGGCGTCGGTGATGTTGGCAATGGTTGGCGTCGTGTCCATGAAGGGAATCCGTTCCGTTGTGCAGGCAGAAACGAGAGGTTACGTCGACTGCAAGTACTGCAGGGTCTCCGGGGTGTAGGGCGTCGCCGAGAGGGCGAAGTCGCGGTAGAAGGCCGTTTCGTCGCCGGTGTTGCCCTCGACCAGCATCTCAAACTGCGACGGCGAGATGGGCAGCAGGCCCAGGCGGCCCGCCGTGTAGACGCCCAGCCGGGCCAGGGCGAGCGGGACCGGCGTAGTCGGCTTGGGAGAGAAACCGGCGCCGCGGGCGATGCGGTCCAGTACCTCGACGTACGGGATCCGGTCCGGCCCGGCGGCCACGTACGTCTGCTCACGGGCCGCCTCGGTGGTGAGGGCCTGGACGAACGCGTCGGCCACCTCGGTCACGTGTACCGGCTGCAAATCGTACTGCCCGTCGCCGAACACGGGAAGAAGGGGGAAGGGCCGCACGAGCTTCTTCAGAAGACGTGAAGAGAACTCCGGACGCCCGGGGTCCGGCGCCCCGAAGAGCAGGGCCGGACGGAAGATCGTCCAGTGGTCGAAGCCGGCCTCGTTCACGATCTGTTCCGCCTCCCACTTCGTGCGCTGGTAGCCAGTGGCGTCGTTGGGCTGGGCGCCGTTGGCGCTCATGTGGATGAAGCGGTCGACCCCAGCCGCACGGGCAGCTTCCACGACGTGCCGCGTGCCATCGACGTGGATGCGCTCGAAGGTCACGCCCTGTCGCGGATGCTCCTCGATAATGCCGACGAGGTGGATCACGGCGTCGCAGTCGTCGAGCAGGCCGTTGAGGGAGGTCGGATCCGTAACGTCGCCGGACACCACGTCGACGGGGTCGTCGTGACGCACGAGGTCGTCCCCGGAGCCGCGGACGAGGCAGCGGGGCCGGTGTCCCTGGTCGAGAAGGGTTCGCAGGACGTAGGAGCCGACGTAGCCGGTGGCGCCGGTCAGAAAGACGCGCATGAGAGGGGAAGGGACATCGGAGAAAGAGCAACACCAGAGGAGTAGCTGAACTCAGAGGACGCGTGGAGTTCCGGAGGCTGGGGGGAGGGCAATTGCGTGCTGGAGCGCTGATCGGACTGCGGAAGATTATTTGCCCTCCATCTTCCGATTCTGCCGGAAAGGAACGTGAGAGCGGGGGAAAGGGAGAGCGGAAGAGAAGGCTTCCCGCCTGCAGTGAGCGGGGGGTAGACAGTCAACCTTACTGATCCGTGCACGGGTAGATAAACAATATTCTTCGTGTAAGGAAGGAGATCAGCCGGACCTGTCCGGCACGCACGAATGCCTGGACGGGGCCGTTCTCCTCGCCGACCGGTCTTCGATCTTCTGAACCTCACCTGCAGCTTGTCGTGTTGCCTTTTCCCTCTTTTATCGACGGCCTTCCAGAACAAGCAGTCCAGCACAATGCTCGTTGCCGAAGTGACTACCACGGATTTGCAGAAAATCAGATATCAGGTCGAGTCCCGAGACGACATCCGGAAGACCCGGCAGGGGTACGAGATCGAAGCGGCGGACGGGGACACCGCCCAGTTTTCAGAGGAGGAGGTGGAGTCGATTAGCGTCGTCGAGGAGTAGGAACGGCGCGGTCGATCTTCCGCGTTCAGCATGTCAGAGCGACGGAGCGGCCGGGGCTGGCCGGTCGTTTCGCAAGCAGTTTTGGGAGTTCAGAAGGCGCGTCCATCGACCGAAATGTAGGAAGGGACGTCGAGGCGCTTGGGACGGTCGCCCGTATGCGTGTCCGTCGGATGAGCATTACCTTTGCAACGTGTACGTTTTTGCCGCGCGACGCCGACTTGATAAGCATGGCTGCTTCCTCAGATTCTGGGAGTGAAAAGGACCGTCCGTCCCTTGATAACCTCCCGCCCGAGATCGCCAGTGCGGCCCAATTTTACTGGGAAACCCGCTCCGGGCAGGCCGAGGAGCAGCGCTCATCAAGCAACACTGCCCGTGGGCGCCGGGCAGAGGTGCTGGGCGGCGGACAGATGGATGGATTTGCAAGCCTCGTCGAGGACCTGCTCGTCGCGGCAGGTACGCCTCGCACGTCGGTCAAGCACGACTACCATGCGACACTGCCCGGTTTCTTTCGCCACGAGAAAGAATGGGATACGGCCGTTGTTCACGACGGAAAGCTTCTCGCTGCGGTCGAGTACAAATCGCAAGGAAGCTCTTTCGGCAACAATCTGAACAACCGTGCCGAGGAGGCGATCGGGAGCAGCACCGATTTGCTGGAGGCGTACGAAGAGGGCGTGTTTGCCCCTTCGCCGCAGCCGTTTGCGGGGTGTCTCTCTTTTCCACAAACCCCCCGGTGATCATGAACGGTCATCATCCCACGCCTCCCGCCTTGGCTACACGAACGGCTCGCCGGCTGTTTGCGGCCAACCCGCCGTCGGAGGGCGACCGGATCCTCTATCCGGGGTGCGGAGCGGAGGCGCCGTTTGCTAAAGCCGTGGAGACGATCTGTCAGGAAGGGGGCACGCCGGTACCGAGCGGCCTCGCAGTTGAGAAGGATCCGGGGCTTGCTGAGCAGGCTGAAGGGTTGAGGGTGAATCACATACGTGTGCGGAATGCAGATTTTCTCGGTTCGGAAATGGCCGAGGAAGGGCCGTTCGACTACGTGTTGGGCAATCCGCCGTACGTTCCGATCGAGGGCCTATCAGAAGACGAGAAGACGCGCTATCGCTCTCACTTCCGGGTCGCTAGGGGCCGCTTTGACCTGTATCTCCTGTTCTTCGAGCGAGCGCTGTCGCTTCTTGCGCCGGAGGGGCGCTTGGTGTTCGTGACGCCGGAGAAGTGGGAGTACGTCGAGACCGCCGGGCCGCTGCGAACGATGGTGACCGGCGGCGGGCGCGGGAACGCGTCCTACCATGTGGAGGAGATCAACCACATCGACGAGGACGCCTTTCCACAACTGACGGCCTACCCGTCGGTGACGACCGTTCGTAAGAGCGAGGAGGGGAGTGCGCCTGCTGGCAGCGACACCCGCATCCAAACGCGAGACGGGACGACGCATCAGGTAGAACTGCCGTCGGGCGGCAAGAGCTGGGCGGCGGCGGTACGGGGCAAAGACCTTTCGGGAGTGGATACCGGATTGACGCTTGGGGACGTGACCGTCCGGGTGTCGCCCGGAATGGCGACCGGGGCCGATGCGGTCTTTGTCTTTGAGAATGATGAGGTGCCCGAGGGGCTTGCGCCGACGTGGACCCGCCCGACGGTATCGGGGAAAGAACTTACGCATGGCGGGGCGTCCAATCCAGAAAGCGTGTTTGCGTGTCCCTACCGTAGCGACGGGACGCTTCCGAAGGAACGCGAACTCGGGGCCTTTGGGGAATGGGCTCGGCAGCACCGCGAGCGGTTGGAGAACCGGTCCTGCGTGCAGAAGGCGGGGAAGCCGTGGTATGCCTGGCACGAGACGCCGCCGATGCAGGACCTCCTCCGGCCGAAGATTGTGTTCAAGGACATCGCGAAGGAACCGACATTCTGGGCCGAGCGCACCGGCGAGATCATTCCCCGGCACACCGTATACTACCTTGTGCCGGAAGAGGGCATCTCCTTCGACCGGCTCCTGGACTACCTCAACGGCTCGGTGGCGACGGAGTGGATGGAGGCCCATTGCCAGCGAGCCGCCAATGGATTTTTGCGGCTCCAGAGCCGGGTCCTGCGTAAGCTTCCAGTGCCAACGGAGGTTGCTCGGGAGCGGCAGGGGGCACTGGCGTTCAATTAATGGACACTGTGGTTCTGCCGTTCGCGTTTTACCGCGACGCGATCATTGGAAGGTGGAGCGAACGCAGGAGAGCCCTTCCCGTTCAGGCCTCTCCATTGCTTCTTGTCGTCCAATGATTGTTCTCATGCAAGTTGAGGCCTCGAAAAATGTGCTCGGCACCGAACTGCAGCCCTGTTCGCAGGATCCGGTGACGGGCTTTTTCCGCACTGGGCGGTGCGACACCGGACCGCGCGACCGGGGGCAGCACGTCGTCTGCGCGCAGATGACCGAGGACTTCCTCCGCTATACGAAGGCCCAGGGGAATGATCTGAGCACGCCGCGGCCGGAGTGGGACTTTCCCGGTCTGGAGCCGGGCGACTGCTGGTGCCTCTGTGCGGCGCGGTGGCAGGAGGCGCTGGAGGCGGGCTGCGCGCCGCCCGTGGTATTGGCGGCCACCCACGAGAAGGCCCTGGAGGTGCTGTCGCTTGATGATCTCAAGGCCCATGCACAGGATCAGTCGTCCTCCTGACCCTCGGACTCGACGTCCGGAAACGTGAGGAACGATGGGGGCACGTGCCGGGTGAGCCACACGGTATCGGTGGAGCGGTAGAGGGTGTGCCCGGCTTCGTGCAGGGCCGGGGCGTCGATCGGGAGCACGACGGGGATGCCGTGACGGGCGCCCACAGAGGTTGCTTCGTCCCAGGTGGGCGACAGGTGGACGTACTGTCGGGATTGCGGACGCAGGCCCTCTTTTCGGATCGACGAGAGGGCCTGTTCGGCGGTGCCGTGGTGCAAGGGGCCGTCGGGCGACATCGGGGTTAGATCGAGATTCACGTCGATCGAATGGCCGTAGTTTGCCCGGATTTTGGTCGCATCCTCACTGAGGGTGAAGCGCCTTTTTTCGCCGGCGTCGAGGACGTGCCGGAGGCGGGACCGGCTGAGCGTGCGCCCGTCGGCGCGAGCGTGTCCGATAAGCGTCTCCACGTCGGCCCAGCCGCCGGGCTCCAGTTCCAGGTTGAGGGCGTCGGGATTGTGACGCAGCACGTAGCTCAGGAACTTGCTCGTTTGTGTGAGGCGGTCGTCCATCGGAGGAGTACGGGTCGTTAGAAATGAGCCGTGAGCGCGACGCCGGTGGGAAGCGGCTGGAGGGTGACGGCGGTTGCCGGGTCGAGAAGGGTGTCGAGACGCGTGCGGGAGGCAAAGAACGCAATGCCGTCGAGCACCAGCAGACCCGCGCCCTGGAGTACCAGCGCACTGCCGAAGCCTCGCCAGCGGGCGGCCTTCGACACGTCCCGGTATCCGGCGGCCAACATTGTGCCTCCGACCGCCGAATACGCCACGTTGAGGCCCAGGTTGAAGAGGAGAATGTTGTGAAACTGGCGCTCGGCGTCGAGGACTGCCGCGGCCTCTGCCGGCGGCGGCGTTGCGGTGATGACTCCGGACGCCGCGATGCCAACGTTTACAATTCCCCACCCGGCTGTCATCGCCCCGAAATTCCAGCGTCCGGGACGGCCGGAGCGAGACGAGGCCCACACGAGGGCCAGTCCCCCGACGGCATTGGCGCCGCCCCATATCCCCACCCGCCAGAGATGACTCTGCTGCGCCGTGTGCAGGGCCTCTGCGGCGGCGTCCGGCGAACGGCCTTTTACGGCGGGGGCGGGGGGGGATTGGCCGAGGACGGACGCAGTGGGCAGCAGGCTCCCAACGATACACACAAAACCGAGAACGAAGTAGCGCATCGGAGTGCAAAGAGAGATACGGAGAGATACGAGTTGGGGGAATGGCCGGTCGTTGCGGAGGAATCGGTCGTTCGGGCGTACAGAACACAGCGTACGTACCGACAGGGAGCTGCGCCGGGCCGGGGGCCTACAGTCGAACGAGACGAGAACGCATGTCGACCGGATCGGGGCCGCCCACCTTCGGAAGCATAGTTCCGGCGGCGTCACTCTCCTCCGGCCGGACTGAGAGGCCGACCGAACGGGACGCACTCCCGAAATCATCTACCATGTTCGTCGCCGCCATGAAAATGATCCGCCAGATTATTCTCGGGTGTAGTGCATCCAACGGGAGCTGGGTTGGTCGCAGCGTCGTCGGGGTGATGACCGACACCGGGAATGCTGAGTTTGGGACCGCCAGTCTGATATAGAGTCTGCTCGCGAGTGTGATTGTGACGTTGGGGCTCATGATTGTGCATCACGCCAGCAAGCAGAGGTGAGCGTAGCGGGAACAGAAGCGCCTCGGGCGGCAGCGACGAACCGGACGCATTCGTCACCCCCCTCTTCCAGCTCCAATTTCGTCTCCGGCGGATCTTCCGCAGAGACCAGCGCTACTGCGCGCGCGACAGCAGCCACAGCAACAGTCCTTCGTAGATCGTTCCTCCGGCTCCCCAGCCCACGACGAGTCCCCACTGAGTGACGGCGGAGGCAGCCGTGGGGTCAACGAGCGCGGCCACGCTCCAGGCCCCCGCCAGGCTCGCACCGAGAACCGCGGCTCCCCAACCGTATCGACGCACGGACGACAGCGGGGCGGAGAGATACCGGATGGGGAGGCCCAGCAGAATGAGAGGCAGCAGGAGGCAGTGCGGAAGATGAAGGAGGTACAACGGTGTCGCCTCCGGATTGGGCTGCAGCATCCACGAGCCGCATGAGGCCACCGTGGCAAGCAGGCCGCCCGCGAGGAGGGTGTTGAGAATTCGTTGCAGGTAGGGTGTATCTTGAGTAATCAAGGAGTGGGGGAACTTTGAACATGCGAATAAGACTGCACTCTAAAAGAAGAAAGGAAAGCCGATAGACGCAACCGATTCGGCACGGAAAGTCCCACATTTTGGGTTTTTGTCAGTCGTTCGGGACCAGGGGAGTAGAGGCCGTGTTCTCAACCGAGATTGAGTTAGCCTCGCTCCGGAAGGGCCCCCGATGGCCGAAGCTGGGAGAACACCTTCGCGGGACATCGCGTCACCGTTTCCGTGCGGGTCGAACGCCGCAGCGACGGATCTTGCACCTGTTTCTCCGCGACGGCGTCACAGACGAGGGTGACCTGCCACTGCTCCACGGGATGGAAAAACCGCATGAGCGTCCAACGCTCTCGAGTAACAACAATCGCCGAAACGTCAACGTAGTAATGCTTGTCCGCGGATTGTTGGGTCCGGACCACCTGATCAGACGACGGAGGCCTGTTCTCCCCTGCGACGACAACTGGCTCCTCGGGGCGAGGCGTGTAGGCACGTTCCCACGAATCCTTTTTCACGAATCGGTGTCAGCCATGATCGCGTTCCGCTCGGCAGCGTGCTCCGGCGTAGCGGTGCTGGTGGCGATGCTTCTGCTGGGGGTGCCATCGACGGTGCCGGCACAGACTACCGATGATCCGAGCCCGCACAGCGAGGCCACCTTGCTGACAGCCGCTGAGCCCATCGCGCCGGGGGAGCCGTTTACGGTGGGCCTGCGGATCCGGATGGAAGACGGCTGGCATAGCTATTGGAAAAATCCGGGAGATTCCGGCGAGCCCGCGTCGATCGACTGGAGCCTGCCGGAGGCGTTCTCGACGGAGACGATCCAGTGGCCGTATCCGCACCGCATCCCGTTCGGGCCGATGACGAGCTACGGCTACTCCGACGAGGTCGTCCTCCCTGTCACAATCACGCCGCCCGAGACGCTCACGCCCGGAACAACGGTCACGCTGAAGGGCGACGCCAGCTGGCTCATCTGTGCCGACATTTGCCTACCCGCCGAGGCGTCGCTCAACCGCTCGGTTCCGGTTGCGTCCGCCGCGGGGGAGGGCCCCGGTGCCGCCTCGATTTCGGGGGCGTTGGACAAACAGCCTGAGAACGTAGAGGGGTGGACGGTGCAGGCGGCACGGAGCAGTGGCAGCTATACGCTTGCCCTGACGCCCCCGTCGGGCCGTGCGCCGTCGCTGGAAGGAGCATACTTCTTTCCCGCCGAGAAAGAGGTGCTCGATCACGCTGCGCCGCAGCCGGTGACGCGCGCTGGGGACACGTACCTGCTTACGCTTCAGCAGTCGGACTACGCGGATGCGCCGGCCGACACGCTGACGGGCGTGGTCGTAGCGCCGGAAGGCACCCACTGGGACGCGGAGGGGACGGTACGAGCGCTGCGGATGTCTGCGCCGGTGGATTCGACCTTGGCGGGCGTGGACATGGCGTCGGTGACTGCCGCCGCGTCGTCCGGCGATGGGGGGCTCACCCTGCCGTGGGCCTTGCTCTTTGCCTTCGCAGGCGGGCTTCTGCTGAACCTGATGCCCTGCGTCTTTCCGGTGCTCTCCGTCAAAATCCTCGGCTTTGCGGAGGAGGCGGGGGGCACGGATGCCGGCATGCGGCGGCACGGCGCGCTCTTTGGGGCCGGGGTGTTGGCGTCGATGTGGGGGCTGGCGGGGGTGCTACTGGCCGTGCGGGCCGCCGGGAGTCAGGTGGGATGGGGATTTCAACTGCAGTCGCCGACGTTCGTGGCGCTGATGGCGCTGCTGTTCTTTAGCATCGGGCTGAATCTGCTGGGGGTGTTTGAGGTCGGGTCGCGGCTGATGGCGCTCGGGGGGCGCCTGCAGAGCCGGGCGGAGGGCGGCGGCGATGTCGGCGCGTTCCTCACGGGGGGGCTCGCCACAGTGGTCGCGACGCCCTGCACGGCGCCGTTCATGGGGGCTGCGCTGGGGGTGGCGCTCACCCTCTCGACGCCCGGGGCCGTGCTGATCTTTACCGCGCTCGGTGTCGGCATGGCGACGCCGTATGTGGCGCTGTCGATGGTGCCGGGGTGGCTGGAGCGCCTTCCGGAGCCGGGGGCGTGGATGGAGACGCTGAAGCAGTTGTTTGCCTTTCCCATGTTCGCGACGGCCATCTGGCTGGTGTGGGTGTTCGGCCAGCAGGTGGGCAACGGCGGCGTCGCCCTGCTGCTCGCGGGGGGGCTCCTGCTGGGCATAGCCGGATGGGTAGCCCATCGTTGGTCGGACCCGATGGTGTCCGGCGCCGTCGCGTGGGGAACGCGTGTGGTGGTGACCCTTATGGTGGTCGGGGCCGTGGCCGCCGGGGTGATCGGCGCGCGCTATGATCGTTCCGCGTCGGCGGGGAGCGAGGCAACGTCTTCCTCGTCGTCTTCGTCCTGGACCTCCTTTTCGACGAGCACGGTGGAGAAGCTTCGCGAACAGGGGCGGCCCGTCTTCGTCGACTTCACGGCGGCCTGGTGTCTCACGTGTCAGGTGAACAAGCAGACCGTGCTCGGTACCGACGCCGTGCAGAAGGCTTTTGCCAAGAGGGACGTGGCGCTCGTGCGGGCCGACTGGACGAATCGTGATCCGCAGATCACGAAGGCGCTTCGCTCGCACGGGCGGAGCGGGGTGCCTCTCTACGTCCTGTATCCGGGCGACGGCTCCGGTCCCACCCTCCTCCCCGAAGTGCTCACGCAGGACATCGTCCTGAATGCCCTCGACGACCTTCCGTCGTCTTCGTAGTTGCCTCGTTCACGCTTCCGACAATCCACACTCGAACTGCTATGCGCATTCGCGTCTCGTCCATCCTCGCACTTGTTGCCGGCCTTCTGCTGTGGGGCCTCGGAGGTCCCCGAACGGCGCAGTCCCAGGCGACTGTCGGCGAGCCCGCGCCGTCTTTCACGCTTCCCGATACGGATGGGGAGAGCCACAGTCTTTCCGACTTCAAGGGCACGTACGTGGTGTTGGAGTGGCTGAATTTCGAGTGCCCGTTTGTCGGTAAGCACTACGGCACCGGCAACATGCAGCGGCTCCAGAAAACCTTTACCGAGAAGGGGGTAGTGTGGCTCTCCATCGTGTCGTCCGCGAGGGGAAAGCAGGGCTACTATCCGCCGCAGGAGATGACGGCGCAGAAGGAACAGCGCGACGCCCACATGTCCGCCATTCTCATGGACCCGTCCGGTGAGGTGGGACGCACCTACGGGGCGACGGTAACGCCGCACATGTATGTTATCAATCCGGAGGGGACGCTGATCTATAAGGGCGGGATCGACGATAAGCCCACCACCGACGAGGCCGACGTGAAGGGGGCGACCAACTACGTGAAGACGGCTCTCACACAGGCGATGAACGGGAACGAGGTTGATCCCAAAACTGCGGCGCCGTACGGCTGCACCATCAAGTACGCATCGAAGTAGTGCCCGTCCCCCCGAGACGAAGGAAGGACAGCAGGGGGCGTTCGGGGCCGCGCATTTCCGTAGAGGGGGCGGATCAGCCGTCCCAGACGCTTCGTTGTGGGTGTGATCGATCGAGTACGGACCGGATCCGCTCTTGCTGAAGCGCTGGGGACGGCGCGTTCGATGTCGGTACTACCACACACAATCGTACAACTGATGGGTCCCCTGTCGCGCCTCAACCACTTTTTCTGGCGGTACAAGTACCTCTTTGTTCCGGGGCTGCTGTTTACGATGATCTCGGCGGCCTTCCAGATCACCGTGCCCATGGTCGTGCGGACGGCGGTCGATAGCATTCCGCGGTTCGTGCGGCTCTACACGTTGTACGACGGAACCGCCGTGCAGGCCGATCTCTACGCGTTCTTTTTCGTTGCCCTGCTGCTGTTCGGGGCGGCCATCGTGGGGCTCTCGCTCACGAGCGGGCTCTTCATGTTCTTGATGCGGCAGACGGTGGTGGTGGCCTCACGCCACATCGAGTACGACCTGCGCAACGCCCTGTACGATCATCTCCAGCAGCTATCGGCGACGTTTTACCACGAGTACTCGACGGGAGATGTGATTACGCGGGCCACCGACGACATCGAGAAGGTGCGGCGGTACATCGGGCCGGCCATCATGTACGTCACGCGCTCGCTGGTGATGGTGCTCGTGGCGATGTCGGTGATGGTTGTCATCTCGCCGCGGCTCACGCTCTACGCGCTGCTGCCGATGCCGCTGCTGCCGATCTCGGTCTTTTTCATGGCGCAGATGGTGCACCACCGCAGCGAGAAGCTGCAGGAGCAGTACTCGACGCTCACGAGCCGGGTGCAGGAGGCGCTCTCGGGGATTCGGGTGTTGAAGGCGTACACGCGGGAGGAGGCGGAGGCCGAGGCGTTCGAGGACGAGAGCGAAGAGTACAAGGCCCGCAATTTGGATCTGGCGCTCATCGAGTCGGGGTGGCGGCCCTCGTTTCTGCTGCTGGTAGGGCTCTCGACGATTATTGTGGTGTGGATGGGGGGACGGCTCGTGGCGGAGGGCGTGATCACGATTGGCAACATCGCCGAGTACATCATCTACATCAATATGATGACGTGGCCCGTGGCGTCGCTCGGGTTCGTGATTACGATGATCCAGCGGGCCTCGGCGTCGGTGATCCGGCTGCAGAAGATTATGGACACGGAGCCGGACATTGCCGACGGGCCGCAGACGGTGCCTGGCCTTCAGTCGATTGAGGGGCGGATTGTGTTTGAGGACGTGTGGTACCAGTACGCGGGGGAGGATGAGCCGGCGTTGCGCGGCGTCCACTTCGAACTGGGGGCGGACGAAACGCTGGCCATTGTGGGGCGCACCGGGGCGGGCAAGAGTACGCTCGTGCGCATGATTCCGCGCCTGCTGGATCCGGACGAGGGCCGTGTTATGATCGATGGGCACGACGCCCGCACCCTTCCACTTGATACGCTCCGACAGCACATCGGCTACGTGCCGCAGGACGTGTTCTTGTTCAGCGACACGGTGGCCAATAACATTGCCTTCGGCGACCTGGAGGGCGAGCGGGAAGCGGTCCGGGCGGCGGCGGACGAGGCGGCTCTGCTGGAGAATGTGGAGGACTTTCCCGACGGGTTCGACACGTACGTGGGCGAGCGGGGCATTACGCTCTCGGGGGGCCAGAAGCAGCGCACGTCCATTGCCCGGGCGCTCATCCGGGACCCGCGGATTCTCATTTTCGACGACGCGTTGTCGGCGGTGGACACGGCTACGGAGCGCAACATCCTGCAGTCGCTGCGCGAGCGGCAGGGCAATCACACGCTCGTCCTCGTGAGTCATCGCCTCAGTGCCGTGCAGGACGCGGACCTCATTCTCGTGATGGAGCGCGGAGAAATCGTGCAGCGGGGCACGCACGAGACGCTGGTGGAGGAGCCGGGGCTCTACGCCGATCTCTACGAGAAGCAGTTGCTGCAGGAGGAGATCCAGGCGCTCTGACGGCGGTGCCTCTCGCCCAACAGGGATGGCTCGTCCGCTCGTCTCTGGGGGGGCGTGGAGGCATAGATGCTTTGGACGCGTGGAGGCATAGATGCTTTGGACGCGTGGAGGCATGGATGCTTTGGACGCATGGAGGCATGGATGTTTTGGACGTATGGAGGCATGGATGTTTTGGACGTATGGAGGCATGGATGTTTTGGACGTATGGAGGCCTGGACATGGGGAACCAAATTGCGTCCGGGCGTCCGGAGCCTCCATGCATTTGCTGTATGCTGGACCGGTTGGGCTTCGGGGAGAGACCACATTCAACGGTGGTGCGTTCTAGGTGAAAAGAAGGCATCACATCTGGGAAAATTGAACAACGGGTCTCATGAAGTCGCCCCTTACAAATCTCCACCGAGAGCTTCTGGACCTTTTCTCAATGGAGTTGACGGACGCCGAGCTGAAAAATGTGAAGCGGCATCTTGCTCGGTACTTTGCCGAGAAGGCCACCTCTGATTTCGATCAGTGGGTCGAGAAGCACGACATCGACGCCGATCAAATCCGCAAGTGGGCTCACGATCATGACCGAGCCGCTTCACATCGTTCTGGACACGAACGTTCTGCCGGCTAGCATTGGGACGGAGCCCATACCGGTGGGTGTTCGATGCAATTCTAGATGGGGAACTCGGGCTCTGTGTGTCGACTCTTCTCCTGCAAGAATACGAAGCGGTGATCGCACGAAAGACGAAACCGGAGATTGCCGAGAATATCCTTCGAGCATTTCTGTTGTGGCCGGACGTTCGTCGTGTGCGCGTCTCGTACCGATGGCACTTGATCGAAGAGGATCCGGACGACAATGTGTTCGTCGATACCGCACTCGCTGGAGGTGCCCACGCCATTGTGACGCACGATACGCATTTCGAAGCGCTCTCTGCCCGTGACTTTCTCACAGTTCGGGTGTGGTCCGTCGAAGAACTGCGACGTACACTCCAGTCGTAATCCCAACGACCGACGCTCCCCTTCCCGGTACAGGTCGGTCCGGAGTCATTGGCAAACCATAGTGTACAGGGGATAGCCCACGCAGTGTTCATGACGACGAACGTGATTCCACTCGGCACGGCCTCGGCGATGCCGACGGGGACCCGGCACCTGTCGGCCCTGGCGGTGGAGCGGAAGGGGCGGGTTCTGCTGTTCGACTGCGGGGAGGGGACGCAGTATCGGCTGATGCACGCGGACCTGAGCCGAGCGCGGATCGACGCAATTTTTGTGAGCCACCTGCACGGAGATCACTGCTACGGGCTGCCGGGGTTGCTGTCGACGATGGCGTTGCAGCAGCGCCGGGATCCGGTGACTCTGGTGGTGCCCGACGGGGCTCGGGCCATGCTGGCGGCCATTCCGGGCGCCCATCCGGAGGAGCTGCCCTTTCCGGTGGAGATTCGCGAGATCGGAGGCGATCTTACGGCGGTGGATGTGTACGAGACCGACGAGCTCACGGTGACGGCGCGTCCATTGGCCCATCGGCGCTTTGCGATGGGGTTTCGGCTGGAGGAGCGAACCCGACCCGGACGGTTTCATCCGGAGCGGGCACGCGAGTTGGGGGTGCCGGAGGGGCCGGCGTTTGGGCGCTTGCAGGACGGCGAGTCTGTGACAACCGACGACGGCACCACAGTGCGGCCCGAGCAGGTGCTGGGGCCGCCGCGACCGTGCATCTCGTTCGCGTACGCCACCGACACGCGCCCCTGCGATGGCGGGCGGGCGTCGGCCGAGGACGTTGATCTGCTCTACCACGACGCGACGTTTGCCGACGCGCTCCACGACCGGGCGGTGGAGACGGGCCACAGCACGGCCCGCGAGGCGGCGGACGTGGCGCGCGAGGCGGGAGCCCGACGCCTGTTGCTCGGGCACCTCAGTGCGCGCTACGACGACCCGACGCCGCTGGTGGCGGAGGCGCAGACGGTTTTCTCGCGGGCCGAGGTTGCGGAGGAGCTTCGTCGGTATGAACTCGATCCGCGGGAGAAGGAGTCCGACTCCGCGTCGTCCTGACCAGGGACGTCCCGTCTGCCTCCGTTGAGGGGACGTTCGTTGAGGGGACGTTAGAGGTTGCGTCCTCCATGTGTCTTATGGACGAGAAGATGTTCGTCCAATTCTGTCCGTGTTATGCCCGAGCGCACAAACCCCCGCCATCCGTCGTTCGATTATCGCCGGGCGGCTGCATATTTCGTGACGATGTGCACGCAGGATCGACGGTGTCTTTTCGGACGCGTGCGACGAGGCCGAATGCGGTTGAATGAATACGGTCGCATTGTGGTGGAGGAATGGGAGTGATCCGAAGAGTTGCGGGACGAGGTCGTTTTGGATGCGTTCGTCGTCATGCCCAATCACATGCATGGAATCGTGTGTCTTGTGCCGCCGGATGTGGACGACGTGTCGCCGCGAGGATATGATCTCGACATGGGACCAGGTTCTCCCAGAATCGACGGCGGTCAAGAAAATGACAACGATGTATACATCGTGGATCTGGGCATCCACGGTGGGAAAACGGACGCCCCCAGCGACATTCCAAATCTTTAGGATCGATGATTGCCGGGTTCAAGGGGGGCGTCACGACGCGAATCAATCAGAAACGGGAGCGGCCGGGGGCGCCGGTCTGGCAATCACGATACCACGACCGAATTTTGCGCAACGAACGGGAGTGGTGAGCATGTCGCGGTTACATCAAGCACAACCCAGCACGGTGGGGAGAGGACCGAGGGCAGTCCGTGCGGTGACGGAGGTCGGCGTTGGAAGGAGGGGGAATGGACGGCGGGCCGAACGTGAAAGGCCGGGAAAACAACTTCGGGCAGTGTGCGGCCTCCCGCAACATTGACCGCGACTGGCGAGTTTGGCGAAGCGATCCGACAAGTTGTTCCCAATCTGCACTCTGGACGACTTGGCTGCCGACCCCGACGAACACATTGACGACGAAGAAGGCGAGCAGGGGATGCACTCGTTCGATGGGCAGTTGCTCCGCCGCATTGCCCAGTACCTGACGCCGTACACCGGCTGGGTCGTGGGGGCCCTCGCCATTACGCTCGTCGGCTCATTTCTCGGGCCGCTGCGGCCGTGGCTCGTGCAACGAGGCATCGACAACTACATTGTGGTCGGGGACCTGGAGGGCCTGCAGTACATCATTCTCCTCTTGTTTCTGTCACTGATCGGGGAGGGGCTGTTGTCGTTTGCCGAGAACTACCTCACGCAGTACATCGGCCAGCAGGCGATCTACGACCTGCGGACGACGGTTTTCCGGCACGTGCAGGAGCAGCCGCTGTCGTTCTTTGACCGCACCCCGATCGGGCGTCTCATCACGCGCACCACCAGCGACGTGGAGGCGCTGAGCGACGTGCTCTCCTCCGGCCTCATCGTGGCGCTGGGCGACCTCTTCAAGCTTGTGTTCATCGCCTACTTCATGTTTACCCTGAACTGGGGGCTAGCGGTGGTGACGCTCCTGGTGATGCCGCTCATGATGTGGGTGACGTTCTGGTTTCGTAACAACGTGCGCGAGCAATACCGCGAAACGCGCAAGCAGGTCTCCCGCCTCAACTCCTTCATCCAGGAGCATGTGACGGGGATGCACATCGTGCAGCTCTTCAACCGGAAAGAGGAAGAGATGGACCGGTTCGAGGGCATCAACGATGACCACAGGGCCGCCCACCTGCAGACCATTTTTTACTACGCCATCTTCTGGCCCTCGATCGAGATCATCTCGAACGTGGCGCTAGGGGCGGTGCTCTGGTTCGGCGGACTTCAGGCCATGGCAGGCTCGGCGCTTACGCTCGGGGTGCTGGTGGCCTTCATACAGTACGCGCGACAGTTCTTCGAGCCCATTCGGGATCTGTCCAACCAGTACGATACCCTTCAACGGGCGATGGCCGGGGCCGAGCGCATCTTCGGGGTGCTCGACGAGGACCACCGCCTCGCGGAGCCGGACGATCCGGTCGAGCTGGACGAGGTGAAAGGGAAGATTGAATTCCGCAACGTGTGGTTCGCCTACGAGGACGACAACGACGGCAATCCCGACTGGGTGCTCAAGGACGTGTCGTTTACGGTGGAGCCGGGGGAGACGATGGCGGTCGTCGGGGCGACCGGGGCGGGGAAGTCGACGATCATGAATCTGCTGCTGCGCTTCTACGAGATCCAGCGGGGCGATATCTTGGTGGACGGCGTCAACATTCGGGATCTGCGCCTCCGGGACCTGCGACGCCACATCGGGCTCGTGCTGCAGGATGTGTTTCTGTTCTCGGGATCGGTCGAGCGCAACCTGACGCTCAACGATCCGTCGGTCGATGCGGACACGATGGAACGCGCCGCCGGGGTGGTGCAGGCGGACCGGTTCATCGAGCGGCTGCCGAACGGGTATCAGCAGGACGTGAAGGAACGCGGCTCGTCGCTCTCGCACGGCCAGCGGCAGCTGCTGGCGTTCGTACGGGCGCTGCTCTACGACCCCGGCGTGATGGTGCTCGACGAGGCGACCTCCAGTGTCGACACAGAGACGGAGACGCTCATCCAGCAGGCCCTAGAGCGGGTGACGGAGGGACGAACCACCCTCGCCATCGCGCATCGGCTTTCCACGATCCAGGACGCCGACGAAATTTTGGTGCTTCACAAGGGAGAAGTCCGCGAACGCGGCACGCACCAGGAGCTGCTGGGGCTCGACGGGCTCTACCGCAAGCTCTACGACCTGCAGTACGCCGATCAGTCCGGGCCGCTTTCGGGAGCGGCGTCCGGGGACGGGGAGCTGCCCGAGGAGGTGCGGGCGTGATCCCAATGCCGCAGTGCAACTCAGCTACAGAGCATCATCAGCCGGATTGGGGAGTTAGGCGATTCGCCCGGGATCCGGAGTGTCCGCGTCATCGTCGCCGTCCCAGAGGTCTTCGATGTCCTCGACGGTGGTGTCCGAGGGCTCTTCGCGGGGGGCATCGGGGCCTTCACTTGCGCCGGAGGGGCCGTTGCCGTCATTTCCGTGTCCGTTTTCGCGGATGAGGGCCAGGATGGCCTGGTGAGGGACGACGAGATAATGGGTGTCGTCGTACCGAAGGTCGATGGCTTCATTGCGCAGGAAGAAGGCGTGGTCGCCCGGGTTGGCCTGCAGGGGAAGGTACCGAACTGGAGTGGTCGACTCTTTCCACGACTCCGTCTCGCTGTACTCCGGGTTTTGCGTGAGGTAGCCCGGTCCGGTCTTGACGACACGTCCGCTGTGGACGTTTTCCTGGTCGGAGACCGACGCCGGGACCACGAGCCCCGCATCGGTTTTTTCTTCGCCCGTCTTCGGGTCGATGAGTACGCGATCGCCGACGACAATGAGGTCCGCCATAATGGGGGCGATTCTTGGGAAGGCGTTTTGGACAGGAAACGAACAGACAGCCCTAACGAGGCCGCTGGAAGCAGGGTCCGGCCTGGGCAAAAGTTTCCATAGAACGTACACATCTCCCCAAGAGGCCCCTTTCAGAGAACGGCGCTGCCCCTACGTTCGAGACATCGCTCAGACAAACTGAAACACGACAATGACGAGGACGCAGACGACCCCGGCGGCCAGGGCCGTCAATCGAATGGTTCGGTCAACCGGATTTTCCATAGCGACGTGACTGAGACCCGTAAATGCTGGAAGCGCTACCAATCCACAGCAAGGATAAGGAATGCGAAGCATGATTTAAAATTCCTGAAGCCGGAGTTTGCTGTGTGTCAGGCGGTTCGAGACTGCTCGTGCCAGCGAAGTCTCCGGATCTGCTTGGTGGGATCGGAACGCACCTTTAAGACGGGGCAAGGGGCGTGCCAAAGCCCGGAGTCCGTTGTCGAGCCGTGAATGTGTTTCCGACATTCGCCATCGTTCCCAGTTCGTTCGGCTCGCCCGCTTACGTTTTCACCGACTGGGGACCCGTTTCGCGCGTGGGAAGGGACGTAGTGGGAAGGGTAAACCAGAAGGTGGAGCCCTCGCCCGGTGTGCTTTCGACACGGAGGTCGCGGTCGTGGGCCCCGAGGATGTGTTTGACGATGGCCAGCCCCAGCCCGGTCCCGCCCTCGTTGCGGGAGCGGCTCTTGTCGACGCGGTAGAAGCGTTCGGTGAGGCGCGGCAGGTGCTCCTCCGGGATGCCGATGCCGTTGTCTTCAACGCGAAACGCGACTTCCTCGGCAGCGTGGGGCCGGGCCCGCAGTGTCACCGTTCCCCCTTCGTCGGTGTATTTGATGGCGTTGTCGACGAGGTTGACGAGGACGCGTTGGATGCGGTCCGTGTCGGCGTAGGCGGCGGATACCTCGTCGGCCATGTCGGTGTGGAGCGTGATTTCCTTCTCCTCGGCCTTCAGCTCCAGGGACTCCTGAATTTCCTGAAAGAGTGGGGCGAGGTCGAACGGCTCCCGCGACATCTCCATCTCTCCGGTCTCAATCTTAGTAATGGCCGAGAGGTCGCGGGCCAGGTGTTCGAGCCGGGTGACGTTGTGAAGGATCTTCTCCAGAAAAGTGCGGTTCACCTGCTCGTCGTCGAGGGCGCCGTCGAGCAGGGTTTCGGCGAAGCCCTGGACTGAGAAGATGGGCGTTTTGAGTTCGTGGGAGACGTTTCCGATAAACTCGCGCCGGTAGCTCTCCCGCTCTTTCAGCTCCTGAATCTCGTTATCGAGCCGTTGCCCCGTGCGATACACTTCCCAGAACAGCAGGTTGAGCTCGTCGTCCTGGAGGGAGGAGGGCGCCGTGATCGCGTCGAAGTCGTGCTGCCGGATCGAGCGGAGGGTGCCTCGCATTTGCCGCAGCGGGCGGTGGAGCCAGTAGTGCCCAGCGGTGTAGGCCACGCCGCCGAGGAGGAGGCTCAGAAGTACAGCGGTGCCGGCGGACGGCGCTGTCCACAGTCCGCCCGCCAGGGCCACGACGACGACCGGGCTCGCAATCTTTAGGGCGAGGCGATTGACGAAGGGGGGCAGCCAGCGGCCGCTCGCCGACGACGGGGGGCGCATGGGGGCATCGACCGGAAGTTGGAAGGAGTGCACGTAGAGACTGTTTTGATTTTTGGGACGTGGTTTTCCAGCAACCCCAATCGTCTCTCAGAGCAAAGAGCACTGGATTGCTGGGGCCCGATTGCACGCGTTCTTTTGTGCCCAAGGTCCCAACGGGCCAACTCAAACAGCCTCATAGGCTGTACGGACAGTGTCCGACGCGGCGTTCCCTGATGTACAACAGCGTAGATTATGATTCTAAAATCCGAACGGACGTCAGACGGCGGAGGGATCGGAAACGGAGAAAAGGGGGGTGTCGGTATCGTCGAGGCCGTCGATTAGGTCGGGGAGCGGCGAGGCGTGATGCTCGCCGAACAGTTCGAGGACTGTGCTGTCCGTGACGGAGCGCAGGGGCCGGTGCTCTTCGACGACGGGGCGGTACGTGTCGTAGCAGTAGAGGGCTTCGCGGCCGCGGCTGAGGTCCTCCGGGGACGTGGGTACGACGCAGTCGATGAGGACGGAGGGGGAGTGCTGGAGGTGGGAGGGGCGGTCGGCGTCGTCCGAGGGCGGCGGGACCGTGAAGAACGCCAGCCGCTTCGGGTACGCCACGCCGTCGCGCCGCAGGGCGCACACCACGCGCTTCACGACGGCGTGGGTGACCAGATGGTCGGGGTGGCCGCTGATGCCGTGGACCGGATACGTCACCACCACGTCGGGCTCGGTCTCGTGAATGTGGGCCGCTACTCCATCCTCAAGCGTCAGCGGATTGAGCTCGGCGAGCTCCCCGTCCGGGTACTCGTGGACGGTCATCGACGTAAGGGCCAGCGTCTCCGCTACGGCCTGCATTTCCTGATAGCGCACCTCGCCCATTTCGGCTTTCGAGTAGCCCAGGCGCTCGCGCTGGGACGTGGCCTCCCCGCGGGTGAGGGTGAGCAGATGGACATCGTGGCCCTTCCGGCGCTGGCGGGCGATCATGGGGGCCGGCCCGAAGCATTCGTCGTCCGGATGGGGGAAGATGTACAGAAATGTAGCCATCGGCAGAAGCAGTTGTGGAGGGAGGGGGGCTCGAAAGACGGACAGCTCCTGATGTTCTCCCTTCCGTCGTGCTCCGCAGGGCGATTGCATGTTGGTAGACCTCCGAAGACGTAGGAGGCGATGTTGCCGTTTATCGGCCCATGTGCCCGGAACGAACGGACGCGTGGATGCATGGACGCGTAGAGGCGTCTGGTTGGATGAGGGGCGCCGTCAATCATCATCCTCCAGCACTTCGTGGAAGACCGTTTCCCCAGTCTCCAGCATCCGGCAGACGTACGGATGGCACAGCTGGCAGTTTTCGCCGAAGGTGACGTGCTCCTGCAGGGCCGCCACCGAGTCGGCGCCCGTCTCGTCGGCGACGGCCTTCAGGGCCTCGAATGTCTGCTCGTAGCAGTAGCAGCGATCAATGTCCATGAGGAAACAGCGGTGATGAAACGAACAGGCGGGCGAGGGCCGGGCGGAGAGGGGGCACTTCTCTACTAACGGAACGCGATGTAGGTGGGAGCAATGCCCGCTCCGAAGGAGCCCATCTGAGTGCCGTCCCGCTCGTGGATCGTCACAGTGCCCGCGCTCGTGAAGGGGCTGCTT
Organism: Bacteroidetes bacterium SW_9_63_38; assembly: GCA_003022435.1. Classification (GTDB taxonomy): domain Bacteria; phylum Bacteroidota; class Rhodothermia; order Rhodothermales; family Salinibacteraceae; genus Salinibacter. Next base: position 117,319 of record PXUA01000001.1, on the reverse strand, counting down.
GGATTCAGGCGCGCCACGTACAGGACCCCGTCGCCGCTGTCGTACCCAACCGCTCCCGGGGTCCTCGAAAGGCCGACGTTCACGGTGGCCTCCACGGTGTTCGAGGCGGTGTTGACGCGGATGATGCCGGAGTCGCTAGCAATGTAGAGTTCCTCGCTGTCTGCATCGTAGGACGCCGGATCGCCCACGCCGGAGGCCGACTCGGCGGTGTCCGGAAGAGCGAGGGTGGTGTCGACCGTTCCGGACCCGGCGTCCAGGATCACGGCGCTCGCGGCGTCGCTGCAAAGAGCAAACACGTCGCCGTCATTGTCGGCCACGACGTCTCGGGGGGCACAGCCGATGTCCACCTCCCGGTCAAGGGTGTTCTGGCTGGTATTGAGCACCGCCACGAGAGTGGAGGCGCCGAAGGCCCCGAGCGCCGCAAACGCACGGTCGGTCGGCTCCGAGACCGCAATGCCCTCCGGGTTGCCGCTCACCGGGATGCTATCGACGACCTGGGACTGGGCGCCGTTGACGTTCAGAATGCGCACGGCCGGGGACGCACTGCTTCCGAAGGGAGACTGATCGGTAATGTAGGCCGTTGTTTCGTCCGTAAAGGTGGCATAGCGGGGGCTGTTGAAGCCAGTCACCTGGCCGGTCTGGGTGGGACCGTTGGTCGAAAACAGATCGACACGGGCGCCGGTGTTGGCCATGACGAGCAGGCTCGTGTCGCGAAGGGCAACGCCCTGCACAATGGAGCCGAGCCCACTGATGGCTTCAGGCTGAGCGGTCTGGTCGGCAGGATCGTAAACGGTAACGGATCCATTGCCGTCTCCAAAGTTCCCCTGATTGGCCACGTAGACCCCGTCGGCGGGCGAGGGACCCGAGTCGTCCAGGCCGGCCAGGTCGCATCCGACGAGGCCGAGGGGCAGAAGGGGCAAGAGCGAAAAAAGAAAGAGGCGTCGAAACGTCATAGAAAAGGTCGTACCGGTCGTCGAGAAAACGAGGAGAGGGGCTGCACGGCTGGGCGAAGGGACTGTCCCCTGTCCCATGATTGCCCCGTGCAGGAGAAAGCTGTTTGTCGAATTAGGGAGCAAGGGTCACCTGGATTCGGGCGTGCCGCGGGGGCATGGGACGTCCCCCAACACTCTCGTAGTCAGTACTGAGAACATTATCGATGTCGAGAGACAAGGACGTTTGCACGCCGCCGACGGGGTGCGACAGTTGCAGGCGCGTTCCCGCGATCAGGTACGGATCGAGGAACTGGCGCCCGTCGCTGGTCACGTAGCGGCGGCCGGTGTATCGCGCGTTGAGCGTCAGCGCCGCCGGCCCCCACGAAACAGTGGAGTGGGCTTTGATTTCGGTGCGGGGGACGTAGCGGAGCGGCTCGTTGTAGGAACTCGATGTCGGATCCGTGCGGTTGCGAGCGTCGGTAAACGTGTACGTCGCGCCGGTTTTGAGCGTCGTTTCGGCGGGCAACGTCCACGCCCACTCCCCAGCGGCTTCGAGGCCGAGGGCACGGACGCGGTCCACGTTGCGGGGGCTCCAGACCCCGTTGCCGGTGGGCTGCCATACAATCTGGTCGCGCCGCCGCTGCGCGAAGGCCGTAACCTCGATGTGGCCGTGAGGCCGGTCGAGGCGCAGGCTGACGTCCCCGCCCCAGCTTCGCTCCGGACGCAGGTCGGGATTGCCGCCGGGCTGCCAGTAGCGGTCGTTGAAGGTGGGGACGCGGAAGGCGCGGGCCACGTGGGCTTTGAGCCGGAGCGACGGCCACGCCGCCACGGGCTGCCAGTTGAGCCCGAGGCGCGGCGTGACGGGAAGGCGCGTCCGGCTTTCCGGCATCCAGTACGCGTCGGTCCGGAGGGCCGGGTAGAGGCGGAGGCGCCCGTACGTCCCGGTTCCTTCTGCGAAGACCGACAGGTGCTCCTGGTGCGCCCGGCCGTCGAGCTTCGGATGATTGGCACGAGCGAGACTGCCGGTGCCCCCAACCGCCGTCGTCCAGTGGTCGGTGAGCGGCGTGCGGAGGGTCGATTCGAGCGACTGAATCCACGTGCGGCCCGTCTGGTCGAGGCCTTGCTGGGGATTGGCGTAGCGCAGGCGCGTGTACTGGGTCATGCCGCGCACCGTGAGGCTGCCGTCGCCGAGGGGCATGCGGTCGCGGCCCCAGAGGCGAAGCTGGGTATCCCACTGCCGTTCCTGGGCCGGGGCAGTCGACGAGGAGGGCGGAAGGCCGCGCTCGGAGTGGGTGACCCATCCGGACAGGCGGAGTCGGTGTTCTCCCTGCCGGGAGCGCACGGTGGAGAACGCCGAGCGCTGAGTGCGGTCCGCGTTGCGGCGTTTTACCGTTTCCGGGGGAAAGCGCGCCTCGTCGACGTAGGGAAAGTCGCCGTCGGTTGTCTGAAGGTCGGCGGCGGCCAGGACCGAGGTGCGGTCGGTGACGGGACCGCCCACGAGCACGCTGCCGCCGCGCTCGCCAAAGGCCCCGGCGTGGACACTCCCGCGCACCTGGAGGGAAGAGCGAGGACGGAGGGCATGGAGGTGGATCGCGCCGCCGAGGGCGTCGGAGCCGTGGATGGGGGAGGCCGGGCCGTGCATCACGGACACGGAGCGGAGCAGCACCGTGGGCAGCAGCGAAAGGTCGAGGTGGCCCAGCTGTGGGTCCGTGATCGGTTGCCCGTCGAGGAGAAGGGCCGTCTGGGAGGCGTCGCTGCCGCGGAGGGCGGGGGTCGCAAGGCCCGTCTCCCCGTACCGGCGGACGAAGAGCCCGGCTCGCTGTTCGAGGACGGAAGCGACCGACGCGGCGCCCGTTCGGGCGAGGGCCGTCGAGTCGATGACGGTAATGCGGGTGGGGGCGTTGGCAGGGGCCGTCGGAAGACGTCCGGCCGTCACCGTGAGGGGCGGGAGCACTCGCTTCCACTGCACGCGGGTTGAGTCTCCGCGCGTCGTGTCGGGGACCGGGGCCTGAGCCCGGGCCGGGCCGGCAAACGGGGCCGACAGGAGAAGTCCGGCCAGGCAGAATGCCATTCGAACGTTGGGAAGAGCGGCCATAAGAAAAGCCCTCACCTCAGACATGAGATGCGGGCGGCTGCTCCGGGACGGCACCGGTACGGTACGGCCCTCACACACGAGGGACGGGTCCGGCGATGCGAGGCCCTTCGGAGGAAAGCACGCCACACACCTCAGATCCCGGAGGTTGTTGGCAGTGAGAGACGCCGACGGTTGTCGGGCGCCTCGTCACGCGCGCAGGCAGGTCTCCTGGCTTGTCGAAGGGCCTCCGCGGCGAAACCGGCTCCACAGGGAAAGGGACGAGCGACTCGCAATCCTCCTTCCCATCCCGAGAAGCGGTCCGCAGGGGATACCTCCCGGAATAGTGGAGAGCAGCGATAAACGATGCATCATCCCCCCTTCGACTCACAGTTGCGGGTACAGCCCCAGACTGGTCACTGGCGAGTTGCGTCACCGGCGAGTCTCGAATGCCGATTGTTGAGTTGACCCCAAATCCGGCACTCGAAACTCAGAACTCGACACTGACACCACTGGCGTTCCCTTTTCATCCCGGTCGGCAGGGCCGACGCGAGAACCCACGGCGTGTGCGAAGGAAGGCGATTCAAATGTTGATCATTAACGTAGGGGAAGGCACAGTAAAAACCAATCCGACCTGGGCCGGTCCCGATCGGGGGACTGGAAGCAGAGTCGAGCGAAGAGGAGGATAGACGGCTTTGAATGCACACGTTGGTCGACGTGACGCGTCCAGGACGGTCCATTTCAACCAGGTTCTTCTTTGCCTGCCCCGACGGTTCCCACGTGTAGCGGAACATCCGTAGGGCAAATAACCACGCCCCCAAAATCCAGACAGTCTCTTCACTGCGCGTAGGTAGTCCAAAGAGTTTGGACGAGCGGACTGCTGCATTTGTGAACGTTTAATGGAAGGGACGCTGATCCGGGACCGGGGAGAGTTGCGGTCGTATGAGGACATCCACTATCATTGTCCGACCGCAGCCACTGCTCCTGTGCGGTCGGGGAGAAAGGTCCTCTCTTGCGGGGGAGGGAGGGCGTCCAACTGGGTCCGAGGGACACCACACGGGAGCAGCGTATACGTTTTTTCTTCATGGTCGTCTCGTTCGCAAATGGCCCACAGAGGACCCGGATGCATTCTGTGGCGGCGCACGTGGAGCATAGCCGTATTGGGACTGGTTCTCCTCGCGGCGGGGGGCGGTACGGGCGTGCGAACGACCCCGCCGGAGAGACAAGACCCGAGCGACGATACGCTGTCGCCGACGTCCACCATCGAAGAGGCCCGAAGGTCGTTTCGGCGCACACGAGGCCCAAGTCGAATTGGCGACACCGTCGTAGTGGGAGGACGGGTCAGTGTAGGGACGGGCGGGCTCTCCGACCCCTCGTTGATTTTTCTCCAGGATTCGACGGCAGGGATCGCCGCTCAGATCCCCAACGGGGCCGCGGTGCGACGGGGCGACAGCCTCTGGGTAAAGGGGGTAGTTCAGCAGCAGTCCGGACTGACGCAACTGCAGGGGAAGAAGTACGGTCGCGTCGGCGGGCTGACTCGATATCCGGAGCCAGTGCCTCTCACAGTGTCGGCCGCGGCGGGAGAGGAGTATGAGGGGCAGTTGGTGCAGGTGCGAGGGCGCGTGGTGACCAATCGGAGGAACGAGAGCGGCCAGTTCTTGCTACTGGCCGATCTGGTCCCGTACACCGAAGCCCGAATAATGGTCTTCGTACCGCGTCGGCGGCGCGAGGAGATGTCGCTGGAGGCGTTTCAGCCCGAGGATCGGGTGGCCATCACCGGCCTGTTGAACCAATACGACCGGCAGGCCCCGTATGCTACGTCCTATAAATTGCTTCCCCGCGACCCGCGCGATCTCGAAGACCCGGGGGAGGGGGGCGGACACTATCGGACCATCATCCTCGTCATCATCGGCGGGGCCCTTCTCGCTGCAGTGGCGGTATTGACGCTGCGCTCGGCGGTGCGGCGCCGGACCCAACAGTTCGTGGAGAGTCGAGCGCGATTCCGTCGGCTGGCGGAGGCGACCACCGAGGGGATCATCCTGCACCGGGACGGGGATATTCTGGATGTGAATCGCGCTCTGACCGACATGATGGGGTACGACCGCGACGAGTTAATGGGACGGTCGTTTCAAAGCGTGCTTTCGAAATCCACGCAGGAACCGGAGTGGGACGAACTGCAATCGTCGTCGGACTCCCTCACGGAGGCCGTTCTTGAGCGCAAGGACGGGTCGACCTTTCCGGCTGAGATTGACGAACGCGTGGTGACGGCGGCGGAGCAGCAGGTGCGCGTGGCAGCCATCCGCGACATCACGGAGCGGAAGCGTCGGGAGGCCGAGCTCGTGGCGGCAAAAGAGGAGGCGGAGGAAATGGCACGGTTGAAGTCGAGCCTGCTCAATAACATGAGTCACGAATTCCGTACGCCGATTACCAGTATTCTCGGCTACGCTGAGGTGATTCTGGAGGAACCGGAGACCGATCACGAGTCGTTTGCCCGGCACATTCGGCAAAGTGCACAGCGGCTGTCGCGCACCCTGCGTGCGGTGCTGGAGATGGCCCAGTTGGAGGCAGGCACAATTCAAGTCACGCCGGAGGCGGTCGACATTGGGCCGGTGGTACAGGAGGTTGTGCAGGAGTATCGCGAACTGGGACGCGGTGCGGGATCGATACAGGTTGACGCGTCGGCGTCCTGCGTGCTGCAGACCGATCGGCAACTCCTGCGGCGCATTGTTGGCCATCTGGTGCATAATGCCATCAAGTTTGCCCCCGACGGGGAGGTACAGGTCGCAGTGGAGGAATCCGATTCGGCCGTGGTGATTACGGTATCGGATTCGGGGCCGGGCATTCCGTCGACGTTTCGGGAGAACCTGTTCGAACCGTTTAAGCAGGCGTCGGAGGGACGTACGCGAACCCACGAGGGAATGGGGCTCGGTCTGGCGCTCACCAAGCGTATGCTCGACCTACTCGGAGGGCGAATCGACGTAGAGAGCGAGGACGGCGTGGGGACCACGGTTGTGGTTGCCATTCCAATCCGGGAATCGGTCGAGGAGGAGGCGTCGGACCTCGCCGGGTAAGGGACGGTCTCGACTCCGTGGGTCGGGAATGTGCGCTTCACTGCAGGGACAATGCTCATTCTCGTTGTGAACTGCGAACTCGGAGGGAAAGGGTGCCTCTCATCAACGCCGCACGTCTCAATACTGAGTGCAACAAAGGGGACAGTCCGATCCCGAATCGCAGAGGCTCGAATCCCTTGCCCGATCTCACGTAGACCGGAGCATTCCGTTGCGAATCCCAAAGAGGTCGACGGCGAACTATCGGCTGGGCCTCTCGTTACAAGAAAAATTACAATTGAGGCAACGGATTCTCTCGGACGCCTGGCACTTTGACTCCACCTTTTCACTGGTACGTTCTCTTTCTATGAGTGAAGCCACCGATCTTCCTGAACGCGCCATCAGCGCCTATGCGGCCTCCAACATCCAGGTGCTTGAGGGCCTGGAGGCGGTGCGCAAGCGCCCCTCCATGTACATCGGCGACGTCGGCACGCGGGGCCTGCATCACCTCGTCTACGAGGTGCTCGACAACTCGATCGACGAGGCGATGGCGGGGCACTGCGATCACATCGAGGTGGACCTTTACGAGGACGGGTCGGTGTCGATCGAGGACAATGGGCGGGGCATTCCCGTAGACCTGCACCCGTCCGAGGATCGGTCCGCCCTGGAGGTGGTGATGACCGTGCTGCACGCCGGCGGCAAGTTCGACAAGGACAGCTATCAGGTGTCCGGGGGGCTCCACGGCGTGGGCGTCTCGTGCGTCAACGCACTGGCGTCTCGCTTTGAGGTGACGGTCCGGCGCGATGGGTCGGTGTGGAAGCAGTCCTATCGGTGCGGGGTGCCGGAAGACCCGGTCGAGGAGGTGCGCCCGATGCGGGACGACGAGACAACGGGGACCCACATCCGCTTCTGGCCGGACGAGGAGATTTTCAAGACGACGGAGTTTCGCTTCGAGACGCTGTCGGATCGCCTCCGCGAACTCGCCTACCTGAACGCGGAGGTCCGGATTGTCATTGAGGATCACCGGGAGGAGGACGAGGAACTGGCCCGCGAAGAGTACTTTTCGGAAGAGGGCATCGTCGGGTTCGTCAACTACCTCGACGAGGCGCGCGATCCGATTCTGGACGAGACGATCTACATCTCCGACGAGGACGAGGAGGTGCCCGTCGAGCTGGCGATGCGCTACAACGACGGCTACAACTCGAACGTCCTCTCTTTCGTTAACAACATCAACACGCACGAGGGGGGGACGCACATTACCGGCTTCCGGCGGGCGCTCACGCGGACGCTGAAGCGGTACGCGCAAAAGAACGACATGCTGAGCGACCTCAAGTTCGATCTCTCGGGCGACGACTTCCGGGAGGGGCTCACGGCGGTGCTATCGGTGAAGGTGGCGGAGCCGCAGTTCGAGGGGCAAACGAAGACGAAGCTCGGCAACTCGGAGGTGCAGGGGATCGTCGAGTCGATGATCAACACGCAACTCGGGCGCTGGCTGGAGGATCACCCCGATCAGGCGGACAAGATCATCCAGAAGGTCATTACGGCGGCCGAGGCACGAGCGGCGGCCCGGAAGGCACGTGAGCTCGTACAGCGCAAGAATGCGTTCTCGGGGGGCAGTCTGCCCGGGAAGTTGGCGGACTGCTCCTCGCGCAAGCCGGACGAAAGTGAACTGTATCTCGTGGAGGGCGACTCGGCGGGCGGCTCGGCCAAGCAGGCGCGTGACCGCCACTTCCAGGCCATCCTGCCGCTGCGCGGCAAGATTCTGAACGTGGAGAAGGCGCGCCTCGATCGCATTCTGGAGCACGATCAAATCCAGAACATCGTGACCGCGCTCGGCACCGGGCTCACGTCGACGGAGGAGGAGTTCGACATGAGCGAAATCCGGTACCACAAGATCGTGATGATGAGCGTCGACGCCGAGGAGCATGTGTTTGTGCGGCGGAACGGCACGACCCGGATGGTCGAAATCGGCGACTTCATCGACGAGGCCCTTGAGCATGGAAACGACACGCCCGGTGCGTACTACGACAAGCGGAGCGACGATACGCTCGGGAAGGTGCTCTGCTTTGGGCGAGACACGCATGAGGTCCGCTTCCGCCCCATCAAGAGCGTCATCCGGCACGAGGTGGACGAACCGCTCTTTGAGATCACGACGGCGTACGGGCGCAACCTGAAGGTGACCGGCTCCCACAGCGTCTTCGTGCACCGCGACGGCGAGGTGGAGCTCGCTCGGGGCGATGAGATTGAGCCCGGGGACAACGTGGTCGCTCCCCGACGCGTCCCCGTACAGGGGGATCGGGACGGCGACGAGATCGATCTACTCAGTCGGTTCGTCCTGGCGGCCGACCAGCTCGACTCCGACGTGTACGCCCGCGGCCCGGGGATCGAAGAGATGTTCAAGCAGAAGATTCGGGACGAGTACGAGGGCGATGAACGGGCCGAGCCGCGCGTCGAGGTGCCCGAATCGGTGCGGACGACGTTGAAAGCGAAGCGGAAAGAGCGCAACCTGACGCAGCAAGAGGTCTGCGACGCGGTCGGCGTGGCGCAGCCGATTACCGTTTCGTACTGGGAGCGCGGGGTGAACCGACCCAGCGTGTCGAACTTCCGAGCGTACTGCGAGGCCGTCGGGGCGGATGAGGACGCCGTGATGGAGTCGGTCACGGTCGCCGATTCGGTCCTCGACCAGCGCTGGAACGAGCAGTACGAGGGCGCTCCGAAAAACCGCGTCCGCGATTACGTAGCGGTGAGCACACTCGACGAATCGGATCTCGACTACATCCCCGAGGGGGCACACGTCGAGCTCACGCCTGAGCACCACGCCGACCACGGCATCGATCGGTACGTCACGGTCGACGAGCCCCTGATGGATCTGCTCGGCTTCTGGGTCGCGGAGGGCTCCTGCTCGCCCCGAAACGGCATTCGGCTCGCCATTACCGCGGACAACGAGGCGCTCGTCGAGACGTATCGGGACGCCTTCGAGCACGTCTTCGGCCTCCGGGCAAAATACAGCGACTACGAGAACCGCGTCGGCGAGGTGAAGCTGGTGAACCGGGCCGCTGCGCTCGCGTGGCAACACGTCCTCGGCTGCGATTCACGCTCGGCGACCGAAAAAGAGATCCCGGATCTCGTCTTCAATGTGTCCGCCGAGTTACAGCAGGCGTTTCTGCGGGGGTACCTGCTCGGAGACGGATGCATACACGAGAATGAGGTCATCTTCGGAACGGTTTCGCGCGATCTCGCGAGCGGTCTGATGTACCTCCTTTCCAGTCAGGACGTTGTCGCCTCCCACACGATGACGGCCGCCGAAAACCTTTCGCCTCGGACCCTCAACGGACAGGCGATTTCCACTCCGAACGACGTTCATACGGTTCGGGTGCGAGCAACGTCCGATCTTCTGAAGCTACGCAAGGTGTGGGAAGTGCACCCGAAAGGAGAAGACCTTGCTGCGTTACTCGAACGACAGAGTGCCACGGAGAAGGTACGTCCGTATGAGAATATTTCTGATGACTTGGTTGCTCTTGAGGTAAAGTCTGTAAACCGAGCCAAGTCTTCTAACAGATTTGTATATGATTTCTCGGTCGAAAAAGACGAAAACTTTGTATCGGGTTTTGGCGGTATAATATGCCACAATACGGACGCCGATGTAGACGGAGCGCACATCCGGTCATTACTTCTTACCTTTTTCTACCGTCAACTTCGTCCCCTCATCGAAAAGGGCAACATCTACATCGCGCTGCCGCCGCTCTACCGGATCCAGAACGGCAGCGAGGAGATCTACTGCTGGACCGACGAGGAGATGGAGGAGCGCATGCGCGAGCTGCGGGCCGACGGCAACAGCCCGAGCATGCAGCGCTACAAGGGCCTCGGCGAGATGAATCCCGAGCAGCTCTGGACCACCACGATGAACCCGGAGACGCGGAAGATCCAGCAGGTGACCATCGAGGATGCCGCGGCGGCCGACCGGCTGTTCTCCACCCTCATGGGCGACTCGGTGGAGCCGCGGCGGAAGTTCATCGAGCGCAACGCCAAGTACGCGACGATTGACGCGTGAAAAGTGATGCGTGAAGCGTGATTTGAGTAGTCCGACGGCCCCATTCACGCTTCACGGATCACGCATCAGAAGTGGGGTTTCTGAATTTCTTCCCTTGAAATACGGCTCGGAGAATTAACATGGCCGACACGAAGCGAAAAATCATGGAGGTCCTCGACGTGTTGCCGGAGGCACGGCGGCGGGAGGTGTTGGACTACGTCAAGTCGCTGCGGGAGGAAGAGGAGCAGCGGACCGAGGATGGACGACGCGATCCGGCGGAAAACCCGCTTCTGGACTACATTGGAGGTGTAGAACACGGTTCCTTAGCTCAAGACATTGATGAGGAACTGTATAGGGAGGAGGTATGAGTCTTTTCGTCGATACGTGGGGCTGGTTGAAGTTGCGGGATCGTCGCGAATCGAGACACGAAGAGGTAAAGGCATATTTCCAGGATGCCCTCCAAGGGGGAGCGGTCCATACCACGGACTATGTGCTCACCGAGGCCCTGACGCTTCTTTTCAAGCGTCTTCCGTTCGAAAAAGCCTGGGAAGGATATCAGCAGATTGAGTCGGCCCGCCAAAACGCCTTTCTAAGTTTGGAGTGGATTGGGCGCGATCATTTCGAGCGGGCCATCGCTCTTCGAGAACAGTACAGCGACAAGCCCGACGTTTCCTTTACGGATCTCACCTCATTTGTCGTGATGCAACACCGGGACCTGCGTGACGTGCTTACGGGCGACGCCCACTTCGAGCACGTCGGGATGGGGTTTCGACGACAGCCATAGGAATCAACTTTGATCGTGGAGCAGGCTTGCTTGCAACATTCTGTCTCGGACGCCGAGCGGCCGACCCTCTCGGTCATCGTCCCGGCGTACGAGGAGGCCGAGCCGCTCCCCGAGCTGGGCGAGCGGATCCGGGCGGTGTGTGAGGACGCGGGGCTCACGTTTCAGGTGTGGATCGTGGACGACGGCTCGCGCGATGGCACCTGGGCTGCGGTTCAGGCGCTGCACGAGGAGGACGCCCGGATCGCCGGGCTGCAGCTGCAGCGCAACTACGGCAAGTCGGCGGCCCTGGCCGTGGGGTTCGAGCACGCGCAGGGGACCTACGTGGTGACGATGGACGCGGACCTGCAGGACGACCCGGCTGAGATCCCGGCCCTCATCGACATGCTGGAAGAGGGCGACTACGACCTGGTGAGCGGGTGGAAGCGGGAGCGCAAGGATCCGCTTAGCAAGACCATCCCGAGCCGCTTTTTCAACTGGGTGACTCGCATGAGTTCAGGGCTTCCCCTACACGATTTCAATTGCGGGCTCAAGGCCTACCGGCGGGAGGTGGTCAAGAGTGTCGATGTGTATGGTGAGTTGCACCGGTACATCCCGCTGCTGGCCAAGTGGGCCGGGTACGATCGGGTGGCCGAGAAGCCGGTCGAGCATCATCCGCGGAAGTACGGCGAAACGAAATTTGGCGTGGACCGCTTCGGGAAGGGCTTCTTGGACCTCGTTACGGTGGTCTTTCTGACCCGGTTTGCGGTGCGCCCCATGCACTTCTTCGGGGGGGTTGGGACGCTGACGTTCACGACGGGCGTTGCGATCAACCTCTGGCTGACGATTGACAAACTCGTCTACGGCCATCCCATCGGGGAGCGCCCGCTGCTGCTGCTCGGCCTGTTGCTCATTCTGTTCGGGGCGCAGATGTTTACGACGGGGCTGTTGGGGGAGATGATGATCCAGCCGCGGATGCAGGACACCGATACCTACGTGGTGGGGGAGGCGTTGCCGCCGCGGGGAGACATCCATACCCGAGCCGCGGGAAGAGGAAGGGCAGAGGGTGTGAATGTGGGACAGGGAGAAGCAGACGAGGCGTGAGGACGTCAGAGGCGGACGGTGTCGGGGAGGGTGGCGTGGAGGGTACGCACCAGGGCGTCGACGAGGCGTTGTTTGTGGCGGCGCCGGCCCACGAGCCGAATGTCGCGCGTCGGGAGGGGCGGTTCGAACGGGAGGATGTGGACGCGACGCTCGGTGGCGGGCATGTGGTGGGTAGCAAGGGCGGGGAGGAGTGTCATGCCGCCGCTGTGGCGGACGAGATGGACGAGCGTTTCCAGGGAGCCGCTTTCGAACTGAGGACGGGTCGGGCCGTCCTCGGGCGTGCGGCCGCACATCTGGAGCACTTGGTCGCGAAAGCAGTGTCCTTCGCTGAGCAGCCAGAGGTCGTCCACTGAGAGGTCGGTGGCCGTGAGGCGATTCCGGTCAGCGAGAGGATGGTCCGACGAGACGTAGCCCACGAACGGCTCCGTGAAGAGCACGTCGTCGTAGAAGTCGGGGCCGGCCTCGTCGGTGGCAATGAGGCCGATGTCAAGCTCGTCCCGCCGCAGGGCGTTGAACACCTCGGCGGTGGGCCACTCGCGCAGAACCAGGGTCAGGTTGGGGTGGGCCTCCTCCATAGCGGGCAGGAGAAGGGGAAGCAGATAGGGCGACATCGTCGGCAGCATCCCGACGCGGAGGGTGCCGGTGATTCGATCCTGCAGTTCCCCGGCTATGGTCTGCAGGCGGTCCCGCTCCGCGAGCACTGTACGTGCTTGCCCGACCAGACGCTCCCCTGCGCCTGTCGGGACCACCGGCTGGTGGCTCCGATCGATGAGCTCCACCTCCAACTCGTCCTCGAGCTTCCGGAGCTGCGTACTCAGGGTCGGCTGGGACACATGGCACGCCGCGGCGGCCTCGCCGAAGTGGCGGTGGGTGGCCAGGGCATCAAGGTACTGGAGCTGAGCGAGGGTCATGCGTACTACGCGGCATCTGTCATAGATTGAACCTATGACAAATATAGAAAAAATCGATTTGGATAATCAACCCGAGACGCCTATCATTGGAGTGTCACGTTACTTCGCTCAGCTACGCTCTACCCCTGTATATGTCAGAAAAACACCTAGAGGACAGTACAAACGACGCAAACGGTTGCCCGGTGATGCACAACGGCTCGGCAGAAGAGTCGGCAAGCACGCCCGCCGCGAAGCGAGAGTGGTGGCCGAGCAGCCTGGACATCGAGATTCTCGATCAAAACGCGGAGAACGTCGGTCCCTGGAATGGGGACTTCGACTACTCGGATGCGTTCACGGAGATTGATCATGAGGCGCTGAAGGCGGACATCGAAGAGGTGATGACGACCTCGAAAGACTGGTGGCCGGCCGACTACGGGCACTACGGGCCGCTCTTCATCCGCATGGCGTGGCACAGCGCCGGGACGTACCGCACCACGGATGGCCGGGGTGGGGGGGCTGGTGGCCGACAGCGCCTGGCCCCGCTCAACAGCTGGCCCGACAACGCGAACCTCGACAAGGCCCGCCGCCTGCTGTGGCCGGTGAAGCAGAAGTACGGCCGTAAGATTTCCTGGGCGGATCTGATGCTTCTGGCCGGGAACGTGGCCATGGAATCGATGGGATTTAAGACCTTTGGCTTCGGCGGCGGTCGCGAGGACGACTTCAAGCCCGACGGCTCCATCGACTGGGGGCCGGAAGATGAGCTGGAGACCTGGGACCGATTCGATGAGAACGACGCACTGGAAGGGAACCTCGGCGCGACCGTGATGGGGCTCATCTACGTGAATCCCGAGGGGCCGGAAGGCCAGCCGGACCCGGAGTGGTCGGCTCAGCGAATCCGAACGTCGTTTGGCCGGATGGCCATGAACGATGAGGAGACAGCTGCGCTCATCGCTGGCGGACACACGTTCGGGAAGGTGCATGGGGCCGCCGATGGCGATGAGCACGTCGCGGCGGAGCCCGAGGCAGCGCCCATTGAGGAGCAGGGCCTCGGCTGGAAAAATGATTATGGCTCCGGGAAGGGGGCGGACACGATTACCAGCGGCATCGAAGGACCCTGGACCGACGCCCCCACTCAGTGGGATTTGGGCTATCTCGATCTGCTGCTCGACAACGAGTGGGAACTGCACGAGGGTCCCGGCGGTGCGTGGCAGTGGCGCCCGAAAAGTGAGGAGCTGAAAGGAATCGCGCCGGACGCGCACGATCCGTCGGCAACGGTGGATCCGATGATGCTCACGACGGACATTGCTCTGAAGCGAGATCCGGACTACCGAGAGGTCATCGAGCGCTTTCAAGAGAACCCGGACGAATTCCAGGACGCATTCGCACGGGCCTGGTTCAAGCTACTGCACCGCGACATGGGGCCCAAGGAGCGGTATCTGGGACCGGAGGTGCCCGACGAAGACCTGATCTGGCAGGACCCAGTGCCCGATGTCGACCACGAACTGATTGGCGATGCGGAAATTGCTGAGCTCAAAGAGACGATCCTCGCCACCGATCTGTCGGTGTCTCGACTGGTCAAGACCGCTTGGGCGTCGGCGTCGACGTACCGCGATAGCGACAAGCGCGGCGGGGCCAACGGGGCGCGCATTCGCCTCAAGCCGCACCGGAGTTGGGAGGCCAACGAGCCGTACGAACTGTCCCGCACCCTGAACGTCCTGGAAGATATTCAGCAGGACTTTAATGACGGGCGCGACGACATGCGCGTGTCGTTAGCCGATCTGATCGTCCTGGGCGGGGCGGCCGCCATCGAACAGGCCGCGGCGGACGCCGGGCACGACATCGAGGTGCCGTTCACCCCCGGTCGCACCGACGCCACGCAGGAGCAGACCGATGTGGAGGCGTTCGAGTGGCTGGAACCGAAGGCCGACGGGTTCCGCAACTATCTCGCCGACGATCCAGGCCGCGACGGCACGCCGGAAGAGTTTCTGGTCGACAAGGCCGATCTGCTGAATCTGGCGCCCGCCGAGATGACGGCGCTCTTCGGCGGCATGCGCGCGCTGGACGCCACCCACGAGCAGGCTGACGGCTTCGGCGTCTTCACCGACCGGCCGGAGACGTTGACCAACGATTACTTCGCGAACCTGCTCTCGATGGACTACGAGTGGGAGCCGGTGTCGGAGGCGAAGCAGGTCTTTGAGCTTCAGGACCGGGACACGGGCGAGGTCGAGTGGAACGCGGCCCGCGTGGACCTGATTTTCGGATCCAACTCCCGTCTCCGGGCGATTGCGGAGGTCTACGGGGCCGACGACGGCGAGGAGAAATTCGTGCACGACTTCGTCGACGCCTGGACGAAGGTAATGACCCTCGACCGGTTCGACTTCGAGGAATAACGCCGATGCTCCCTGTCGGGAGAGCCGCCTCTGATTGTACGACGAAGGCCCCGAGTGACACCACCGTCGCTCGGGGTCTTTTTTTATTCGCAACAGCAGAAAAGTGGGAACGTTGGACCCATCGCTTTCTGCATTTTCTTCTCTTCCTGTGTAATCAAGTGAGCGGCATGGTACAGAAACGCACCCTCGGCCAAAATGACCTCCCCGTCTCGGCCCTCGGCCTCGGCTGCATGGGCATGTCGGAGTTTTACGGCACGCCCGACGAGAATCGGGCCATCAAAACGCTGCAGCGCGCCGTCGACCGCGGCGCCACGTTTTTTGACACCGCCGACATGTACGGTCCGTTCACAAACGAGAAGCTGTTGGGGCGCGTTCTGGATTCGCATCAGCACACCATTACCATCGCCACGAAGTTCGGCATCGTGCGGGGGGAGGACGGCAGCTATCAGGGCATCAACGGTCGGCCCAGCTACGTCAAGAAGGCCTGCGAGGACTCGCTTCAGCGGCTCGGCGTCGACACCATCGACCTCTATTACCTCCACCGCGTGGATCCGGAGGTGCCGATCAAGCATACGGTGGGGGCGATGGGACGGCTCGTGGAAGAAGGCAAGGTGCGTTATCTCGGCCTCTCTGAGGCGGCGGCCGATACCATTCGCGAGGCCCACGAGGAGCATCCGATTACGGCACTGCAGACGGAGTACTCGCTGTGGACGCGGCACGTGGAGGGAGACATCATGGAGACCATCGACGACCTCGGCATCAGTCTCGTGCCGTACAGCCCGCTCGGACGCGGCTTCTTAACGGGCCGCTTCGAGTCGCCCGACGACCTGCCGGAGGACGACTGGCGTCGCGACAACCCGCGGTTCCAGGGCGAGAATTTCCAGAAGAACCTGGACCTTGTGGACGAAGTCGAGCGGCTGGCCGAAAAGAAAAGCGTCACACCCGCCCAGTTGGCCCTTGCGTGGGTCTTGCATCAGGGCGACGACATTGTGCCCATTCCGGGGACCACGAATCCGGACCACCTGGATCAAAATCTGGGTGCGCTCAATGTGGAGCTGATGGACGAGGAGCTGACGCGGATCAACGAGATTGCGCCGGAGGACGCTGCGGCGGGCGATCGGTATCCGGACATGAGTTCGGTGAGCCGTTAAAGCGTTCGGTGTTGGGCGCTACGCGTTCAGTGTTGTGGGTTGGGGAGATGCGTTGACTGACAAGTGAGAGAAGAGACCTAATCAAATGGGACAATCGGACAACGAGCCAATGAGAATTGCGGTTGTCGGTCCGATGCATCCGTATCGGGGCGGGATTGCGCATTTTACGGAGATGACCGTGACGGGACTGGCGGAGCGGGGGCACGACGTGCGGCCGGTCACCTTCTCGCGGCAGTATCCGGACCTGCTGTTTCCCGGCGAGACGCAGTATGAGCCCGACAGCGACGCGGCGCCGATTGTGCGGGGCGCGCCGCGGAGGCTTGACTCCATCAACCCGCTGTCCTGGATTCGGACGGCGCGGGCGCTCCGCGAGGCCGATCCGAATGCCGTTGTTTTTCAATACTGGATGCCGTTTTTCGCACCGGCCTACGGCACGATTGCGCGCCTCCTCCGCCGCGCCGGCGTTCCCTCGTACGCCGTCGTGCACAACGCCCTTCCCCACGAGCGGCATCTGGGCGACACGTGGCTGAGCCGGTACTTCCTGCGGGCCTGCGAGGGACACGTCGTGATGTCCGCGTCCGTGGCCGACGACCTGCGCGACCTGCGCCGCCCGGACGCCGCGGTCCGGCGGATCGAGCATCCCATCTACGAGCGCTTCGGGGCGCCGATGGCCAAGGGCAAGGCGCGCTCGGCGATGGGACTGCCGCTGGATGCCCCGGTGCTTCTCTTTTTCGGCTTCGTGCGCGAATACAAGGGACTGCACGTGCTTCTGAAGGCCCTGCCCGAGGTGCTGGAGGCGCTGCCGGACCTCCAGCTTGTCGTGGCGGGGGAGGCCTACGACGACACGGCGCGCTACCATGGGCTCATTGGGCAGTACAACCTGGAAGAGCACGTGCACTGGTACGACCAGTACATCCCCTCCGAGGCGGTCCCTGCCGTCTTCTCCGCCGCCGACCTCGTGGTGCAGCCGTACGTGTCGGCCACCCAGAGCGGTGTCGCCCAGATTGCCACCCACTTCGGCGTGCCGATGGTGGTGACGAACGTGGGCGGCCTCGCCGAAACGATTCCCCACGAGGAGGCCGGGTTCGTAGTGCCGCCGGAGGAGCCGTCGGCGCTGGCGCAGGCAATCACTCGGTTCTTTCAGGACGACTGGCAGACGCGGCTCAACGAGGGCGTCCAGGCCCTCCAGCAGCGCCGACACCCCGACCGCCTCATGAAGGCCATTGAGGATCTGGTCTGAACGCAGCCGGGCCCGGTACCGCTCTGTGGAGTTTCCAGCAATTCGGCCCAATCGAACGGGGACGCCTATCATCTTTCGAACCCGCTCTTTAAAATTGGTCTAAACAAGATCCCCGAATTTTCCCCCCCGGTTCATGCTGCGATTTCTTTGCCTGTCGCTAGTTCTCGTTCTCGTCGTGTCGATGGTCGGCTGCGGGGGCGAGAAAGACGAACTCGTGATCTACTCCGGGCGCAGCAAGGCGCTCGTCGACTCGCTGGTGTCCATGTACCAGGAGAAGGCGGACGTGTCGGTGAAGGTGAAGTACGGCTCCGACGCCCAGCTGCTGGCCGCCCTGCAGGAGGAGAGCGATCAAAGCCCGGCGGACGTGTTCTGGGCCAACACGACCGGGGCGCTCGGCAACGCCGTCAACAACGATCTACTGGCGCAGCTTCCGGACTCGGTGACGAGCCGACCTGCCCGCTTCGTGCCGTCGAACCAGCGCTGGACGCCGGTCACGACCCGGTTTCGCGTGCTCGCCTACAACAGTGAGGCGGTCAATTCGGAAGACCTGCCCGAGTCCGTTGCGGACCTGCCCTACCACGACGACTTGGAGGGCCGAATTGGCTGGACGCCGTCCTACTCCAGCTTTCAGGACTTCGTGACGGCGATGCGGGTCACGGCCGGTATGGACTCCACCGAGAAGTGGCTGCGAGAGATGACGGAGCTGTCGCCGAAGAGCTACACGTCGAACACGCCCATGATTCGAGCACTGGCCGCGGGGGAGATCGACGCGGCGCTCACGAATCACTACTACGTCCTGCGGCTCAAGCACGGGGGAGCCGAGGGCGAGTACGAGGGCCACGAGGACGAGGAAGAACACGAGGAAGAAGAGAAGGCGGCGCCGGCGTCGGCCCCCGTCGACACCTATCGCTTTCAGAACGGCGACCTCGGGAATCTCGCTCTCGTCACGGGGGCCGGGGTGCTCCAGACGAGCAATCAGAGCGCCGAGGCGCAGCGGTTCCTCCAGTTTTTGCTGTCGGAGCAGGCGCAGTCGTATGCCGCCAATCGGGTGAACGAGTATCCGATGGTGTCGGGCACGGAGGTGCCGGACTACATGGTGCCGGTGGACCGTGCGCTAACGCTCAGTCCCGAGTTTGAGTTGGAGAGGCTTCAGGAGATGGATCCGACGCTCGATCTCCTTCGAGAGATTGGAGCGCTGTAGTGCGCGGGGAGCATGAGAGTGGGAGAGCGGGGGCGGAGTAGTGTTGAGTTTGTTTGTCAGTAGCAGACGGGCATGACCGTTGCGCGAGCCGTTCGGACGATGCGAGTGCGGTGGTACGTGACGCTTCCGGTGGGGATTGTGCTCGCGGGGGTGTTGGTGCCGCTGGGGTATCTGTTCGTCCGCGCCTTTGAGGCGGATCTGCAGACGCTTTCGGATCTGGTCGTCCGGTGGCAAACCCTCCGACTGCTGGGCAACACCGTCGGACTGGCGGTGGGGGTGCTCGCCGGAACGACGGTGCTCGCGTTTCCGCTGGCGTGGCTAACCACTCGGACGAACCTGCCGGGACGCGGCGTGCTGACGCTGATGGGGGTACTGCCGCTGGCGGTGCCGGGGTACGTGATGGCGTACGTGCTGCTGGCAACGACGGGGCAGTACGGCACCCTTGCACAGACGATCGGGGTGGTGCTCCCCCGCCTCAGCGGATACGACGGCGCCCTGATTGCGCTAAGTCTGGGGACCTACCCCTATCTCTTCCTCAACCTGCGCACGGCGCTCCTCGGCGTTGATCCCGCGCTGGAAGAATCCGCCCGGACGCTCGGCTACAGCCGCTGGCAGGTGTTCTGGAACGTGGTTCTCCCGCAGCTCCGGCCCGGGTATCTGGCGGGCAGCCTGCTGGTGGGACTCCACGTGCTGGGCGACTTCGGAGTGGTGTCGCTCATGCGGTTTAAAACGTTTAGCTACGCGCTGTATCTGCAGTATGCGGCCTCCTACGACCGCATCTACGCGGCCTGCCTGGCGCTCATGCTGCTGGCCCTGACGGGGGTCGTCCTCTTTCTGGAAGCGAGTCTGCTGCGCGGCCTGTTATTACACCGCACGGGCAGCGGGACGGCCCGACGGGCGGTCCCGCTTGAGCTGGGCGCGTGGCGCTGGGCCGGGTATGCCTTTGCGGGCGGGCTGGCGCTGGCGTCCGTCGGCCTGCCGATGGGGACGGTGGGCTACTGGATGTCGGATACGGTGGCGACCGGGTTGCCGTGGGGAAGCCTCGCGTCGTCGCTCTGGGCGTCGGTGTCGGCGTCGGCGCCCGCCGCCGGCCTCGCGGCGCTGCTGGCGACTCCCATCGCCTACCTCGGCGTGCGCTATCATTCCGGGGCGACGCAGACCATTGAGCGCATCGCGTACCTCGGCTACGCGACGCCGCCGCTGGCCTTCGCCCTGGCGCTGATCGTCTTCACGCTCGGGGCCGTGCCGGCGGTGTACCAGACGCTCGGCCTGCTGGTGGCGGCCTACGCGCTCCACTTTATGGCCGAGGCCATCGGGCCGATCCGGAGCGCGCTCTACCAGGCGCCGCCCAACCTCGAAGAGGCGGCCCGGTCGCTCGGTCGATCGCGACTGGGCGCGTTCGCGAGTGCAACATTTCCGCTCATGCGGCGGGGATTGCTCGTGAGCGTGGCGTTCGTGTTCCTGTCGGCGATGAAGGAACTCCCCCTCACCCTCCTGCTCGCCCCGGTGGGGTTCGGGACGCTGGCCCTCAATACCTGGAGCTACGCCGAGGAGGCGATGTTCGGGGAGGCCGCGCCCTACGCGCTCACCATCATGTTTTTCTCCGCCTGCTTCGTGGGGCTGTTGTTGATGCGAGAGCAGGCGGCCACCGCTCGGGAGAAGGAGGTTGGATAAGAAGAGCGGTCCCCGGCGAGCGAGCGTGAGACGTGAAGGGGACTGGGTAACGGAGATTCCAACGGCCTTCACGAATCACGAGTTACGCATCGCCTCATTCGGGAACGAGCGATTCCAGCACACGTGCCCCACCCGCCATGACCGACCTTCTCCTTTCCGTCCAGCAGTTGACGAAGTGCTTCGGGCCGGATGCTCCCCCGGTCGTGCACGATGTCTCCTTCGAGGTGGCTGCCGACCGGGCGCCCGAGATTTTTGCGATCCTCGGCCCCAGCGGCTGCGGCAAGACGACGACGCTGCGGTGCATCGCGGGGTTCGAGCGCGCGACGGAAGGCACCGTCGTCATGCAGGGACGCACCCTGGCCGGCTCTGGCGTACACGTCCCGCCCGAGGAGCGGGGCGTGGGCATCGTCTTTCAGGACTACGCGCTGTTTCCCCACCTGACGGTGCTGGAAAATGTGGTCTTCGGCCTGCAGCAGGAAACGGAGGCGGAGCGAACGGCGCGGGCCCGCGAGGCGCTGGACATGGTGGGGCTTGACGGCTTTGAGGAGCGTCGTCCACAACATCTCTCGGGGGGACAGCAGCAGCGGGTGGCGCTGGCCCGCACGCTGGCGCCAGAGCCGGACCTCATTCTGCTCGACGAGCCGTTTTCCAACCTCGATGCCCTACTGCGCGAGGAGACGCGCCAGGAGGTGCGGCAGCTGCTGAAGGACAAGGGCATCAGCGCCGTGCTGGTGACCCACGATCAGGAGGAGGCGCTGTCGTTTGCCGACCGGCTGGCGGTGATGCGGAGCGGGCAGCTCGATCAGGTGGGCACGCCGGAGGAGGTCTACTATCAGCCCCGGACGCTCTTCGTTGCCCAGTTCCTGGGGCGCACCAATCTACTGCTGTCGCAGGCTGTTGGCGACGAGGCCGACACGCCGCTCGGGCACATTCAGCTCAACCGAGAGGCCGAAGGCACCGTGCTCGTGTCACTGCGGCCGGAGCACCTCACATTGGCGGCGCCGGAGACGGCCGACGGGCCGGTAGGCACGGTTCAAGGACGGGCCTTCAAGGGGCACGACATTACCTACCGCGTGTCGTGCGAGGACAATGAGTACCTCGTCCACACCGACAACCGGAGGCTGTACGAGGCCGGGGACACGGTGGTGCTTCAGCCCCTCGAACCGGCCGTTGTCCTGGAACGTCAGCCCACGCCCGCCGATATGCCGAGCGGAGCGACCCCGGAGCCGTCGGGGACGACGTGAAGAACGGGAAAGCAGAGCGATTGCGTGTCGGCAGATGTCCTGAGGACAGCGGAGGCACGTTTGCCGTTCATTGCCCCATCTGCCCGAAATAAACGGACACCTGGAGGTATGGACGCAAAGACGCTGTGCTCTACTGCTCTATCGTTGTAGAGCAAGACGTAACTGCCCTGCAAGGTGGAAAGAACGTTTGACGAGCGGGCGATCAGCCGTTACATTATTCGGCAGCGGGCCTGAAACTCTCCCTGCCCATCTCAATAGCCGGCTGCTGCCGTCCCGGGTCGGGCAGCGAACTGATTTGCGGAGAACCGGGAGCGTATCTGCTTTCTCTTCACCAGTCTTGTACGCGTCATGGACGCTGTGACCGAATTGCTACGGGCCGTTCAGAGCCCGGTCGCGTTTCTTGCGCTGTTTGCCGTCCTCTTTGTGGTCGGAAAGTGGGTCAACGACGCGTTGTCCTCGCATTCGGTCGATCGACAGTTGACGGCGGAGGACAATCCCGCCCTCGCGATCAGCACGGCCGGGTACTATCTCGGCATTATCATCGTGTACATCGGGGCGCTCCTCGGGCCGTCCACTACGCTGCTGTGGGATCTCGTGCTTGTGGGCGGCTATGGGCTCGGGGGAATTCTACTGCTCCTGCTGTCCCGTGTCATCAACGATTATCTCATCCTGCGCGGCTTTTCGGCGCAGCGGGAGCTGATTGAAGACAGAAATCCGGGGGCCGGGGCCGTGTTGTTTGGGAGCTACGTGGCCTCGGCGTTCATCGTGGCGGGCAGCATCCACGGCGAAGGTGGGGGGCCGCACACGGCGCTCGCGTTTTACGTGCTGGGGCAGGGAGCGCTGATTGCGTTCACGTGGCTGTACGACCTATCGGTGCCCTACTCGCTGCTTGGACAGATCGAACAGGACAACGTGGCGGCGGGGGTCGGCTTCGGCGGGGGGCTGGTGGCGATCGGGATCATCGTGATGCGGGCGGTATCCGGCGACTTTGTGAGCTGGGCGGTCAACCTGCAGTCGCTGGGGTGGAACGTACTACTGGTGTTCGTATACCTCGTCGGGATTCGCTTCTTCTTCGACAAGGTAGTGATCCCGCGGCACGATCTGAACGTCGAGATTGCTGAGGACCAAAACGTCGGGGCCAGCCTTCTGGAGGGCGCCGTCTCGATTGGATTTGCTACTGTGCTTTTCTTTGTCCTCTGAGAGATTGAGCAAGGAGGAATTGGACGCCCACCTCCGGTTGTGTGTCGACTCTGAGGGCATCCAGTTGCACTCAGAACGACATTTCTCATCAATACAGACTGGCGGGCCACGCACATCATGGTTGCTGACGATGACATTGGGGACGACGAGGACAGCGACACCGGGTGTTTGAAGCAGGGGTGCGGCCTCGGGATCGGGGTGTTGCTCCTCGCCGTCGGCTATGGACTGGTCAGCAACTTCCCGACCGTGCCGTACTGTATCGGACTGATGATCTGCGGAGCTGTTGTCGGCATGGCGGGATACGCCTACTTCCAGCCGTCGTCGCACGCGTCGCAGCGGTCGAAAGAGGCCGGTATGGCTGCGCTCGGGGTGGGCGGGGCTGCCCTGCTCACGTCACTTCTCCTGATGCTTCCGTTCGGGGGAACGGGGGGCCTCGACCAGATAAAAGTCGAGACGATCCCGAGCATGGGGGGAACGGTCGGTCCCTTCACAGTCGAGGAGAAAACGTGGGTGGACGTGGCGGTCGAACAAGAGATCAATTCCGCCCGCGGCAGTACGTACAAGCGCTGGAGCTTTGTGACCGTGGAGTTGCTCGACGACGACAAGAAGTACCTGTCCAGCTTCGGCGGCGGGTTCTGGAACTATGCCGGGTACGATGAAGGCTATCGCTGGAGTGAAGATGACGAACGCTACCAGACGACCCTCACGCTGCATCCGGGGACCTACTATGTGCGTTTCAAGACGGAAGCGGACGTGAACGAGTCCGAACTGGGACCGATTCGCTTCCGGCTGGAACCGACCCAGTGGTGGGGCGATCCGGCGCCGCTGCAGTGGTTGGCCTACATCTCGTGTTTTCTGGGGGCCGCCTTGTTTGTGGCGGGAACCGTTCGTGGACTTCACGTCGGATCGGCAGAGGACAACGAGTGAGAGACTGTCCTGATTTTTCAGTCGTGATTATTCGACACACCAGCCTTCCTCTATACGTGGAAAGCGTCTGGGGCAGGTGAGGCAAGAACAGGTTGGGATGAACCGTCCTGCACTCGTCCCGTCGCGCTCATGAGATCAACGTGTGAAATCAAAACAGTCTCTAAGATCAAGGTCGAGGAAGAGTAATGCTCCGCACAGACCGGTCCGTGAGAACGCACACACCATTTTCCCCGGAACGCTGCGGACCATGCATAGCCGCAAACTTATCTACGTATTGGTAGGAGCGACGGCTTAACTTTAGACTGACGGATCACTCACGCCATGGTTGCGGAAACCAGTACGGACACACAGGGAGGGGACGGGTGCGGGAAACTCGCCTTCGGGGCTTTCATGCTCGGGCTTGCGTACATGCTCCTCTCCAATTACCCGTCTGTCCTGTACTGTATCGGGCTTCTCATTGGGGGAACGGTCGTCGGGATTGGGGTACACGCCTTCCTGAAGCCGTCGTCGGAGACGGCGAAGCGACTGAAGGGGGCTGGGATTGTCACGCTCAGTCTGGGCGGGGTGGCACTCTTGTCGTCGCTCCTGCTGATGATGCCGTTTGGGGGAAGCGGCGGCCTTGATGACTTCGGGGTCGAGGAAGTGCCGAGTATGGGGGGGACGGTGGGGCCGATTACCGTGGAGGAGGACACCTGGGCCGAGGTGCGGGTTCAGCAGCAGATTACCCCCGGGGATCGACGCACATATGAGCGGTGGAGCTTTGTGACGGTGAATCTGCTCGACGGGGATAAGGAGTATCTCTCCAGCTTCGGCGGCGGGGCCTGGAACTATGCCGGGTACGACGACGGTTATCGCTGGAGCGAAGACGAAGAATATTATAGCACGACCCTCCAGATTCCAGCGGGCACCTATCACATTCGTTTGGAGACGGAGGCGAACGTCGATGCGTCGGAGTTGGGGCCCATTCAGCTCTACATCGATCCGGCCCAGTGGTGGGGCAATCCGCGTCCGCTCCAGTGGCTGGCGTACCTTGCGTGCTTCTTCGGGGCGGTGTTGCTACTAGCGGGAATTGCGCGATTTAGCTCCGACGAAACGACCGTCCGCAATGATCTCGACATTGAGGTTGAGGACGACGACGATCTGGAATTCGAAGACGAGTGATGCCGCCGCCGGCCGGTCCGGGTGGACCCGTATTCCGCATTTTTGTTTCGTTAGGACAGCTTTTCTGCCATGGACGATTCAACCTTCCGCATCGGTGCGATTGTCGTTGCTGTGCTGCTGTACGGTGGCACGTTTGGGTACAGCATGCTCGGGGGAATGTCGCTCTGGGGCGCATCGGACGATGTGCGACCGGTGCCGCGGGTCACGTACCATGACGACGACGTGGACGTGTATGCGACCCGAAGCGTGCGGTCGTCCGGGACGCGAGGCGGGGGCATTCGGGGTGGGAAGTAGAAGGTTGGAAAATTGGAAGATTACAAGGTTGGAATGTGAGAAGGGGGGGAAGGGCGAGAAAGGCGACGGGACAATGACCGAATGAGCAACGGCAGTATGCGTGTATGCGGCGTGTGTTGAGCAATAAGAAGGTCGTCATTTTCTCGGTCTTCCTGGCCGGTCTCTGCTCGCTCGTCTACGAGCTGCTGATCAGCACGACGGCGTCGTACTTCCTCGGAGACAGCGTCAAGCAGTTTTCGATTACGATCGGGCTCTACCTGGCGTCGATGGGGCTCGGGTCGTATATTTCTCGGTTCGTCAAGACCAAGCTGCTGCGGTCGTTCATCGCGGCCGAGATCCTGCTGGGGATTGTGGGCGGACTGTCTGTGCCGTTGTTGTACCTGGCGTACGCCTACGGGACGGTCTTCTGGCCCGTCGTGGTGGGGCTCATCATGACCATCGGGGCGCTGACGGGGCTCGAAATCCCGCTGCTGACGCGCATCATGGACGAGGAGGAGTCGCTCGACGTGAATCTGGCGAACATCCTCTCGTTCGACTATCTGGGCGCGCTGTTGGCCACGCTGGCGTTTCCGTTTGTGCTGCTGCCGGTGCTGGGGACCTTTCGGGCGTCGCTCGTGCTGGGATTGCTGAACCTCCTTATCGGCCTCGTCAACCTCGGGTGGTTTGCGGACCGACTGGAGCGGCGCTCGCGCGTGCAGGGGTATCTGCTGACGGCGGGGGCGGCGCTTGTGCTGGGAGGGCTGCTGGCCGGCTCCGGGCCGGTCATGGACCGGTGGAGCAACCAGGTCTACGAGGACCGAATCGTGTACCGGGAGCAGACGCCGTACCAGAAGATTGTGATGACGCGATGGCAGGACGATCTGCGGCTCTTTCTGGACGGCAACCTTCAGTTCTCGTCGCTGGACGAGCCGCGCTATCATGAGCCGCTGGTGCACGTGCCCATGAGTCAGGTTCAGGAGCCGCGTCGGGTGCTCGTACTGGGTGGGGGCGACGGCCTCGTGGCCCGGGAATTGCTCAAGTACGCGGCGGTCGAGCAGGTGACTGTCGTCGACCTCGACCCGAAGATTTTCGAGTTGGCTCGGACGCATCCGTCGCTCGCCCGTCTCAACAACCGGAGTCTCCACAGCCCGCGGGTGCAGACGGCAACGAAAGATGCGTTCGTTTTTTTAGAGAGTACGGAGCGACGGTACGACCTCATCCTCGCGGACCTTCCGGATCCGAACAACGTGTCCCTCGCTCGGCTCTACAGTCGCACCTTCTACGGCCTCGTGCGGAGCCATCTCACGCGCGACGGGGTGTTCGTCACGCAGGCCACGAGCCCGTACTTTGCGCAGGAGGCCTTTTGGACCATTCGATCCACGATTGAAGCCGGCGGGTTTTCGCACACCTACCCGTATCACGTGAACGTGCCGTCGTTCGGGGAGTGGGGGTTCGTGATGGCCGCCGAGCGGCCGCTCCACCCACAGACGGCCACGCCGGCGGCCGACACCCGATTCTTGAACGATGATATCATCCCCGGTCTCTTTCGGTTTCCGAAAGATTTGCAGCCGGAGGCCTCTCCCCAGCCGTCGACTCTCGACCAGCCGCGCGTGCTGGACGCGTATCTCGACGGCTGGCGGTACTGGAACTGACGGGCAACCGCGCCGGTGGAATCGATCCGGCGAGAAAGTCGTTCGCGCTGTATGCACATTCCGGCACGCACCTCTATTCGACCACACGACAATTCGACACGGACTCCATGGGCTTTTTTGATTCCCTGTTCGGCAGCAGCGACGACTCCAGCGACGAGTCCGTTGACGATCCGTCGCTCGACGAGCTCCGCGAGGGCTACATGCTCGACTATGAGATGCGGACCTGGGAGGTGACCAAGCACGCGAAATACGATTACGAGGGCTGGCCCGCCGACGAGTGGACGCTCGAAAACAATGATGACCTCCTGTTTCTGGAGTACGAGTACGACGACGGCGACGTGTTTTTATTGTCGGAACCGGCCGACATCACCGACGTCACGGCGGACGGGGAATCCTTTCGGGTTGTGCTCCGTGATTCGGAGCCGCCCGGGACCGTGATGCATGACGGCACCGAGTATGTGCTGGCGGAGGAGGGTCCCGCCACTCGGACGGTGGACAACCGCACGAATAAGCTCCGCTACTGGGTATACGAACACGGCGACGACTTCGTGGCCCTCGAACGCTACGGGTCGAGCGACTGGAACGTGTACGTCGGGCGGGAGGTGGAGCCGTACGAGTTTGACAACATTCTTCCGCGGGCATCTTCGTGATTCGTATTGCGTGATGCGTACATCGTGATGCGTGAAACGTGACGTTGCCAGCGGCGCGCGGCGCGCGTCAGGGGGGGGTGCGATCCGTCTCATCGATTCTGCTCATTCGTCTTCTACTGTGATGTCACTGGCTCGTCGGCTTCGACGTATTGTTCGGGCTCAACTGGGCGCCCTGCGCGGGTCCCCGATCGACGAGGCGACGGAGTCGTCCTATGACGATCCGATTGGGGGAGGGCCCGAGCCGTCGGGGGCCGCTGCATCGTCGACGGAGAAGGCCCCTGACATGCCGCCGGACGTGGCGGAGGCCTATCGGGCCCTGGAGGTACCGGTGGACAGCGATCGGAAGACCGTGAAGACGGCGTACCGACGTCTCATGAAACGTTATCATCAGGATCGCTTTCAGCAGGACAACGAGCGCCGGGAGACGGCCGGGGAGGTGTCGAAGCAACTCAATGTTGCCTACGACCGGATTCTCAAATATCTTGACAAGGAGGAGCGGTAGCCCCGGTGCGCTGTCGTCCTTTCGTCCTCATTTCCACACATCAATTTCCGTTCTGAACATGGCTGCGACCCGAACTGAAGAGGACCTCGACACCTTCCAGACCATCAGCAACTGGCTCGGCGACATCGGCCTCATCACCACGAAGACGGATCCGGAGGACGCCCTGTTTGTGGTTGAAGACGAGGAACGCGGGATTTCCAATCTCGTGATCGACTGCGAGGACCCGATCGTCGAGATTCAGCAGGCCATCATGGGGGTTCCGGAAGGGGCCGACACCGAGCACCTCTTTGAACGCTTGTTGCAAATGAACGGGGCGCTCGTCCACGGGGCCTTTGTGCTGAGTGAGGACGGGACCCAGATCCGGTTTCGGGACACCCTGCGCCTGGCCACGCTCGATCTGGAAGAGCTGCGGGGGACGATCAACGCGCTGCACTTTGGACTGGAGGAGTACGGCGACGAGCTCATCGACCTGCGCCGCAGTCTGGATTAGCGTTAAGCGTTGTGCGTTGGGCGTTATGCGCTGAGTGTCGTATGGCCCGAGGGGCCTTGAGCGATACCACACGTTCACAATGATTGTCAACCAATTTTCCACATCCCATGAGTCTGTTCAAGCGCGCGATCAATATGTTCAAGTCCGAAGCCAATGCCGCCCTCGACGAGGCGGAGAATCCCGAGAAGATGCTGAAGCAGGGGATCCGCGATTTGAAGGATGACCTGCGCGATGCCAAGGAGGCGCTGGCCGAGACGAAGTCTGTCGTCAACAAGCTGGAGCGCGACATGAACGAGGCCAAGAACAAGGCCGAGAACTATCAGAACAACGCCAAGAAGCTGCTCCAGAAGGGGAAGTCGGGCGACATGGACCCGGACAAGGCCGACCAGTTGGCCAAGAAGGCCCTCAATGAGAAGAAGCAGGCGGAGAGCAAGGCCGAGCAGTTGCAGTCCAGCTACGAGAAGCAGAAGCAGCAGGCCGACGCGCTGCAGCAGAAGGTGAGCGAGCTGCAGCAGAAGATCAGTCAGTATGAGAGCGAGCTCAAGACCTTGGAGGCGCGCTCGAAGGCGGCCTCCGCCACGCGTAAGGTCAACGAGGAGCTGTCTAAGAGCGACAGCGACGGGACCATCGCCATGATGGAGCGCATGAAGGACAAGGTGGAGAAGGAAGAAGACATGGCCGAGGCATACGGCGAGATGGCCGAGGCCAACGAGAGCGTCGATGACGAGATCGAGGAGGCCCTCGGCGGGGCCAGCGAGTCGGAGACCGACGATGAGCTCGCCCAGCTCAAGGCGGAGCTCGACGAAGGGAAATAGCGCCGCGCACGTTTGTTTTTCCAGGATTGGGAGCTCCCGTCATGGCATCTTCTCGTCCCTCCGAGGCTGCATCGACAGCGGCTCCGTCCACGTGTCGAGGGCACCACCTCATCTGTGAGTTATACGGGGCGTCCCGGCTCGACGACGAAGACCACGTCGCCGACGCGCTTCGGCGGGCCGCCCGGGCATGCGGCGCCACGGTGCTGGAATCGCGCCTACACCCGTTCGACGAGAACGGCGGTGTCACCGGCGTCGTGCTCCTGGCCGAATCGCACGTGACCATCCACACGTGGCCGGAGCACGGCTACGCGGCCGTTGACCTCTTCATGTGCGGCGACTGCGACCCGGCGGACGGAATTTCTACTCTGAAGGAGGTGTTTTCGCCGGAGACCGTGCAGCGGGCGACCTTCGAACGAGGACGACCGGCACCGTCGGACTGAATGGGCGCTATAAGTGGCGATGGGACGCGGTCGGATTCGGTATCACACACGCCCAGCCCCATACACGGGATCAGCGTCCGATGCCCTCATCGGTTCCAAAGAACGATTCGAGGGCATCCTCCTGTTTGTAGGCGGTGATGAGGATGATGTGGTCGCCGGCGCGCAGGGGGCGGTCGTCGTCCGGCATCTTCGTGACGGTGCGGCCCACAAAGCCCGGCTTTGAGCGTCCGATGCCGATGGGCACGCAGTTGAATTCATCCTTGAGAGTCCAGAAGAGGTCGTCCCACGTCCGACCCACGTACCCGTTCGAGTCGAGGAGCTCGTACTGCTGAATGTCGTGGTCGCCCATTTTGGCACTGGCGGACAAGAGGTCGGAGGTAAAAGAGGCGACTTCCGGCTCGAAGAGGTGGCCCGCCGTGAGCTTGGAGGAGAGATTGCTGGTGGACACCGCGTAGGTGACGCCCGCCGAGTAGAACGTGTCTTCCAGCTCCGGGTTTTCGATCACGACATCGAACTCCAGGCCGTCGTAGTGCCCCTTGAGGTTGAGAATGGCCACGAGGCTGTCCTCCTCGCTGTCGAGGTTGACGAACACCTTGAACGCCTGTTCGATGTTGATGGCGTCGAAGGTAGTCCAGTCGTTGAGGTCGGAGAGATGAACCCGGACCTCGTCCGGGGAAAAGGTTTCCTGGATCAGTTCGCGGGCCTCGGGCTGGCGGGTGATGACGGCCACCGTCTTGTCGGCGAGCACGAGCTGGCGCGTGATGCTGTGGGCGAGGTCGTCCCAGCCGAGGATGACGACGTGGTTCGTGAAGTCGATAGACGAGGTGGACATGCCGAAGGGCGCACAGTGAGAGAAGGTGAACGGGAGAAGAGTGGCTTACGCAGCGGTCGCTCCGAAACGGAGGGTCCAGTCTTCCTCCAGAGGCGTCACGTCGGCCCCCGTGGCAATCACGATAAGCACGTCGCCGACCTCCAGGGAGAGGTCGTCCGGCGGCAGCTTGTGGAGCGCCGCGTCGTCCGGACCGGATTTGCTGACGCCGATCGGGACCACGTCGAGGGTGTCGTAGAGCGCGCGGAAGAGCTCGCCGTACGAGTGCTCGGCAGCCGGACTCCCGGGCTGGATTTCGTACTGCTGCAGATCGTGATCGGTGTCGTCCTGCGCGGTGGTGATGAGGTCCTGCGCAAAAATCGCCACGTCGGGCTCGAAGATGACGCTGGCGATGAGGTGGGCGGCGTTGGTGCGGGCCGACACCGCCTTCGTGAGTCCCGCATTTTCGATCGTCTCGCGGAGCTCCTCGTTCTGGGCGGCAACCACGAACTCCACGTCCGAAAAGTCCTTGCGGAGGTTGAGGAGATAGATAAGCGAATCAGTGTCCGACTCAATATTGAGCAGGGTCCGGTCGGCCTTCCTCAGGTTGATGCGGGACAGCAAATCGGCATCGTCAAAGTCGGCGTAGAGCGGAAAGACCGCGTCCGAAAACCGCTCGTGAATCGTGTTGACGGCGTCGCGGTTGGGGGTGACGACCACGATCCGACGGTCCAGGATGCGAATCTGTTCGATGATGCGTTCGGTAGAGGCGTTCCACCCGAAGATGACGATGTGACCGGTGGCGTCGGTGCCGTGATGGCCGAGCCGGCGGTGTTCGCGGTAGCTGGTGAAGAGGTCGGCGATCTTTCCGATGAGCAGTCCCAGCACTCCCAAACTGCTGAGGACGAAGAGAACCCCGACGACTTGACCGGGGACGGATACCGGATAGTAGTCGCCGTACCCGACGGTCGTAAGCGTGACGATTGCGTACCAGACCGCGTCGCCCACGTCTTCAATGTTTGCGGCGTCCGGGGCATAGGTCTGCTCCAGATACGGAAGCAAAAACAGGCCCAAGACGAGCAGCCCCCCGAGCACTCCCCCGAGCCATTTTGTAAGATTGCGCATCAGGTCGATGAACGACGGGCGTATGGAACGGGACAAACGAGTACAACAAAGGTAAGCACCGACCGCTGCTTTTGAAAGAGACGGTGGCACAGGGCGATTGCATGTTGCAAGACTTTGGGAGCGCAGGAGGCGATGTTGCCTATGAGCGTCCCCACTTGCCCCGAATGAACGGACGCGTGGATGCATGGACGCCGGGGCGCTGTACGTGCTTTTCCGGGTCTCCCTTCGGGTGGGGTAGGAGGCGATTCCCGACTGATCCGGCAATCGCGTCTTGGGTCTGTTTCCGTGTGCTGCGTATGCAACGGATGAAACGCTTCTTTCCGGATGCGCACATATGGTTGCTGGGAATGTCTTCAGTGTGCTCGGACCTTGAGGCAGTGCGTCTGGAGAGGGCGACTCGTGCTCTAAACGGCGCGAGAAACGGGAATGCATGAACGAGAGTAGGCTTGGGGGTGGGAAGATCGGTCCGAGTTGCCGACGCGAGCAGGCGTCGACCCGAATTGAGATGGAATCGCCGCGAGAATGGGAGACGAGCCCCGGGAACGGCCCTTGCACGGGGAGCGGTTGGTTCCAATCCATCGCCATCTGGACGTACTGTCCACCTCCACATATTTCACTGATTTCGTTTCGACCATGAGCGACATTGGTTCCCCTTCGATGTGGCCCACGAGCACTTCCGAGGATTCCCGAAAAGCGATCGTCGAAGAGACGCTCGCGAAGGGCGACATCCGAATTGACGGGTCGCGCCCCTGGGACATTCAGATTCACGACGACCGGTTCTACAAGCGGGTGCTGCGCGAGGACGCATTGGGGCTGGGCGAGTCCTACATGGAGGGATGGTGGGACGCCGAGGAACTGGACGCGTTTTTCTTTCGGCTGTTGCAGATCGATCTCGGGGACACTCGGATGTCCTGGAAGCGGAAGTGGACGGTGCTGAAGGACCGCTTTCTGAACCGGCAGAGCAAGGACCGCGCGCTGCTGAGCGGCCAGCATCATTACGATCGGGGCAACGACCTCTTTGAGGTTACCGATCCGTGAATAAGTTTCCGCCAATCTGAGATTGGCACGTTCGGCTTCGCTCATAACTGAGCACGGTTCCCACCGGGCCAAAGAAGATTGCTTACGTACTTTCTCACGGATCGGTGTGCTCGACCCGACGATGAACTACACCTGCGGATACTGGCCGAACGCCAATCCCCTGGAGGCGGCGCAGGTTGCGAAAATGGACCTCGTGTTTCGGAAGGTCGGCCTGGAGCCGGGCGACCGGGTGCTCGACATCGGCCGCGGTTGGGGAAGCCTTATGAAGTATGCCGCCGACACCTACGACGTGTCGTGTGTTGGCGTCACGGTGTCCGAGGAGCAGAAGGCCCTGGGCGAGGAGCACTGCGGGGGGCTGCCGATTGAGTTTCGACTCACGGATTATCGGGACGTGACCGGGACGTTCGATCACATCGTGTCCATCGGGATGTTCGAGCACGTCGGGCCGAAAAATTATCGCACCTTCTTTAAAAAGTGGATGAGTGTCTTGCCGACGGAGGGCTGTTCCTGCTGGACACCGTCGGCAATCGGTTCTCCGACAACTCCACCGACGCCTTCACGGAGAAGTACATCTTTCCGAACGGGGTCATTCCCTCCGTCAAGCAGATCGGCGAGGCCACCGAGCGCCTGCTGGTGATGGAGGACTGGCACAACTTCGGCCCGGACTACGACCACACCCTGATGGCCTGGCACGAGAACTTTGAGGAGGGCTGGGACGAGTTGCAGTCGCGCTACGGAGATACGTTCTACCGCATGTGGCGCTACTACCTGCTGTCTAGTGCGGCGTCGGTTCGGTAGAGGACGGTGTAACGTTGACTCTTTTCTGGTGCAGCTTCAACTGGTCCGTTGTGCAATCGAGCTTTGGACGGACCTCGTCCGTCCATGCCTCAAGCTGGAACTTGGAGCAATAGCAAACTGCTTTCCCCAAAAGATCGTTTGACGCTGCACTGGGGACATGAGACTGGGAATTCGCGCTCAACGACTCTTCAGCTCTATTCGACGATGTCTATGGACTACGATGTGATCGTCATCGGCGGGGGCGCCGCCGGGCTCTCGGCCGCGGGGATTGCGACGAACTTCGGCGCCAAGACCGCGATGATCGAGCGGGATGTGCTGGGCGGCGACTGCACCTGGACCGGCTGCGTGCCGAGCAAGACGCTGCTAAAGGCGGCAAAGGTAGCCCAGCAGGCCCGGGAGGCGAGCAAGTACGGCCTGACCGACCAGGAGGTCGAGGTGGACTTTCAGGGGGTGATGGAGCACGTGCGAACCGTCCGCGAGGACGTGTACGAGGAAGCCGACCGGCCCGAGATTTTCGAGGACATGGACATCGATGTGATTGAGGGCGACGCCGAGTTCGTCGATTCGCATACGGTCGCCGTGTCTTCGGAGAACGGCGCCCCCGATCAGGTCACGGGCCGCTACATCGTGATTGCGACGGGGGCGAGCCCGATGGTGCCGCCGATCGACGGGATCGACGAGGTCGACGTGCTTACGAGTGAGACGCTGTTTGAGTTGGAGGAGCAGCCGAACCGGCTGGCCGTGGTGGGCGCCGGACCGATTGGGAGCGAGATGTCGCAGGCGTTTGCGCGACTCGGGACTGAGGTGACGGTGATCGACATGGTGGACGACATTCTCTCGAACGACGACCCGGAGCTGACGAGCATGCTGCGCGAGACCCTCGAAGCGGAGGGGGTAAACTACGTGCTCAACGCGGCGGCGGAACGGTTTGAACAGGAAGACGGCGTCGTGACCGTGACGACGGGCGGCGACAATGCGACGACGGTCGAGGCAGACGCGCTCCTGATGGCGACGGGCCGCACGGCCAACGTGGACGGTCTCAACCTCGACGCGGCGGGCGTGGAGTACACGCGCGGGGGCGTGACCGTCGACGACAAATGCCGGACGAACCAGCGCCACATCTACGCCGTCGGGGACGTGACGGGGCGCTACCAGTTCACGCACATGGCCAACCACATGGCGAAGGTGGCCATGACGAATGCGCTGCTCAAGTTTCCGAGCACCATCGACATCGACCACGTGCCCTGGGTCACATACACCGATCCGGAGCTCGCCCACGTCGGCGCCACGGTCGAGGAGCTGGAAGCAGAGGGCACGTCGTACGATACGTACCGCTTTCCCTACAGCAAGCTCGACCGGGCCATCACCGAGGGCGAAACCAACGGCCTCATCAAGGTGCATGCGACCTCGCTCACAGGCAAAATTCTGGGCGCAAGTGTGCTTGGGAGTCGGGCCGGTGAGCTCATTACGTCCTTTACCATCGCGATGCGGAACGGGGTTACGCTGCGCAACATTGGGGATACGATTCACCCGTATCCGTCCTGGGGCGAAGGCGTGCGCCGCGTGGCCGACCAGTGGTTCGTGCAGAAACAGTCGCCGACCTTTACGAAGATTCTACAGACGGTCTTCGGGTACGAGGGACCGGTGCTGAAGCGCGGGCCGGATGAGATTATTTAGCTCGTGTTGCGGGTTACGGGTTATGCGTCGAGAGATTCGGCCTGTATCGTCGTTTCTTCCCCCTCGCCGATGGTCGTACCGCGTCCGACAATGGGAACCAAGATCACCAGGGCGATTGTTGGTCGCCATCCGGGGATGGAAGCGATAATTGTCCGATGAGCGGCCCATCTTTCCGGCATGAGTGGAAGCACGGAGGCGTGGACGCAATAATGCTGTGTTCTTCCTCTTTTGGGTGCTGCGGAGAGCAAGATGCGATTGGCCTGCCAAGATAACACAGGCGTTGATTCACGGCCCCTTAAGCGTTCAGAGGCAGGGGGGGGACGGGACGATTGAGCATGGTTATTATTCTCGGAATGGTCCAGGAGTGGGCATGACGGAGTCACCGGGCACGTACGCGCTGCTTCTACGGGCGTCGTCCGCAGAGACGGTGAATGTGGGAGGGCTGGGGAAGATGACCGTTGAGCCCGGCTGGTACGTGTACGTGGGCAGTGCTTTTGGGCCAGGCGGGCACCGAGCGCGGGTCGAGCGGCATGCCCGCGGGGACGGCGCGCAGCACTGGCACGTCGACTACCTACGGGCGATGACGAACCTGGACGCGGTCTGGTACACCCACGACGATGAGAGACGAGAGTGCGCGTGGGCCAGATGTCTTCGTGAACGTGTGGGAGCGCGGGTGCCACTGGCGGGGTTTGGGGCGTCGGACTGCGACTGTGAGGCCCACCTGACTGCGTTCGAGGCGCCGCCGTCGCTTCGGGGGATCGAGGCTGCTCTGCACGCCGGACACCCGGACCATGCCCCCATCATGCAGGTGGATGCCTCGACCCTTCGGGAGCGTCGGGGCGTTCGCTGAAAACCCGCGGATGGGCGGGGACGTATGGGAAAATCTAGGGGCGAGAACCTGCTGGACTCGGCCAAGTGAGGCACACGGGCCGCGGTTCGTTTTCTTCCGATACAGCTCTACTGCCTGTGACGTCTGCTGTTCGTTACGTGTCTCGGTGTCGTGCCTTGCTTCTTTCAGGACTTCTGCTCGGTGGCATTGGGCTCGTCGTGCTCGGAGCGCTCTCCAATACCGCCCGGGCACAGACAACGCCCGACCCGGACACGACGCGCTTCGCGAGCAACTGGGTAGGGGCCATCTCGCTTGGGCAGACCGAGCTGCGGGTCGTCTTTCGGCTACAGACCGACGCCCAGGGCGACCTGACGGGCACGATGGACAGCCCAGACCAGGGCGCGACTGACATTCCGATCAGCCAGGTGCTTGTCAGTGAGGATACCCTGCGCCTTCGGATTCCATCGATTGCCGGGGCGTACGTGGGGGTGTACAAGGATAGTATACAGGCCGTAGAGGGTGTGTGGGTGCAAGGCGGGAGGCGACTGCCGCTCACGCTGAAGTCGACCGACGAGCCGCCCGTTGTACGACGCCCGCAGGAGCCGTCGTTGCCGTACCCGTACAAGAGCACGACAGTAGCCTTTCGCAACGAGGAAGCGGGCATCACGCTGAACGGCACTCTCACGTACCCCGCCGATGCGGAAGGACCGGTGCCGGGGACCGTGCTGGTGGCCGGGTCCGGGCCGAGCAATCGCAACGCCGCCCTCATGGGCCACAAGCCGTTTCTTGTGTTGGCCGACGCCTTGACGCGTCGCGGAATGGCGGTGCTCCGGTTCGACGAGCGGGGCGTCGGGGCGTCCGGCGGCTCACAGGAGGGGGCAACGACCGCCGACTTCGCGACAGACGTGGTTGCTGCTGTTGAAGCCCTTTCGGAGCGGCCCGAAGTAGCGGAAAACGAGATTGGGATAATTGGGCATAGCGAGGGGGGACTCATTGCGCCGATGGTCGCCCCCCAGTCCGATCACGTGTCGTTTCTTGTGCTGCTGGCGGCACCGGGCCTGCCGGGCGATGTTATTCTCGCCGATCAGCTCGACCGTCGCATACGTGCGCGGGGAGGGAACCGTCGGATCCGGTCGTTGCAGAAGGGGACCCAGAAGCGCATCTTCAAGATTCTGCAGCAGGACACCGACTCTGCCGAGACCGTGAGCCAGTTGAAGAAGGTCATGGTCCAGTCCCGAGGCATCAGCGGGGAGCAGGCGATCAACAGCGAGGTGGAGCGCCTGATGGATCCGTGGCTGCGGTTCTTTGTCACCCACGACCCGCGACCGACACTGCGGACGGTGGACGTGCCGGTGCTGGCGCTGGCGGGGAGTAAGGACCAGCAGGTGGCCCCGGATACCAACCAGGCGGCCATCGCCGAGGCGCTGAATGCCGACGACAATTCGGATGTGACGGTGCGCACCCTGAAGGGGCTCAATCACCTCTTCCAGACGGCCGAGACGGGCGCTCCCGACGAATACGGGCAGATCGAAGAGACTTTTGCTCCCAAGGCAATCGAAATTATCGCCACCTGGATTGAGGAGCAGACCGGCCCGTCGACAGAGTAGGTGTTGGCACCGACGAGGAGGGGGCGGCACGACCCGCCCCCTCGCCATCGCCGCCCATTCCCCGACCGTCGAACAGCCCCTAATTGCGCGTTGCGGCGGCGACGTCGGCCAGATCCAGTCCCTCGTACGTGAAGCGTTGCGCTTCGAAGAGGGGGGTGCCGTGGGCCTCACGCCAGCTTTCGTGGAACGCCACCTCCGTCTCGTCCGGTGGGTGCACGGCCACCGTGACGGTGTACGACGCTTCCGGATCGCCCGGCAGCGAGATGTTGCGCGCATAGTGCATGGCGTCGCCCAGGGTGAGGTGGGGAATGAAGTCGACCTTCTTCTTTCGACCGGTCTCTTCGTTCGTTATCGTCGCAAAGAACGTGAGGTAGCCGACGAAGCCGC
Organism: Bacteroidetes bacterium SW_9_63_38; assembly: GCA_003022435.1. Lineage (GTDB taxonomy): Bacteria > Bacteroidota > Rhodothermia > Rhodothermales > Salinibacteraceae > Salinibacter. The sequence continues at coordinate 79,206 of PXUA01000001.1, read as the reverse complement.
CGCGGGTGACGCCCTCCGGCACCTCGGCCGAGGAGTCCTCGCTCCACCCGACCAGCACTTCCAGGTGCACGTCGGTGGCGTCTTCCGAAAGATTCTGGTCGTAGGGCGTTACGTCGTCGGCCGGCGCCGCTTCGAACGTAAGCTGGATGCCCGGCGAGACGGTTTCTTCGCCGAGAATCGCTTCCTGAGCGAGGGCCGTCATCGGCGCAGCGGCACCAATGGCGAGCGTGAAGGCAAACGCGAGGGAGGAAAGACGATTGATCATGGTCCGTCGTATCGATGGAAAAGAGTGTGTTGGGGGGGACGCCGAGGCTGCCCCGAGTTTCTGGGCATTCGGTATCGTGTTCGATTATTCGCGTGTGGCCGAGACGGGGCCGGGCCTGGACACAACACTGTTTGTGGCGGGAGCGTCGGACCGAGAGGCAGGGTCGTCGGTCGGCGCCGGGTCCACGTACACACAGGTGGCCGTGCCGAGTGCTGCGAGGCCGCACACGACGGCCCCGATGTCGATGCCCAGCACGGCCCACTGCCCGGCGGCCCAGGTCGTCCACGGCCAGGCGCCGGTGGTCACGCCGTTGGCAAGCGGCACGAGGAGACACAGGAGGCCACCGAGCCCGAGAAGACTGCGGTGGGTGCGGGCGACGCGCGATTGCAGTAGCGCGTATGCGACCGCGAGTCCCCACGCGCCGAAGAAGGCGATGTCGGTCCAGCCGTCGGGATTGTCCACAAACGGTGTGAGCCAGCGATCCGCCAGGAAGAGCACCGCGAGGGCGAGGAGCAGTCCCGTCGCCGCCCCCGCCGTGAGACGCGCCAGCACCCGGTTGATCCAGCGGTCCTGCCCGCGGCGCACCTCCAGCCACGTCAGGTTGCCGGTGAGGATGACGCCGCAGGAAGCAATGGCCAGCAGGAAGAACAGGATCTTAAGCGCAAGGCCGCCGAACGCCGCGAAGTGGAGCGTTTCCATGCTCTGCACGGCCTCGTTGAGCGCCCCCGCCTCGCTCGGCGGCTGCTGGAGCAGTACCTCGCCCGTCTGCCCGTGAAAGACGACGGCCCCGGTGCCGCCGAAGACGGGGCCCTCCGTGCGGCCCACCACCTCAATCCGGGTGGTCGGGGTGCCCAGGCCGGTGGCGACCACGGTTTCCGGGACAAAGTCGTCCCACGTCTGATCGGCGCGGGCGACGAGGCGGCCCAGCTGCGGACGTTCGTCGGGGGCAGCCTGCGCCGAGTCCACCTGGACCGTCGGAGCGTAGTAGCCCGCCTTGCGGTAAAACGTCTCCGTGTTGCCGTCGAACAGTAGGGGCGCGTACAGCATCGCGATGAGCCCCACGAGGCCAAAGTAGGCGCCCGTGAATACGTACATCGTTTGGAACGGAAGGCCGATGGTGCCCAGCACCTTGTGGCCGTCGGCCCAGGCGACGCGCAGGCTCTTGGTGGGGCGGAACAGGAAGAAGTCCTTCACGAGCCGGTTGACGTGGACGAGCGTGCCGGTCGTCACGGCCAGGAGGCCGAACAGACCGATCAGGCCCGCGAGGTGCAGGCCCCATTTCCCGAACTGGAAGAAGAAGTGGAGGTGGTAGAGGGTTTGGGTGAGGGCGCCCTCATTCGGATTGCCCACCCAGGCCCCGGTGCGCGTATCTACCCACGTGTTGTGGGAAGGACCGACGGTGCCGCCGGAGGCGTGGACGTACAGGTTGTCGTCGGCACTCTCGGGGAGGGTGGCGTACACGTAGGAGGGCAGCGCGTCGCCTCGGCCGAGCGAGTCCAGCACCGGCGTCGTCAGGGCCGTGAGCGACTGTTGCCCGCCGGACGTGGGCCGCAGTTCCGGTTCCTCCCACTGCCGCACCTCGCCGCGAAAGAGCAGGAGGGCGCCCGTTGCAAAGAGGACGAACAGGGCGAGCCCAATCACGATGCCCGCGGCGGAGTGGGCGTCCCACAGTAGGGTGTAGGCCCGAGACGGCAGTTTTGGCATCGACTCCGCAAGCAAACTACTGGAAAGAAAGTGAAAGCACAGCCCATCCGCCGAGCAGCGTTGTCGCGCTGAGTAGCACCATCCAGGCACGTCCCGCGGTTCGGGACAACACGGCGTAGCAGGCCGCCCCGACCCACACCGGGAAGCCGCCCAGAACGCCGAGGGCGAGACCTACGTCTCGGGTGGGAGGGAGGCCCGTAACGAGAATGACGCAGAAGGCCAGGGACAGCGCCGTGCTCGCGAGCAGAGCGGCACTCGTGCGGCCCCACGCCTCGACGGTCGTCCAGTCGTGCTTCATCGGAAGAGGTCGATTGTAGGAGTCACGGCTACAGGAAGAGGCCGAGGACGGCACGTCCAGCGGCGAGGATACTGGTGATCGGGACGAATCGGTTCAGCAGGGGCGCGGCGATCACGAGCACGGAGCATGCCGCCATCATCATCGCCCCCCAGACCAGTAGACCCTCGCCAACCGGGCTCGACACCATGGCGCCCGCGAGGCTTAGGGCAAGCAGGCCCAGGCCCCCCAGACGGAGGCCAAGGGGGGGCACTGTGTCGTGCACCGGTGTGGCGACCGGCGCAGATGCGGGAGAGGCGACGTAGCAGAGCGCAGCGCCGAGATACGTAAGGCTGAACGTCGTGATGATCATACCGCCATATTGCGAGTCACCGAAAGACCGTTCCACGACGAGATTACCAGCGGTAGCGGAGGCGGGCCGTGACCGTGCGGGTCGGGCCGCAGGCGGCATAGTTCTGGGCACTGCGGGAGAACGTCGAGGCCACGTACTCATCGTCAAACAGATTGTCTGCATTCACCTGACGCCGAAGCCCCTGCCAGTCGTAGTGGACCGTCGCGTCCACGAGGGTCACGCTCGGAGCTTTCAAGGTGTTGGGCACATTGCCGTAACTGTCGCCGAGGTGTCGCACGCCGGCACCGATTCCAACGTTTTGCAGCACACCGCTCTGCAGTGTGTAGTCGGCCCAGAGTGAGGCCATGCGTTCACGAACCTGCTTGGGACGCTCTCCTTCTTCAGCTGGAACGGCACTCTCGGTAATCTCCACGTCTTGGAGGGTAAGACTGGTCCGCACGTCCAGCCCAAAGTCGAGACTGGCCAATCCCTCGACCTCAATGCCCTGCGGGTTCGCCTCGCCGGTTTGAACCTGAGCACCTCTTGCGTCCACCGACGGATCGAACTGCGTAAGGTTCTCGCGGGTAAGGTCGTACAGGGATACTCGGATCGAGCCGTTCACCTGCGGCGGCTGATATTTCAGCCCGGCCTCCCACTGCCCGCCGGTCTCCGGCTCAAACGGATTGCCGTCCGGATCCTGGCCGATTACCGGCAAGAAGGATTGCGAGTAACTCGCATAGGGGTTGAGGCCGATCTCCGAGTCGTAGACGAGTCCGACGCGTCCGCTGAACTCCCTGTCGTCAACCTCAAACTCACCCTGTCCGGGCAGACTGGTAAGAGTATCCTGATCGGTCGTTGCCCAGTCGACGCGTCCGTTCAGGGTGGCGATCCAGTTCTGAAAGCGGAACTGGTCCTGGAGGTAAACGCCGAGTTGCCGCTGCGTCGTTTTGCTATCTCGTGTTGGGCGCAGACTCGGCGGGATGTCGTTTCCGGAGGTGGGGGCGAAGACATCGATAGTCGGCACACCGGCCCTTTTGCCCCCGAACCGTTCGTTCCGAGTCAGTCGGAGCCACTGCACGTCCAGTCCCGCCAGTACCGTGTGGTTGACGACGCCGGTTTCTCCTTCGTATCGCACTTGGTTGTCTGTTGCTACCCCATCCAGGTGAGGGAAGTTTTTAAAGGCCGATCGTTGTAGAAGGCGCTCTCGGGAGTCGAGTCCATTCCTTCTGTCCCCAAACACGCTCTTGTCGTCGATGTCGATCGAGTAGTAGCGGGTCTTCTGTGTGATCGACCACGCGTCGTTGAGCTCGTGGGAGAAAAGGGAGCCGATGGACCACTGTTGACGGTCGTATTCGCCGAAGTCCGGTTCTCCCAGAAACCGGTCCACGGGGAGGTCGCCGTTGGGATTGGAGTCCAGCGTGCCCTGAACCGGCAGCCGCTGGGAGGAGCGCGTCTCGTCCTGCTGGTAGCGCCCGAGCAGCGTGAGCGCGGTGGCGTCGGAGGGACGCCAGCTGAGGGACGGAGCGACGAAGAGGCGGTTGTACGGAACGTTGTTGACCTGCGTGTTGGCCTCCCGAGCGACACCGATGAGTCGGTACGAGAACGTGCCGTCGTCGTCGATGGGGCCGCTCACGTCCGCCTTGCCCTGAAAGTGATTGTGTGAAGCAGCCTCCGCAATCACTTCCCCGAACGGCTCCTGTGTGGGCGTCTTGGAGACGAAGTCGACGAGCCCGCCCGGACTGCCGGCGCCGTACAGAACGGAGGCGGGGCCCTTCGGCACCTCAATCCGTTCCGACGCATAGGGCTCGGGGTCGTAGCCAAGTCGGTTCGTCGCCGTGCGGAGTTGTAAGCCGTCTCGGTAGAGGCCGTTGCTTGTGTTGTCAAACCCCCGGAAGCGGAAGAAAAAGGTGCGCGGTTCGAAGCCGAACGTTTCTCCTTGCGTGCCGGACGTGTAGCGAAGGGCCTCTGACACCCGGTCGATGCTCAGCGCGGCCAGCCGGTCGCGCGTGACGACCGAGACGGACTGCGGCGTCTCCGACAGCGGTGCGCCGATCTTGGTGGCGCTCGTGACCTCTTCGGGCACGTAGCCGCCCTGTCGTCCCGTCACGGTAATGCCGCTCAGTTCGACGGATTTCTGGGAGAGCCGAATCTTGAGGGGGGTCGTCTCGCCGGTGCGCACCTGCACCTCGTGCTCCACGTTGGAGTAGCCGACGAGGCTGGTCTTGACCGTGTACGTGCCGACCGGCACGTCGGAAATCCGGAAGCGGCCGTTCTCGCCGCTGGCGGCTCCGTACGGGGTGTCCACGATGCCGACGTTGACGGAGGAAAGGGGCTTTTCGGCGTCGGCCCCGGTGGTCACCGTGCCCGTAATTGTGCCTTGCTGGGCGTGGGCGGGGAGGATTGTGATACTGAGTACGGTCGCGATCACCACGACCGTACGTGCGATGGGAGACTGCATGCCGCGATAGTAGATCTGTAGAAGAGCAAGGCCGAGGGAGGAGCAGTCGGAGGGGGTTAGAAGGAGTACGACGCACTCGCCTTCACGCTGCGCGGGGCCTGCGGGTTGACCGTTTTCCAGCCCTTGTAGTATTCCTTGTCGGTCAGATTATCCACCTTCAGGTCGATCCGGTAGGAACCAGTTTCGTATGAGACGGAGGCATTGAACACCGTGTAGGAGTCGAGGGCAAACTGCCCCGTATCCTCCTGATTCATGATGACGTTTTCGCTGGCGTAGTTGCCGCCGAATCCAATCCCGAAGCCATCGAGCAGGCCTTCCGAAAAGCGATAGCGCGCCCAGCCGTTTACAAGATACTTCGGGCCAGCTTCTTCCGGACGGCGCCCCTGAAAGTCCGCATCCGTTTTTTTGTTCTTGCTGTCATTGTAGCTGTATCCCGCAATAATCTGGAGTCCTTCGACGGGAGCAGCCGTTGTGCTCAGCTCCACCCCTCGGCTTTGCACCTCGCCGTCCTGGATGCTCACATCGGGATTGTCCGGAGACGACCGGACCTTGTTCGACACAGTGATGTCGTAGTAGCTGAGCGTCGTTTCGAGCCGATCATCGAAGAGTTTCGTCTTCACGCCCACCTCCCACTGGTTGGCACGCTCCGGCTCAAACGTCTTTGTTTTTCCCTCTTCTGTTTGAGGCTCGACATTCTGGAAGCCGTTCATGTAGTTCCCAAAAATCGAAACCCGATCGGGAAGCGGCTTCACGATGACACCGAACTTGGGCGACAGGGTCGTCTGGTTGTAGTCGTCTTCATCCGTTGACACGTCGCCTTCTTGGGCAAAGTGGTCGAGTCGGAGACTCGCCATCACGGACAACTCCGGAATGATAGTGACGACGTCCGACGCGTAGGCACTGTATCGGCTCTGCTTCGTCGTCTGATCGTTCCGGGAAACGCCCTCAAGCGCGGATTCGATGTCCGACTCCGACAAATTCGAGGATCCGGAGCTGGGAACAGTCTCCTGGCCAGCCCCCCTAAATCCGGAGTTTTGATTGGAAACGCGGTCGTGGAAAAATTCGATGCCCGCAACCACGTCGTTGTCGGTACCGAGAATCGAAACGTCCCCGATCAAATTCTGCTGCACGGCAGTTCCAGTCGTGGTTTCATCCTGCTCACTGACGAAGCGACTGAACGTGTCTTCCGATTTGGCTCCGTCCCAAAGGTATGAATAATACCCCTCCGAAGACGCTGAACTGAAGGAGACAGCGGTCTGTGACGTCCACCGTTCGGTGACGTTGTATCGCATTTGGGCCTGAGCACCGACCGTTGGATTGCGGATCGTGATGTCGTCATCCGTGAAGGGATGTTGCGGATCGTATCCGAGTTCGTCCACCGTCGTGGCTTCGAGCGGACTCGACCGATTCATAAACAGCATGGTCGGGTTCGTCAGCGAGGACCTGTCCCTCTTTTGGAACGCCCTGCAGATGGGCTGGGAACTGGACCGGTCCGCCTCCCGCGGCTTCATGGCGCTGCGCGGCCTCTACGTCTTCAGCCACGACAACCCGCTCGGCAACGCCCCGGCCCACACGCTGCTTGATCGGGTCGAGGCCGAGAAGGACGCCGATGTGGAGGCGCCCCGCGAATTTGGGCACTACGCCGTGTCTATCGACGACGCCGACCTCCCCGAGGGCGTGACGCTCACCCGCGTACTGGGCTGACGGGCGAGTGTGAATCCCAGTCGGTCCGGTTGGCGTTTACAGATCTCCATTCCGTTTCCCAATCCTCCCCGTCCCATGGCTGAATCCACCGTCGCGTCTTCCCGGTCCGCTCCGACGACCCGGCCCCGTTCGTTTACCCGCGACGAGTATCTTCGCATGGCGGAGGTCGGCATTCTGACGGAGGACGATCCCGTTGAGCTCATTCACGGCCAGATTGTCGAGATGAGTCCCGAAAATACTCCGCACCGAGCCGCCATCATGAAACTCAACCGGATGCTCGTTGAGGCGCTGGACCCGGAGCGGTATGCCGTGCAGCCCCAGTCGACCCTCCCGCTCGACGATCACAATGTGCCGGAGCCGGACGTGGCCGTTCTTCGCGGGACCCCCGACGACTTGATGCAGGGAGAGCTGCCGGCCGCACTCGTTGTGGAGGTGGCCGACACGTCGCTGGAGCACGATCGAACCGTCAAACAGGAGCTCTACACTCAGGCCGAGGTTCCAGTGTACTGGATCGTGAATCTCACCGCTCGGGAGCTGGAGGTCTATTCGGATCCCGGCGACGACCGGTACCGGGAGCACTCGACCCGCTCCGACGCCGAGACGGTGACGCTGCCGACGCAGGACGGCGAGACCCTGACGGTGCGCGATCTCCTTCCCGAAACGGGGGGGCCGTCCCCCGAGTAGCGTCGGGCCGCCGGACCGACGCAGAGAATGACCCGGCCTGCGAGTGGCTCCGTTCGGCGACTATTTTGACTGCAAACCGACGTTTCGAAAACGTGAGGCGAGATCCACAAACCATTGCGTTTCACCGGGGCAATATTCTGCCGCACTGGGAGGTGTCGGAGGGCCGGTACCTTGTCACGATTCGACAGGCCGGCAGTCTCCCCGATCCTGTCGTCGAGCAGCTGCAGAACCGAGCCCGACGGCAGGAGGCAGGTGTTGAGACGACCCGGTCAGTCTTCGGGGATATTGAGCAGATCCTCGACCGGTGTGGAGGGGAGGGGGAGCTCACGCAGCCGGAGATTGCGGACATGCTGGTGGAGGCAATTGCTTTCCGGGAGAGCCGAGACGAGTGGAAAATGATGGAGTACGTGATCATGCCCAATCACATGCACCTCTTTTTCCAGCTTCGAGACGGACGACTGATGAAAACCCTGATCGACTTCAAGCGCTGGACGGGACGGCAGGCAACCGATCTTCTGAATCGGAGCGGAGAGCGTTTTTGGCAGCGCGAATGGTTCGACCACTGGTCGCGCTCGCCGCGAGAGGATGAACGGATCGCTGCGTACATACGACACAATCCCGTCAAAGCGGGACTGGTCGAGACGCCGGAGCAGTGGCTGTACGGATCGTGGCTCGCCTCAAAAGAATCGTCAAGTCCTCAGTAGGCCGAGGCGCCGTTCGATGCGAGCGGTACATTCAGGCCGGTGTGGCGCTTTTCGGGGATGCATGGCTCCGTTCGGCGACCGGAGCCTACCCGATTGCAACCGGTAGCGTCGGGCTGCCAGACCGACGCAGCACACTCGTTTGACAGGACCCCAGTCCCGCTCGGCAACCGGTGCCGGCCTGTGTGGTCATTGGGAGCGTCGGGGACCCGGTCGGCGCCGTGCATCTGTGCGCTGGCCGTGCATCTGTGCACCGGATGCACGGCTCCGTTCGGCGACCGGAGCCTGCCCGATTGGCAACCGGTAGCGCCGAGCCGCCGGACCGACGCAGAGATTTGCTCACGATGTACTCGGCTCTGTCTGGCAACCAGGGCCTACCATTCGACGACCGGAGCCTGCTTCGGTGATCGGAGCCTACGACTACGACGCCGGCCGAACGCGCACCTTTGAATCTTCGATCAGCCCTTTCGAAACGGCTCATGCCACGCGACTCGTGCCCGACGCGTCTCAGCCTCGCCTCATGATCTCGGCGCTAGCAGGCTGTTGCGCATAGATCCCCCTTTGTTCTCTCTTCGAATTACGGTAGACCTGTTTTCGTCTAATCAGCGATTGGGAAAAAACGTTCGCCCAATGAATGCATTTCGGCCCAGGAAATTTGCCGGATGAGTACTCGACCGTCAATGCGCAACAGGTTGCTAGAGCACTACGCCTACTGCCCGCGGCAGTGCGCGCTTATCCACGTCGAGCAGAGCTACGAGGAAAACGTGTACACCCTGCGTGGCAATCGCGATCACCGGCGCGCCGACGAGCCGGAGACGGAACTCCGGGACGACGGGCGCGTCGAGCGGGCCCTTCCGCTGTACTCGGAGGAACTGGGCCTCACCGGGCGGGCCGACGTGGTGGAATTTCACGACGATGCCCCGTTCCCGATCGAATACAAGCACGGCGAACAACGCCGGCACGACTCGGGACGCATCCAGCTCTGCGCGCAGGCCCTGTGTCTGGAGGAAATGACGGGCCGAGCGGTGAGCACCGGAGCCCTGTATCACACCGGCTCGAATCGGCGGCAGGAGGTGACCTTTGACCCGCCCCTGCGGGCCGACACGCGCGAGGTGATCGGGGCCGTGCGCGCCCAGCTCCGCGAGCAACGGGTGCCGCCGCCCGTCAACGACGACCGGTGCCCGCCGTGCTCGCTGCAGCGGGTGTGCATGCCCGACGCCGTGGACGCCGAGCACCGTCAACGCCGCGAAGCCGACCGTCTCTTCACCGCGGAGGAATGACGACCGGACGGCCGGGACGCCCCTCATTTCGACACTCGAACATCGACATTCGACAGTGCTGTGCGCCAGTTGCTCAACACCCTCTACGTCACCACCGGGGGCGCCTACCTGCACCTCGATCACGACACCGTGCGCATGGAGGTGGACGGCGAGACCGAGGCCCAGATTCCCCTCCACCACCTCGGCGCCATCGTGGCCTTTGGCAACATCCTGGTGTCTCCGGCCCTCATGGCCCGCTGTACCGACGACGGGCGGGCGGTTGTCTTTCTCACGCGCACCGGCCGCTTCCGGGCCCGGGTGGAAGGGCCGCAGACGGGCAACGTGCTGCTTCGCAAAGCCCAGTTTGAGGCGTCGGAGGACCCGGATACCGCCCGCGAGATCGCCCGCGCCGTCGTGGCCGGCAAGGTGAAAAACAGCCGTCGCCTCGTGGTGCGGGCGGCTCGCCGGACGAACGGATCCGCTGGGGACGCCCTCGACGCGGCCAAGCAGGACCTTGCCGGAACGCTGCGACTGCTGGAGAAGGAAGCGACGCTCGACGGGGTGCGCGGGCACGAAGGAACGGCCGCCAAAACATACTTCGACGTGTTCACCCACCAGGTTCGGCAGCAGCAGGAGGCCTTTGCGCTGGAGGAGCGCACGCGCCGCCCCCCGCGGAGCCGCATGAACGCGGTGCTGTCGTTCCTCTACACGCTGCTCTGCAACGATTGCGAGGCGGCCGCCGAGGGCGTCGGCCTCGACCCGCAGGTCGGATTTTTGCACACCGACCGGCCCGGGCGTCCGTCGCTGGGGCTCGACCTCATGGAGGAACTGCGCGCCCCGCTGGCCGACCGGCTTGCCCTCACGCTGATCAACCGACGCCAACTGACCCCTGACGATTTCCGAGAACGAGACGGCGGAGCGGTGCTCCTGAATGACGAGGGACGTGAAACGGTGATCGTGGCCTATCAGGAACGCAAGCAGGAACCCATCACGCATCCTATGCTCGATCAGGAGATCGAGCGCGGCCTTCTGCCACACGCCCAGGCGCGACTGTTGGCCCGTCACCTCCGCGGCGACCTCGACGACTACGTCCCCTATTTGCTTCGCTAACCCCCAGCGCTGTCCCATGGATGTGCTTGTGGCCTACGATGTCTCGACCACCGATGCCGCCGGGCGCCGTCGCCTCCGGCACGTGGCCCAGGCCTGCACCAACTACGGCCAGCGCGTACAGCAGTCGGTGTTCGAGTGCACCATTTCGCGGAGCCAGTACGAGGAGCTGATAGACGACCTGACGGCGATCATCGAGGAGGACGAGGACAGCCTTCGGGTCTACCGCCTCGCCCAGCCCACCGACGACACCATCGAAACGTGGGGACCGGACGACACCATGGATTTCGAGGATCCGCTGGTGCTGTAGAGGCCTTGTATTTCGAAAACGAACGTCGGGCGAGCCGATCCGACTCCCAATGCAAAGACGGGAAGGGAGTAAATTGAACATGCGACTGCGTTCGCCAACCGGAATCGGTCCCGAAATCCGGGGGAGGGCTGCGAACCGCCGTAAACAAATGAGCACGAAAGAGATATGGGAGTCAAGAATGCCGGCCGGCGCGAGCAGAAGAGGGACCGAACCGGGGGGCTGCGAAATCGGGCTTGCAACTCCGTGGCGCACACGGGAGTATGAAAGGGGCGTAGCACCCCTCCTCACCGCTCCCCGTCTCGGTCGGGGGACGAGGAGGGGTTGTTTGTTGAGGACCGGGGCCGAAACGGACCCACCTGTGGGAACGGTCATTCAAGCATATCCATGCTCGTTGGTGACGAACAGTTCGTTCGGTCCGGTATGACCCGCATCGCTCCCCCATCGCCGCCGTCCACGGACACAACGGCTCCGTCGGCCGTACGTCCGCGTCGGTTTACGCAGGAGGAGTACTTCCGCATGATTGACAGCGGGGTGCTGGGCCCCACGGACCGTACGGAGCTGATCAATGGCTATCTCGTCGAGATGACCGCTCAAAACGCCCCTCATCGCGCTGCCGTTGGAAAAGTCGACCAGCAGTTCCAGAAGCGGCTCGACGAACGGGCCTATTGGGTGCAGACGCAGGCCACGCTTCCGCTCGATTGTCGAAACGTTCCAGAGCCTGACATCGCCATTTTGGAGGGTGCTCCCGATGATTTGCTCAATCAGGAGCCGGACGAGGTGCCGCTCGTGATCGAGGTGTCGGACACCACGCTGGCGTATGACCGCACGGAAAGGTGTGCCTGCTACGCCTCGAACGATGTCCCGGCATACTGGATTATCAACCTTCAGAATCACACGCTGGAGTGCTACCGGCGGCCCGCCGCCGACGAGTACCGCGAGCGCCGCACCCTGGACCGGACGGATACGGTGCGTCTCCCCTTCAACGACACGCTGTCGATCGACGTCGGAGCACTGCTTCCGTCCCCGTCCGAGGCGGGCAAAGACACCGGCGGCGATTGACGAACACACGCGCCTGTGCTCCGCTCTCCCCACGCAGAGCGAGAGATCATCCGAGAAGCTGATCGTACATCACTTTGATGCACCGGTTGCGCACATAGGGCAGGCCGGCGTCCGCGGCCAGTTGCTCGGCCTCCGGACTCGACACCCCCCGCTGCGTCCAGATCACCGGTTTGGCAGACGCGTCTGCCTGTTCCGTATCCTCGGCCCGTTCAACGGCGGTGCGCACCATGTCCGCGGTGTGCTCGGGCGCACGAAAGATGTTGACGATGTCAATGGCTATGCGCGCAGGGATGCTGGGAAGGTCGGGATGGCACGGTTCGCCCAGCACCTCGTCGTAGTTGGGATTGACCGGCACGATGCGGTAGCCGCGTTCCTGCATGTAGCGGGCAATCTTGTGGCTCGTGCGCGCCGGGGTGGCCGAGCAGCCCACAACGGCAATCGTCTCGGCCGATTTAAGAGTGGACTGAAGGTCGGGCGTCTGAACGTCGGGCATAGAACGATTGAATTTTGAGGGTGAGAGTGGAGAGGCGACCGGCGCGTCGATATCCTACCGTAAGCTGCGAGTTGTAGGTTGTGGGTTGCGCATTATCCCTCGTCTCCCGAATTCACCTGTATCACGGCAGGGGATGGAAAGGGGAAGAGCGACGAGGCCGCATAGAGTGAAGCCCTCAACGTATACCCCGTAACCCGCAACACGAGCTGTCCTACTATGAGGAGTCGGGCCCGAGGAACTGCATCGGACGCAGGAGACTCGGCTGCCGATCGTCTTGCCGCCCCGCTCTGAGCGCGTGCGTGGGGATGAGCGCGCGGGCGTTGCTGATCCGTCATGGGGAGAGAGATTACATTCTCCGTTTGGGGAAGGAGGCTGTAATACGTCTGTGTGTCGCGCCGGTGCCCCAGCGCTTTGCTTTGATTGTCCAACGCTGATTCTACTATGGCCTATCCGTTTGACGACATCGAGCCCAGGTGGCAGGACTACTGGGAGGAGCACCAGACCTTTCGAACCCCGGACGAGGTGCCGGAAGAGGAGGAGAAGGTGTACGTGCTCGACATGTTTCCGTACCCCAGCGGGTCGGGCCTGCACGTGGGGCACCCGGAGGGCTACACGGCCACCGACATCGTGGCTCGCTACAAGCGCATGCAGGGCGTCCACGTGCTGCACCCGATGGGGTGGGACGCCTTCGGCCTGCCGGCCGAGCAGTACGCGATGAAGACGAACACCCACCCGCGGAAGACGACGAAGGAAAACATCGCCCAGTTCAAGCGGCAGCTCAAACGCCTGGGCTTCTCCTACGACTGGCAGCGGGAGATCAACACCACGGATCCGGACTACTACAAGTGGACGCAGTGGATCTTTCTCCAGCTCTACGAGCAAGGGCTTGCCTACCAGTCGGAGGAGCGGGTGTGGTGGTGCGAAGAGCTGGGCACCGTCCTGGCCGACGAGGAGGTTATCGACGGCAAGAGCGAGCGCGGCGGGTATCCCTGCAAGCGCGTGCCGATGCGCCAGTGGGTGCTCAAGATTACCGAGTACGCCGACCGCCTGCTGGAGGGGCTCGACGACCTCGACTGGCCGGAGAGCACGAAGGAGATGCAGCGCAACTGGATCGGCCGGTCGGAGGGGGCCAACATCTACTTCGACCTTGTGGACGTCGACGATTCGCTGAAGGTCTACACCACGCGTCCCGACACCCTCTTCGGCGCCACCTACATGGTCCTGGCGCCCGAGCACGACCTCGTCGACGAGATTACGACTGACGAGCAGCGGGAGGCCGTCGAGGCGTACCGGGAGGAGGCGCTTCAGAAGAGCGACGTGGAGCGACAGCAGGATGAAAAGACGGGCGTCTTTACGGGCGGCTACGCCGTCAATCCCGCGACCGGCGAGGAGATTCCCGTCTGGGTGGCCGACTACGTGCTGGCCTCCTACGGCACCGGCGCCATCATGGCGGTGCCGGCCCACGACGAACGGGACTACGCCTTTGCACAGGAGTTCGACCTGCCGATTCGGGAGGTCGTAGAGGGTGGCGACATCGAGGAGGCCGCCTACACCGACGACGGCCCGCACGTCAACTCGGCCAACGACGAGGTGGACCTCAACGGTCTCGACAAGGCGGACGCGAAGGACCGCATCGTCGAGTGGCTGGAGGCCGAGGGGGAGGGCGAGCACCAGGTCAACTACCAGCTCCGCGACTGGCTCTTTAGCCGTCAGCGCTACTGGGGCGAGCCGTTTCCCATCGTATTTACAGAGGACGGCGAGGACAAGCCGGTGCCGGAGGACGAGCTTCCGGTGACGCTGCCGGACCTCGACGTGTTTGAGCCGAGCGGCACGCCCGAGGGGCCGCTGGCCACCATCGACGACTGGGTGGAGACCACCGACCCGGAGACCGGCGAGCCCGTCATCCGCGAGACCAACACGATGCCGCAGTGGGCGGGCTCGTGCTGGTACTACCTCCGCTTCATCGATCCCGACAACGACGAGTTGCCGGTCGATCCGGAGAAGGAGCAGTACTGGATGCCGGTCGATCTCTACGTAGGCGGGTCGGAGCACGCGGTCCTGCACCTGCTCTACGCCCGGTTCTGGCACAAGGTGCTCTACGACGCCGGGGTCGTCTCCACGAAGGAGCCGTTCCAGACGCTCGTTCACCAGGGCATGATTCTGGGCGAGAAGGAATACACCGCCTACCGGACCGACGACGGGGCGTTCGTGTCTGCCGCGCATGTCGATGCCGACCCGGGTTCGGCGGGGGGGGACACCCGGACGGGGGACGAGCTAGAGACCGTGAACGTGGACGAGACCGACGTGACGAAGGACGGCGACGTGTTCGTTTTGGCCGACGATCCGGACGTGCGGGTCGACGCCCGCAGCCACAAGATGAGCAAGAGCCGCGGCAACGTCATCAATCCCGACGACGTGGTGGACGAGTACGGGGCCGACACGCTCCGCCTCTACGAGATGTTTATGGGCCCGCTGGAGCAGGACAAGCCCTGGAGCACCGACGACGTGGAGGGCGTGTACCGCTTCCTCAATCGCGTGTGGCGACTCCTGGTGGACGACGACACCGGAGAGCCGACCGTGACCGACGAGGAGCCGGACCGCGACCAGCTCCGCGAACTCCATCAGACGATCAAGAAGGTGACGCAGGACATCGAGCACCTCAACTTCAACACCGCCATCGCGGCGATGATGGAGTTCCTGAACGCGGCCAACAAGTGGGACGCGGTGCCGCAGGCCGTTGCGGAGCCGTTCGTGCTGTTGCTCAGCCCGTTTGCCCCGCACCTCTGCGAGGAGCTGTGGCGTCGGCTGGGGCACGACGACAGCCTCGCCTACGCCGACTGGCCCGAATACGAAGAAGCGCTGCTCCACAAGGAGGTGGTGGAGATGCCCGTGCAGGTGGACGGCACCGTGCGCGCCACCATTGAGGTGTCCGCCGACGCCGAAGAAAAGGACGTCATCGCGACGGCCAAGGAGAACGAGAACGTCGCGCGCCACCTAGAAGGAGCGACCGTTCAGCGCGAGATTTTCGTGCCCGGTCAGATTGTCAATTTCGTCACCAGCTAAATTGGTGCTGATACGGATTCCAATTGGGGAGGGCGGAATTCCGTAGACGGCTGATTTTGTCAAGCCGAACTGCCCTCTCCTCGAACGGGAAACGTTAAGGGGTTGAGAGTTAGAAGGTTATGGGAAGTACAGTGTGACGGATCCTGTCGCCCCCGTTGGAGGAAAACCGGACATCATGGGTCGGAAGTGGTACGAGGAGCACTGCAGTGGGAAGAGGACGGTCCGGATTCGCTCTTCCCGGTTACGGGCGACGGCCCGGACGCATCATCGGAGAGGGAATGCCAGACCAGCATCGCTTCGTCCGTTTTTCCGTACGGACATCCGGCCTGTCGATAGTCCCGCCGGGCCCGTCGGTAGAGGGAGCGAGCACAGTCCTGGAGGCCGGGGGCACGTCCGACGGGTCCGAAGACGCCGGCCCGAGCGGGAGGGAACGCGTATCGTGGTTTGACACCGGTACGAAACGGAATAGTGCGGATGGGAACGTGGGCATTTCTAGGAACTGTCTTGCTTGTCCTCGTCAAAATTATTCCACGTCGTATTTTGCCACTCAACGTCTTACAACCATGTCCAACACGCCTACGCTCGACGTGCTTGCTATTGCCGCTCACCCCGACGACGTGGAGTTGTGTGCGGGCGGAACGATGTGCCTGCTCGCCCAGCAGGGATATGACGTAGGCATCGTCGACTTTACGAAAGGACAGCTCGGATCGCGCGGCACCCCGGAGCTACGGATGGAGGAGGCCGACCGGGCGTCGGAGATTATGAGCTTGTCCGCCCGCGAGAATCTGGGGATGATGGACGGCGACATCCGGAATTCGAAGGCCAACCAGCGGCGTGTGATTGAGGTGGTGCGTCGCTACCGGCCGGACATCGTGCTCGTCAACGCCGAGGACACGCGCCATCCGGATCACAGCGATGCGGCGGACCTGGCCACCGACGCCCTTTTCTACAGCGGGCTGAAAGAGATTGAGACGGAAGGGGCCGATGGCGAAGCGCAGGAGCCGTGGCGGCCTCACCATGTGCTCCACTACATGCAGGCCATTCCGTTTGAGCCCACGCTCGTGGTGGACGTGACGTCGGTTTGGGATCAGCGCATCGACGCGCTGCAGGCCTTCAAGTCGCAGTTCTTCAACCCGGACTACGAGCCGGAGACGGACGAGCCGGAGACGTTCGTATCGAATCCTGAGTTCTTTGAGTGGGTGGAGGCGCGCGCTCGGACCTACGGCTACCGCGTGGGGGCCACTTACGGCGAGCCGTTTCGCTATCGGCAAGGACCGTTCGGCGTCTCAGATCTGCCGGACGTGTTGAGCAAAGAAAAGCCGTTTCGGTAGCGGAGTCGCACTTCTTTCTCTTCAATTGTAGAGGTTCGTAAAAACAGGTCAACACCACGACGGATCAAGAGCTTTCTGAATTACTGTCCGATCAGGAGTCAGATAGAGTCGAACGTAAGGCGTCACTCTCAAACAAGAGTGCCATCAGCAAAGCCATATGTGCCTTTGCCAATGACCTTCCAGACCATCAGGAGCCAGGTGTGTTATTTGTCGGTGTTGAGGACGATGGTAGTTGTGCAGGTGATTTTTCTCCGACCGACGAAAATCTTCAAGAACTGGCTGCCATTCGTTCGAACGGCAACATCGTGCCGTTTCCCTCCATGACTGTTCAGAAGAAGACGATAAACGGATGTGATCTTGCTGTTGTGATTGTGAAGCCTTCAGATGCTCCTCCTGTTCGCCATAAAGGAAAAGTATGGATTCGTGTCGGTCCGCGCCGTGGTGTAGCTTCGGACCAGGAAGAGCGGCGTCTTAATGAAAAACGTCGTGCTCACGATCTTTCTTTCGATTTGCGTCCGCTTCCTTCAGCAGATTTGAATGAGCTAGCTCTCGATCTATTCGAGAGAGAGTACCTTCTGAATATTGGTTCTCCTTCAGATAATGCTAATGGACGATCTATCGAGGAAAAAATGGCTTCAGCTCGGTTTGCGACTCCTGGTCCCGAGTTTACTCCGACTGTTCTTGGAGTGATTACCGTTGGGGTCGATCCGAGACGATATGTGCCGGGTGCCTACGTGCAATTTCTCCGCATAGACGGTACCGAACTCGATGATCCAATTAAAGATCAGTCTGAAATAGATGGTCCGCTCCCTGAAATGCTTGAACGGCTGGATGAAAAAATGCGTGCGCACTTGGAGGCAGCGTCGGATTTCGTTTCGGAAGATCGTGAACAGCGTGATCAGAATTATCCGCTTCCCGCATTGCAGCAGCTAGCTCGCAATGCTATACTGCATCGTGATCACGATTCGACAGGTGCTCCAGTTCGAGTGACTTGGTTCAACGACCGAGTCGAGATCAATAATCCTGGTGGTCCGTTCGGACAAGTTACGCAGGAAAATTTTGGACAGCCGGGGGGCACGGACTATCGGAATCCACACCTTGCTGAAGTGATGAAAAATTTGGGGTACGTTCAGCGTTTTGGAGCTGGAATTCCTACAGCACGACGCGCTCTAAAGGAGAATGGCAATCCCAAGCCTGAGTTTACACTCGACGACTCGTGTGTCTTGGTCACGATCCGAAAAGAGTCATGAGTGCACCCGTAATCTCATTCTTCAATAATAAAGGAGGGGTCGGAAAAACTTCTCTTATATATCACCTCGCTTGGATGTATGCGGACAACGACTGGCGGGTGTTGGCAGCAGATTTAGACCCGCAGGCAAACCTGACGGCGACGTTTCTGAAGGAGGATCGTCTCGAATCAGTCGTTTTTGAGTACGGAGATGAGGCAGACACGATCTACGAATGTGTGCAGCCGCTGATTCGGGGAGTAGGAGATGTGGCGGACCCGGTTTTGGAACACATAGAAGCTGATTCTCTCTCCGAAAACTTAGCTTTACTATCGGGAGATCTTTCCCTCTCAAAATTCGAAGATCAGTTGGCAGGCGCCTGGCCAAGGTGTGCGGACGGAGAGGAACGAGCATTCAGAGTTGCGTCTGCCTTCTGGCGCATCATGCAGCAGGCAGCTCGGCAACATGAAGCCGATCTGGTGCTCATGGACCTGGGGCCCAATTTGGGTGCAATCAATCGTTCAGCTCTGATTGCTGCTGATTACGTTGTAATTCCGCTCGCTCCTGATCTCTTCTCCATTAAGGGAATGCGGAATCTTGGGCCCACACTCCGAAAGTGGAGGGAGCAATGGAACGACCGTCTGAATAAGAACCCGGCTCAAGATCTTTCTTTACCGGAGGGAAAGATGCAACCTGTCGGTTATACCGTTCAGCAACACTCGGTTCGTCTCGATAGGCCTGCGAAGGCATACAGACGCTGGATAGGACGGATGCCTAATGTCTACAGAGAAGAAATATTAGAAGAGCTCCCTGATGAGTCTGTGGATGTGAGATCCGATCATCACTGTCTTGCCTTGCTGAAGCATTACCGGAGTTTGATGCCATTGGCTCAAGAGGCCCGGAAGCCAATGTTTAAGCTAAAGTATGCGGATGGTGCAATCGGGGCTCACGCTCAAGCAGCAAAGGACACGTACGCGGATTTCAAGGATTTGGCCGATGAAATAAGCAGGCGTATTGGAACCCGCCCGAGCCGTTTAGCTGCTCAAGGCCACACTGATTCGTGAGAATAGACCATACATAGGACCCTGGTTGTGTCAATCCAGATTGTGGAATTTTGCTTCTTCCAGTTGTTACGGAGTCATCAGAGAATGCCTCGCCCGGAAGGGCGGAATGACTTTACTCAATCAGGCCGAGTTTCTTCAGTTGGCAGAAGGATGATAGGCTCCTCTCTGGCAATATGAAAATCATTCGCACCAAGGATTGGGAACCTGTTTGGCGAGACGTTCACTGCCGCTCCAGGAGTACTTCTTCGCTGGAGATCTGGGATCTCCTTGCTCAGGGCGCTGCGACTTTGTGGATCTCGCGCAAAATGGCTTCTGCATTGGAGATCTGAGATCTCCTCCCTGGTAGCTCCGCTCTGGCACACCAGTGTGCCTAGGTTGCATCTGGGCACCATTTTGCGGCTTCGCCCACCATGTCTCGGCGACGTCCCCGCTCACAAAGCAGGTTCTGAAGGCGTATTTACGTCTCTCTTACGGGCGTGAATTAATAATGGGAGCGGCCGCGTTCTGCAACAATGCGGGCGCACCGGTTTTCACATAAAATGTTGTGGCCGTATTTCCGGCTCGGCGCAGGGCATTGACACCACAGCCCGCGGCGCAATATATTGTTCATCCGTTCTTTTTGAATGGACTCGCTACACCCGTATGGCGGACACCAGTGATTTCCGAAACGGCATGACGTTCATCTGGAAGGACGATCTCTGGGAGATCGCTGACTTCCTGCACGTCAAGCCCGGTAAGGGGGGTGCGTTCGTGCGCACGACGCTCAAGAACGTAAAGGACGGCCACGAGGTGGAGGAGACCTTCCGGGCCGGGGCCGAGGTTGACGAGGTGCGTGTGGAGCGGCGCGAGCACCAGTATCTCTACGAGGACGACTACGGCCTTCACTTCATGGACAACGAGAACTACGAGCAATTCTCGATGCCACCGGATCAGGTCGAAGGACGCGAGTTCCTGAAGGAGGGGGGGTGTGTGGATATTCTCTTCCGGAGTGATACCGAGGAGCCGCTCCGCACGGAGATGCCCTTGAAGGTGGAATTGGAGGTTGTTGAGACCACGCCGGGCGTGAAGGGGGACACGGCACAGGGCGGCGACAAGCCCGCCACGCTCCAGAGCGGCGCCACCGTCGACGTGCCGCTCTTCATCAACGAGGGCGATGTGATCCGCGTCAACACGAAGACGGGCGAGTACGAGACGCGCGTGTCGGAGGCCGAGGGGCCGACGGTATAGCGGGGGGCTCGAAGGGCCTCCTAATGTCGGAGGGAGGCCTCGCCCGCCGACCACTTGCAGTCCGCTTGTTCAAGCACCGCATCGGTCCGAATACGGCGCCGGAGGGATGGAGGGGATGCGGGCCCGCAGGTTCTTTTGAAGACATCCACCAGACGATGAAGCTTTCGAAGATCCAAGAACTGCTGCGCCTCGTCGCCGAGAGCGACGTGTCGGAGGTTGAGATTGAAGAAGACGACTTCAAGCTCACGATCCGGCAGAACAGCCCGCAGGTCGTGATGCAGCCGGCCCAACAGCGCTATTCGGCGCCGATGACCTACGGCCCGCCGCAGCCGCCGCCCCAGCAGGCGCCGCCGCAACAGGCCCCGCGACAGGGAGCGCCGAGCGGAGGGCAAGCCGCTCCGTCCGGCGGTGGGCAGCAGGAGGCAGCGGCCGACGAGGCGGGACAGGACGCATCGGCCTCGACCGGAGACGCCGACGGCGGGGAGGCAGCGGACGCGGCGTCCGACACGGCTGCAGAGGAGCACGTGGTCAAGGCGCCCATCGTCGGCACCTTTTACGAGGCGCCGTCGCCCGACGAGGAGGCCTTCGTCGAGGTCGGCGACTCGGTTGCGGAGGGGGATGTGCTGTGCATCATCGAGGCCATGAAGCTCATGAACGAGATCGAGTGTGAGACCTCCGGCACGATCAAAGAAATCCTTGTCGAAGACGCCGAGCCCGTCGAATTCGACCAGCCGCTGTTTGTGATTGAGGAAGACTAAAAGAGCGTCGGCCGTCGTCGCTTCAATTCCGAAGCGGAGGGGCGCTTTTGGGAGGCGATATTGCGCATTCCGTATTTCGTATCCTAGGCCGGTTCCCCGTACGCATTACGAAATACGCAATACGGCGCAATACGGATTGTGACCCTCCGTACATACATCTCTTTCGCCCAAACACGCCCCAGTCGCCGACCGAGAGCCTGCACGCCGAACCTGCTTCCGACCCCGCATGAGTGACCTCCAAAAGATCCTGATTGCCAACCGCGGCGAGATTGCGCTGCGGATTATTCGCACCTGTCACGAGATGAAGATCAACACGGTCGCCGTCTACTCGACGATGGATCGGGAGGCGCTCCACGTCCGGTTTGCCGACGAGGCCGTGTGCATCGGGCCGCCGACCTCGAAGGAGAGCTACTTGCGCCCGGACCGCATCATCGCTGCCGCCGAGGTGACGGGCGCCGACGCCATCCACCCCGGCTACGGCTTTCTGTCGGAGAGCGCGGAGTTCAGTCAGATCTGTGCCGACAATGACGTCGAGTTTATCGGGCCGGACCCCGAGACGATGCGGCTGATGAGCCAGAAGTCGGTGGCCAAAGAGACGATGGCCGAAGCGGGGGTCCCCATCGTGGAGGGTTCCGACGGGACCGTCAATGATATCGACGAGGCCCGCAGTGTGGCCACCGACATCGGCTTTCCGGTCATGGTCAAGGCCGCCTCCGGCGGGGGCGGCAAGGGCATGCGCCTGGTGTGGGAGGAAGAGGAGTTCGACAGTGCCTTCAAGAACGCCCGGAACGAGGCCGACGCGGCCTTCGATGACCCGGAGGTGTACATCGAGAAGTTCGTGGAGAAGCCGCGCCACGTCGAGATTCAGCTTCTGGGCGATGGGCAGGGCAACGTCATGCATTTCGGCGAGCGCGAGTGCTCGATCCAGCGGCGCCATCAGAAGCTGGTGGAGGAGTGTCCGTCCCCGATCGTCGACGAGGAGCTGCGGCAGGAGATGGGCGAGGCCGCTGTGCGCGGGGCGGAGGCGGTTAACTACGAGGGGGCCGGCACCATCGAGTTTCTGGTGGGGGCCGATCGCAACTTCTACTTCATGGAGATGAATACGCGGATCCAGGTCGAGCACCCGATTACCGAGGAAGTTACCGACTGCGACCTCGTGGAGTACCAGATTCAGGTGTCGCAGGGCGAGACGATTGAGCGCACCGCTGCCGAGATGGAGGGGCACGCCATCGAGTGTCGTATCAACGCCGAGAATCCGTACTTCAACTTCAGCCCCGCCCCGGGCGAGATCACGGCCTTTCATCAGCCGGGGGGGCACGGGGTGCGCATCGACACGGCCGCGTACTCGAGCTACGTGATCCCGCCCACCTACGACTCGATGATCGCAAA
The DNA here is from genome assembly GCA_003022435.1 of Bacteroidetes bacterium SW_9_63_38. Taxonomy (GTDB): domain Bacteria; phylum Bacteroidota; class Rhodothermia; order Rhodothermales; family Salinibacteraceae; genus Salinibacter. Next base: position 56,778 of record PXUA01000001.1, on the reverse strand, counting down.
GCTCATCACCTACGGCAAGACCCGCGATCAGGCGATTCGGAAAATGCGTCGCGCGCTCGATGAGTTCATCGTGGAGGGCGTGGACACGACCATTCCCTTCCACCAGCAGCTTTTCTACGACGACCGCTTCGTGGAGGGCAACTTCGACACGCGCTTCTTGGACGACTTTCAGATGGAGGAACGGCCCGCGGAAGAATAGTGGGGCCGGTTCGCGAATTGCTTACACACAAAACGCTTTCGACGGATGGATACCCCGGACGGTTTGTACTATACGGAAGATCACGAGTGGCTACGCCTCGACGACGGCACGGCCCGGGTCGGCATCACCGATTTTGCCCAGAGCGAGCTCGGCGACATTGTGTTCGTTGAGATGGAGCCGGAAGGCACGGAGTTCGGTCAAAACGACGTGTTCGGTACGGTGGAGGCCGTCAAGACGGTGTCGGAGCTCTACATGCCGGTGAGCGGCACCATCATGACCATAAACACCGAGCTGGAGACGGCCCCGGAGCTCGTGAACGACGATCCGTACGGCGACGGCTGGATGGTCGAACTTGAGCTGGCCGACGAGGACGAACTGGAGGCCCTGATGGACGCGGACGCGTACGCCGACACCATCTAGGCTATTTTCGAGTGTCGAATTTCGAGTGGCGAATGCGAACTTCCTCGTGTAGGAAGAGGACTCTCGGAGTACGGCACTGCGAAATTCGAAATTCGCCATCCGCAACTCGCGATTGTCCCGATGCACGAAACGATCGTTATTCTAGATTACGGGTCCCAGTACACGCAGCTCATTGCCCGGCGTGTTCGCGAAACCGGTGTGTACTCGGAAATCGTCCCTTGCACCGTCGACACGGAGGAGATCGCGGCCCTGAAGCCGCACGGCCTCATCCTGTCGGGCGGCCCCTGCTCGGTGTACGACGAGGAAGCCCCAAAGCTGGACTCGGCTCTGCTGGAGCTCCGCCGCGACGACGGCACGCCGGTGCCGGTGCTCGGCATCTGCTACGGCCTGCAGGCCATGGCACACCTGCTGGGCGGTGAGGTCGAACGGGCCGATCGCCGCGAGTTTGGCCGTGCTCACATCGAGGTAAAGGAGAACGAGCGGGATGAGCGTCTCTTCGCAGAGGTGCCCGACGGATCGGCGGTGTGGATGAGCCACAGTGACCACCTAACGGATCTGCCGGACGGCTACGAGGTCATCGCGAGCACCGACAACGCACCGGTGGCCGCCGTCCACGACACCGACGCGCCCCATTACGGCGTGCAATTTCACCCGGAGGTGGTGCATACCGACTTCGGGCGGCAGATCCTGGAAAACTTTGCGTACGAGATCTGCGATTGCAGCGGCGACTGGTCGCCGGCCTCGTTCGTGGAGGAGCAGGTGGCCGAGATTCGCGAGCGCGTGGGCGACGAACACGTGATTCTGGGCCTCAGCGGCGGTGTCGATTCGTCGGTCGCCGCGGCGCTCCTGCACCGGGCCCTCGGCGATCAGCTGCACTGCATCTTCGTGAACAACGGTCTGCTCCGAAAAGGCGAGTGGGGCCAGGTGCAGAAGACGTTCCGGGGCCACTTCGACATGGACCTGCATACGCAGGACGCCACGGACCGCTTCCTGGAGGTGCTCGACGGCGTGGTGGACCCGGAGGAGAAGCGGGTCCTCATCGGCAACACGTTTATCGACGTGTTCGAGGAGCAGACCGACGAGATTGCTGAGGAACTGGGCCACCGGCCCGAATTTCTGGCGCAGGGGACCCTGTACCCGGACCTCATTGAGAGCGTCTCGTTCAAGGGGCCGTCCGAGACGATCAAGACGCACCACAACGTGGGCGGCCTGCCGGACGAACTCGACTTCGAGCTCATCGAGCCGTTCCGCGAGCTGTTCAAGGACGAGGTGCGGGAGATCGGGCACCTGCTCGACGTGCCGGACCCGATTGTGGGTCGGCATCCGTTCCCAGGGCCGGGCCTCGCCATTCGCATCCTCGGCCCCGTGACCGCCGAGCGGCTGGATTTGCTCCGCGAGGCCGACGCCATTTTCATCGAGGAGCTCCGCGAGAACGACCTTTACGACGAGGTGTGGCAGGCCTTCGCCGTGCTCCTGCCCGTGCAGAGCGTCGGCGTGATGGGCGACGAGCGCACCTACGAAAACGTGTGCGCCCTCCGGGCCGTGACGAGTGTGGACGGCATGACGGCCGATTGGGCACACCTTCCCCACGACTTCCTCGGACACGTGTCGAATCGCATCGTGAACGAGGTGCCCGGCATCAACCGAACTGTCTACGACGTGAGCTCAAAGCCTCCGGCCACGATTGAGTGGGAGTGACGGCGCGGTTGATCCGTGCCGTGCCGCCGCAGTTGCATCCGTCTTTGCAGACTTCTTTCCGTACTGGTTATGACGACCTCCCGTTCCGGGATTCTCCGTGTTCTGCTGGCTGGACTCGTGGTCGGGGTTGCGACCGTCGGAGCGGCCCAGGCGCAGGTTCAGCCGCGGCGAGACTCGATTCCGCGCAATCCCGACGCGGAGCTCATGTTCGAGCAGGGCCTGTCGGCCTTTGAACGGGGGGCCTACGATCAGGCGGCCGAGCGCTTTCGGCTCGTGGGCGACTACAGCCTGAACCGCAAGACGACGGCGGCCCTCGTGATGCAGGGGAAGGCATTACTCCGGCTCGGGCAACACCAGAAGGCCGTCACGGCGCTCACGACGCTCCTCGACCGTTACCCGAAGACCTCGTATCGAGAGGAGGCCCGGAACGTCCTGCAGGCGGCCCAGCAGCGGATCAAGGCGGGGCAGACACGGGTCGACACGCTTCACATCGGGATTGTACTGCCGACGGCCGACGAGTACGTGGGGCTCACGCAGGCGGTGTTCAACGGCATTCGGCTGGCCGTGGATGAGCACAATGGACTACGCCGCCGCTTCGTGCCCCCGCCGGGCCTTCAGGCGTCTACCGACTCGTTCGACGTGGTCAACACCGCCGATGTGTACGACGACAGCCTCGCTGAGGCCGAGGGGCGCACCACCGTCACGACGACGACCGATACCGTCCGCGTTGACTCGATGAAGGTGGTGACTGAGCAGCGGGGGCGGCCCGACTGGGTGGCCAAGATGCATTTCCGGGCGGTGAGCGGCGGGAAAAAATCGGCCCGGGCCGCTACCGACTCCCTCGTGACCACGGACGGTGTGGACATCGTGCTGGGGCCTCTCTTTAGCCGCACAGCCCGGACGGCGGGCGGCGCGGCCGAGCGGGCGCGGGTGCCCCTGATTGCCCCGCTTGCCACCGACGGCAGCGTCTCCAAAGGGCGAACACATGTCTTCCAGGCCAACCCGACGGTGCCGTTGCGGGGGCGCATCATGGCGCGCTTCGCTGCGCAGAGCCTACTCACGAAGAGGGCCTCGATCATCTACGAGAAAGGCAACGCGACGAGCCGTCAGATGGCAAAAGGATTCCGGACGGCGGCGAAGAAGCACGATCTCAAAGTGCCGTTCGTTCTCAAACTCGACAACCCTCGGAAGTGGTCGCAGCTTCCGGAGGCTATCCAGGACGACAGCACCATCACCGATTCCATGTTTGCCGCCACGGAGGCGTTTTACCTGCCTGTTGCCGGGCGCAACGCCTCCGGCAAAATCCAGGACGCCCTCACGGGCATGAGCCGCCTCAACACGGAAGCGCGGATTCTGGGCAATTCGTACTGGCACAGCCTCACCGTGAAGCAGGAGGCCAGTGCCTTCACGGCGACCTACGCCAACGACTTCAACGTGCAGACGGGCCGGCCCGAGGTGCAAGACTTCATGCGCCGCTACCGGATGCTGACGGGCAACACGCCGGACGACCTGTCCGTGCCCGGGCAGCGGCTGGCCTACACTGGCTACGACATCACGCAGTTTGTGCTGTCGGGGCTCTCGCCGGCCCCGCCCGGACCCAGCCCCGAGGATCTTCGCACCGAAGTGGCGTACGAAGGGCTCGGCATTCGTATCCACTTCCGCGAGGAGAACGTGAACCGGGCCATGTTCCTCCAGCGGTACCGCAACAACCGCATCGAATCGGTGCGGTAGGCCCCGAGATTAAGCCCGTAGGTCGAGAGCGAGCGGAGGAACAGACCCCACCCGGTGCCGTTTCGTCTCCGCGTTCTGCGACAGCATCGTAGCATTCCTTCGGACCTCTCCTTCACATATGCGTCTATCGGTTTTCGTCTCTGCACTGAGCCTCGTTGCCCTCGTCGGGTTGGTCGGTTGCTCCTCCGGGAACAAGATCGACGCCAACAGTCCGAAGACGGCCCACAAAAAAGGCATGACCGAGTACGAGGAGGAGGATTACAAAAAGGCCGTGGAGTATTTCCAGACCGTCTTCAATTACGGGCGGGGGAACGAGTGGGCTCCGGAGGCGCAGTTCAAGCTCGCCATGGCTCAGCGTGAGCGCGGGAAGCACCTCGTGGCGGCCAACGAGTTCAAGCGGTTTACCCAGTTGTACCGCAACAACGCTAGGGTGCCGCGTGCGGAGTTCGAGCGGGCAAAGTCCTACTACCTGCGGTCGCCGAACTACCATCTCGACCAGTCGGACACGAAGAAGGCGATTGAGCGTTTTCAGCTCTTCATTGACCGGTATCCGGACCACAAGCTCGTATCGGAGGCGAAATCAAAGATCGACGAGTTGCGGGCCAAGCTGGCCCACAAGCAGTACGACGCCGCCCGGCTCTACGAGCGCCGCGACATGTGGCAGGCCGCGACCCAATCGTACCGCTCGCTGTTCGACCAGTATCCGGAGACGCCGTGGGCGGACGACGCGTTGCTCGGGGCGCTGCGGTCCTACGTGGAGTACGCCGACCGGAGTATTCAAAAAAAGCAGGCTGAGCGCTACCAAAAGGCTCTCGACCAGTACGCGCAGTTGAAGCAGCTTTTCCCCGACAGTCCGCTTCTGGAAAAGGCTCGGGAGTACAAGTCGGAGGCTGAGCGCAAGCTGGAACGCGTCCAGAAGCAGAACCAGCAGTCGCTTGCACAGGAGACCGGTGATGAGGGGTTGGAAGCGGAGAAATAGACAGCGTGGAAGAGGAAATCGCCATCGCGGAGTGCGGACCGTTGCATATCGCGCTCTCGGGGGGGGGTAGAATCTCTTTTCTCCTTGTGCAGATTGTTCGATGGTCGTAGACCGGTCCTGGGCGTGCGTCTGCCGGAGCCATCAGTGCTGAACGCCTTCTCGGATTGGACACTGAATGTCATGGACATTGGTCTCTTCGGGGGCTCGTTCAACCCCCCGCACGTTGCCCATCAGATCGTGGCGGAGATTGCCCGTGATCAGTTCGGGTTCGAAGAAGTCTGGTGGATTCCGAATGCCACGCCGCCCCACAAGACCGACGACGAGCTGGCGCCCGTGGAGCACCGGCTCGCGATGACGAGGCGCGCCGTGGCTGATCACCCGTCTTTTCGGCTCTGCGACATCGAGGTGGAGCGGGCCGGCGTTTCGTACACAGTCGAGACGCTTCGCGTGCTCGACGACGAGCATCCGGATACGGGCTTCGGGCTCGTCATTGGCAGCGACAGTCTCGACCACTTTGGGGAGTGGCACCGGCCCGACGAGATTGCCGAGCGGGCCTCCCTGGTTGTGTACAAGCGACCCGGCGTGATCGAACAGGTGGCCGAGACGCGATTTGCGAATCACGTCCACTTCGTGAGTGCGCCCGTCATGGAAGTCTCCGGCACCGAGATTCGGGCGCGCCGTCGGGCGGGGCGCTCCATCCGGTACCTCGTGCCGGAGGCCGTACGGTCCTACATTCGCGACCACGAGTTGTATCAGGAAGAGCCTGAGAGGGAGGCGTAGTCGAACCTCATTCGACGCACGGAGTTGAATTCCAGCGAATGTGTGTTGACGCCGAAGCACACGATTCCTTCATCAACCACTGCGACGCGAACGATGTCTGTCACCGAATCGACGATGATGAAGCTGGGGCAGGCGGCCCCGTCCTTTACGCTGCCCGCCGCGAATCCCGACGTGGATGACCGGGGTGGGGATGAACGCTCCCTTTCAGACTACGACGACGCGGAGGGGGTCGTCGTTGTGTTCATGTGCAACCACTGCCCGTACGTGAAGCACGTGGAGGACGAGCTTCTGGCCGTGGCGCGTGAGTATCAGGAGCAGGACGTGCAGTTCATCGGCATCTGTGCCAACGACCCGGAGGAGTACCCCGACGACTCGTTTGAGGCCATGGCCGAGCGGGCGGACGAAAAGGAGTATCCGTTTCCGTATCTCCAGGATGAGAGCCAGGAGGTTGCGAAGGCGTACGAGGCGGCCTGTACGCCCGACTTCTATGTCTTTGATGCCGAGCGGACGCTCGTCTACCGCGGGCGATTCGACGACACCCGTCCGGACCACGGCGAGCCGCACGGGGAGGACCTCCGGCAGGCGCTCGACGAGGTGCCGGCGTCCGGCACGGTCACGATGGAGCAAAAGCCGTCCATGGGCTGCAACATCAAGTGGACGGCCGGAGCGGAGCCGACCTACGCGTAGTCGAGACCGGACAGGTCTGCGATTCTGCGGAGGCCGGTGACGTTTTTTCCCGCCGCATTCGTGGGAGCGGGCTCGTTTGCCAGACCTGTCAGGTCGTTCTCGGAAAGTCATGTTCAATGAGCGGGCGTTTCGGACCTGGGGGCACGTGCTCATGGGGGCCTGCGTCGTGTCCGGGCTGTTCCTGGTGCTGATGCTCATGGTGGAGGAGGTGGTGGGGCGAGGGGGGCGACTGAGTCGGGCCGCGGTAACGGTGACGGCGGCGGCCTTTCTCGGCTACCTCGGCACCGCCTGGATCATTCGGCTCGACCGGCCCGCGGACGGATAGCCTGTTCCGAGTGATGCCGGAAACCGCCCGAGCGACAGGCGTTAACCCATGTGCGTCGTTTCGTGAATGGAAACAGACACGACACCTATGGAAACGGACACTCAGGAACGTCTTTCGGCCCGGATTACCGGCCGGGTGCAGGGCGTTGGCTTTCGGAATTTCACCCAGATGCGGGCCCGTCAGCTCGAGCTTACCGGCTGGGTCCGCAATGAGCAGGACGGGTCGGTCCGGCTGGAAGCCGAAGGACCCCGCGGCGCCCTCGAAGATCTGCTTGGCGCCGTCCATGAGGGGCCGCGCATGGCACGGGTTGACGACGTGAGTGCCGACTGGGACGATGCCACGGATGAGTTCGACACGTTTCGGGTCCGTCGGTAGGAGATCCGGCTGCCATGAGTGATTCTGAACGGGCGTCGTCGCGGAAGATCCTTCTGGATCGGGCGGCCGCCCGTCTTGAGGCCGCCGGGCAAGACGCCCCGCGTCGCATGGCCGAGTGGCTGCTGATGGAGGTGCTCGACACGGATCGGGGACAGTTGTACGCCCACGCCGACCGTGCGGTTGGGGGCGAGGCCGTGGTGGAGTTCAGGAGCATGGTGAACCGCTGCGAGGCCGGGGAGCCGCTTCAGCACGTACTCGGGTACACGTCCTTCCGCGGGCTTCGGATTGAGGTGTCACCCGCCGTAATGATCCCGCGCCCCGAAACGGAGAGGGTCACCGGTGCAGCGCTTCGTGCGATTGAAGACCGCGAGCGACCGCGAGTGCTCGACGTGGGGACGGGGAGCGGCTGCATTGCCCTTGCCCTCAAGGCCGAGCGTCCGGACGCGATTGTGGAGGGATGGGACGTAAGTGTCGATGCGCTTGCTGTGGCGCGCCGGAATGCGCGGCAGTTGGGGCTGGATGTGTCGTTTGCCGAGGTCGACCTCTTTTCCGACGCGGCTGCCCGGACGGATGTGCGGATGGACCTGCTGGTGTCGAACCCGCCCTACATCCCAAACGAAGAGGCCGAACAGCTGTCGACAACGGTCCGAGACTATGACCCGCCCGAGGCGCTCTTTGCGGGCGAGGACCCGCTTCGCTTCTACCGCGCCCTGACCGAGCGGGCGTTCGCGCTCTGCACGCCGGGCGGGGCCGTGGTGCTGGAGACGCACGCCGACTACGCGGAGGCCTCGGCGCAGGTGGCTCGCGAGGCCGGTCTCGTGGACATGCAGGTCGCCTGTGATCTGAGCGACCGCCCGCGCATCCTGACGGCACGCGTTCCGGTGGGGGAGTCGTGATATGTGGTGCGTGACGGGGGGCGTACGGGGCTGTGCACGGACTCAATCGCGCCTTAGGCTTTCACGCCTCACGCGCCATGCTTCACGCCTCAGTCGGCGACCCGGAGGCGCTGACCGGGGTAGATGCGGGTTCCGTTCAGGTCGTTCCAGGCGCGGAGCTGGCGAATGGACACGTCGAACGTGCGGGCAATCTCGTCCAGGGTGTCGCCGCGCCGCACACGATACGTCGTGGAGACCTCACCGCGTTCGTCGGCACGGTCGGCGTTCTCCGTTCCGGTAGCGGCAAGCGTCTGCGACGAGGTCGTGTCCGCGTCGGAGGTCGTCGGGCCCGTGGAGGGGTCGATGGGATCGAGGGGACGGACGGGCGGCGAGGTGCCGTACTGCACGCGCATCGGACGGTCCGCGTCGGTTTTTGTCGTGAGGGCGCCGTCGTAATTCTGAACTGGAACCACGAGTCGCTCGCCGTGCTGGATGATCGTGTCGCTCATGCCGTTCAGGCGCTGCAGGGCGGCGGTCGAGGCGCCGAACCGGGCCGCAATCTCGGAGAGGGTGTCCCCACTGCGGACTCGATAGGTGGTGGCCGGCTGCTTCTTGCGGTCGGGGAGATCGGCGTAGTTCCAGACGAACCGTGGATAGGTGCCGAGGGGGATGCGGAGGGGATATCGGTCCCGAGACGGGGGAATGCGGTCGCGCCGAAGCTCCGGGTTGAGGGATTCGAGCACACGTCGCTTCGTGCCGGCGAGATCGGCGAGCGTGCCGAGCGATAGCATGCTGCCGTGGACGGCGACATAGTCGTAGGAGAAGGCGGGTGCCGGGTCGGCGGGCTCGAAGCCGTAGGCCTCCGGATTTTGCATGATGTGCGCCGCCGCGACGAACATGGGGACGTACCCCCGCGTCTCGCGGGGCAGGTAGTCGTAGGCCTCCCAGTAGGAGGGATCCGACTCGTCGGCCCGGCGCAGCGCGCCCCGCACGCACCCGGCGCCGCAGTTGAAGGCCGCCATCGCTAGGTGCCAGTCCCCAAACTCCTCGTAGAGATCCCGCAGATGACGGGCCGCGGCCCGGGTTGCTTTTTCGGGATCGCGTCGCTCATCGACCCAGGCGTTAACGGTGAGGCCGTACTGCCGCCCGGTGGAGGCCATGAACTGCCACATGCCGACGGCGCCGGCCCAGCTCCGTGCTCGGGGATTGAGGCCGCTCTCAGCCATTGCGAGGTACTTCATCGTTTTCGGCACATCTTCCTCGGCCAGAATGTGGTCGATCATCGGGCCGTAGACCCGCACGCGGCGGAGCCAGCGATCGACGTGTTTGTCGGGCTCGTTCTGGAGGTAGGAGATCGTCTCGTTCACGAGCCGGTTGGAGGGCATCGGGATCTCGCTTTCCGTGATGTCGCCCTCCTGAATGGGCGGTTTCTCCTCCAGAAGCGGGTTTTCGATGTCGTGGAGGGAGGAAAACAGCTGCGCCCGGACCGAGAAGACTTGTCCTCGGGCCATTTGTAGGGAGTCTGGGTCGGTGCCGTATCCGTGGTACCGGCGGTACTCCGTCGTCAGGCCGCTGTACAGGTCTCGGACGGCATCGTCTTCCAGGGCGTCGGGATGGTCTCGCAGAAACGTAGCGAGCTCCGACATCGCCTGGTTGAGCAGTTGGGCCGTTCGGACGCTATCCTGTTCGGAGAGCAGTTCGGCTTCCAGGGCGTACAGCCGGGCCACCTCGGGACGAAGTGCCGTGCTGTCGTCGGTCGTGACGACAACCGTATCTTTGGGAATTCCTTTGGTCTCCGTCGTGGTCGGGAGGAGAGACGAGGTCGTCTCGCAGCCCGACAAGGTCAGGAGGCCCAGTGCGGCTCCCAAAATGACGAAGGACGGACGAACCGACGAGCGTAGCGTGGAAAATCCCAGCACGTGGACAGGGGGCAAGGAAAAAGAGTCCGTGGATGAGGACCGGCGAGACACGAATACACCGGTCCAACTATTGATGAGTATCGAATTTGACACCCATCGTCAATGCAAAACAGGTGGAGGCCGGGAAAAAAGCCGGATATAGGCGACTTTTCGGGCCGGAACGGGCGAACCATCGTCGGAAAACCCGATCCAGACGGCATTTTCTGCACGAGATCCACGAAGTCGCAGCGCTGGGAGCAAGGCCATCCAGATGGCCGCGACCGAGTACTCGCCGGAGTGGCCGAAGATGAGCACCGCGACGAGAAGGGAGTAGAAGTAGAGCGATTTTCTGTATCCGTAGGGGTGGGTATCGTCCGGGGGGGCGTTGGCTGCGACGGATGCCGAACAGGAGCAGGCCCCCATTGCCGGTATCCACGAGCGAGTGGATGCCTTCCGTCAACATCGCTGAACTTCCGCTCACCGCCGCGCCCAGAAACGTGGTCACCGCAATTGCAAAGTTTCCGGGAATAGCGGCGTAGATCGCTTTTTTCGAAGAGGCCATTGCGAGCAGAGGCTTGAGTCTGGAAGAGGGCGAAGTGCGGCCGAGACGCTCCGTACATAAGACGCTCCGTACATACAGGTCGATGGGAGGCATGCTCCCAGCCGGAAAGCCATCACTTCTTCGGCGAAGGCGGTAATCCTTTTGGGGGAACGTCCGTAGGAGCGCACTGGGAAGAACGGAGGGGGCTACGGGAGAGCTTGCCTGTACGTATTTCTTTAGCCGTCAGATTGTCGAATACCAGTATGGATCTTACCGGGACCGACCCGCAGCACGTCCTCCAGTCCGTGTTCGGCTACGAGTCATTCCGGCTGTACCAGAAGCCGATCATTGAGCGGGTGATCGAGGGCGGTGATGCGACGGTCGTGATGCCGACGGGGGGCGGGAAGTCAATTTGCTACCAGATTCCGTCGCTTGTGCGTCCGGGGTGCGGCATTATCGTGTCGCCGCTGATTTCGCTCATGCAGGATCAGGTCGACGCTCTGCAGCAACTAGGCGTAAACGCCGCCGTTCTCAACTCCAGTTTGAGCTCGGAGGACCGCCGGGCGGTGGAGGAGCAGTTGACGCACGGGCGGCTTGACCTCTGCTACGTGGCGCCCGAACGGGCCACACGCTCCCGGTTCAAGGACATGCTCCGGCGCGGCTGTCCGGCGGTCATCGCCATCGACGAGGCGCACTGTATCTCGCAGTGGGGGCACGACTTCCGGCCCGAGTACATGGCGCTGGCGGAGCTACGGGAGGCATTCACGCGGGTGCCGTGCATTGCGGTCACGGCCACGGCCGATCCGCCGACGCAGCAGGTGATCCTGGACCGGCTGGGGATGACGGACGACGACCTGTTTGTGGCTGGGTTCGACCGGCCCAACATTCGCTATGTGGTGGAGCCGAAGCAGAAGCAGTCGCGAAAGCAGCTGCAGCAGTTCATTGAACAGGAGCATCCGGATCAGAACGGCATCGTATACTGCCTGAGTCGGAAGAGTGTGGAGCGAACGGCGTCGTGGCTCGATGAGCGCGGGCACCACGCGCTTCCGTACCACGCTGGGCTCGACGGGCCGACGCGCGAAGAGCACCAGCAGCGCTTTCTCCGGGAGGACGGCCTCATCGTGATCGCCACGGTCGCCTTCGGCATGGGCATCGACAAGCCCGACGTGCGGTTTGTGGCGCACCTCGACGTGCCGAAGACGCTGGAGGCGTACTATCAGGAAACCGGACGTGCCGGGCGCGATGGGCGGCCCGCTACCGCCTGGATGGCCTATCGCCGCGGAGATGTGGTGCGCATGCGGCAGCTGATTGACGACTCCGCCGAGAATGACGAGCATAGGTGGACGCAGCGTCACAAGCTCAATGCGCTTCTCGGGTACTGTGAGGCGCCGGACTGTCGCCGCAAGGTGCTCCTCAATTACTTCGGCGAGACGATGGAGGGCGATACCTGCGGCAACTGCGACAACTGTCGCCGCGAGGTGGATGCGTGGGACGGTACAGAGGCGGCTCAGAAGGTGCTCTCCTGCATTGCGCGTACGGGGCAGCGCTTCGGCAGCGGGCACGTGACGGACGTGCTGCTTGGAAAAGACACCGAAAAAGTCCGCCGCCACGATCACGACGAGGTGTCCACGTACGGCATCGGCAGCGACCGCTCGAAGGCCGAGTGGCGGACTGTCATACGGCAGCTGGTGGCGAAGGGCATGATTCGGGTCGACGTGATGGGCTACGGGGCCCTCACGCTCACGGAGGCGTGCCGTCCCGTGCTGCGCGGGGAGGAGGACGTGGCGTTTCGGGAGCCTCGGGGCCAGGACCGGTCGTCGTCCTCGTCGACGAAGACGGCCTCCGAGGATCCGCTGCCGGAGGAGGGACCGGAGCGAGATCTGTTCGAGGCCCTTCGCGAGCGGCGGCAGGCCCTGGCGCGGGAGCAAGAGGTGCCGCCGTACGTCATTTTCAACGACAAGACGCTGCGGGCGATGGTCGAGCACCGTCCGCAGACGCCGTCGGAGTTTCGGGCCCTGCACGGGGTGGGCGATGTGAAGCTTGACCGCTACGGCGAGACGTTTCTGAAGATTCTGCAGTCGTTTGCGGAGTCGGAAACACGGACCTGATGTCCGCTTCCGAAGCGATGGGAGAATACTGCCGACGGCGACAACAGAGCGTCGACGCGTCGGTACGCCTCGGTGCGGGTTGGGTGTAACGTGCGGCGTCCGGACCGCGGCTGGGTGATACGACGTACTTTCCCGCAAACTTGGCACGGCGGTCCCATGATCCGAACCGGGATTTTCATCGCACTTCTCGTGTTGTTGGGCGTCGGAATGGGGGGCGAGGCGTACGCGCAGCGCATCGGGCCGGCCGCTTCGGACTCCCGCGTGCAGCAGGGGCGGAGTGTGCTCACCGATTGGCCGGCGTCCCTGCCCCGCCTCTTGGACGAGATGGGGCGGAAGGCGCCGTCTCTGCTGCCCGAGCTCGACTCACTGGCGCTCGATTACCGCTACGTCGCCGGCGATTCTACGTCGCGATGGGCGTTTACGCTCGCGTGGCGGCCGGGCGATCGTGTGCTGCACGAGGGGGAGGTGTTACCCCGGCGGCGGGCGCCGCGGGGGCTCCGGATGGTCAATGTCGAACTCCGGGCTGAGGTGCACGCCGACGGGGAGTACGTGGGGGACATGATTGTGGCCATAGACAGTATGGCCCTTACACCGTCGCCGAGCACATATCCCTTCCAGGTTACGGTGCCGCACGACCGCGTCTTTCTCGACACGCCCGCGTCCACGGCGCGGCGCGCGCTTCGGCAGGGCGTGAGGCTTCGTAATCTCGTCGTGGAACGGGTGGAGTTCACTGCCGCGACGGAGGGGCGATCCGAGCGCCGGCGAGATTCCGAGGGGCAGGCCCGATCCGACCCGAGTGTCTATACGACTGCGCGCATCCTCGTCGGGTGGCGGGTAGGGCCGGATCCCTACTACGTGGATCGGGAGGATGAGACGCGGACGACTGCGCGCCGGGACGAGACCGAGGCACGGTCGCCTCCGACGGAGCGGAGCGGCGAAGCGACGGCCGAGGGGGACGCGCAGAACGAAGACACATCGTCGGGCGAGGAGGACGACGACACGAGCCTGCGCCTGCCGGCGCTCGGGGCCGCGGCAGCGGTCGGGCTCGTAGCGGTGGCCGGGGGCACGGTGGGACTCTACGGGCGCGGCGACACGCCGATTGGCCTGGCCGCCGGGTACACGCATGCGAAGGGCGGGGTTCAGCTGCACGCGGCCGTGAATTCTGCCGTCATTGAGGACGGGCGCAACCAAAAACTCACAGTGAAGGCCTTCGGCTTCTACGACGTGTTCTCGTCTCACATTCAGCCGGCGGCCGGCGTGGGCGTGCAGATCAGCCCGGCGCGGAGGCGCGAGGTGCAGCCTGCGGTGTCGTTCGGGATGGCCGCCAACTGGGAGCGCGTGGTGCTGTTCGGCGGCGTGGACGTGGTGCAGGGGACACCCGAGGTGGGACTGACGTACAACTTTCGCTATCAAGCCGATCGGGAACAGAAGCAGGAGGCGCCGCGGTGAACGAAATGCCTCACAAAAAAACGGAGGTCGACCACCGACTGCTGCCGGGGACGACCTCCGTGCATGTGTAGAGCGCTCCCTGGACGCTACGGCTTTTCCGTTGCGACGAAGTCGGCGCGTTCGCCGGAGGGGGTGCTGATCACGTCGGTGACCTCAACCGAAAAGCTTTTCTCGCGCTCTCGGCTACGGTCGTACAGGATGCCTTCGAACGTCGCCTCGTCTTCCTCGTCGGCGAGCTTCTCGATCTCTTCTTCGCTCTCCCCGAAGAAGACTCCCTTGTAGGCTTTGCCGTACACCGTTTTCTGGGAGTAGGCAAATCCTTCTCCTTCCAACTCGTTGAGCTTTGCGTTGTGCAGGTCGTACAGGCTCATAGTCGTGTGTCGCGGGTTGTGTGGAACGTTCGTAAGACAAAAGCAGACCCGTAGGTGCGCGGCAAGCACGGTTACAAACAGGCAGGGCGTCGGTGTGTTACCGGTTCCTGAATAAGTCGTCAACGTCTGTTTTGAACGTCAGCAGCACGCGCCCCCTGTCGATCCAGGCGGTATGTTCATAGACGTATCCACGGATCGCCAGGGACGCCGAGGCCTGTCTGTCCGGGCACAAAGCGGAATCCACTTTTACTCCTACGGAACGAACCTCCGTCGGTTCTCATCTAGTCACGGGCCGATTTTGGGACGAAAACGGCCTGGGTGTACATGGTCCGCAGTCGTCTTCTTGCCTCCGGTGTGCGTTCATGGCTGAGTCCTCCTTCGATCCCGCGCAGGTGCGCCGTGCCCAAAACGGCGACGAGCGGGCATGGAACGATCTGCTTCGGCGATTGGAGCCCGTGCTGCGGGGCTACTTCATCAAGCGGATTGGGAAGGAGACCGACGTGGACGACCTCGTCCAGAACACGCTCATGCGGGTCCACGAGGGGCTGGAGGACCTCGAAAAACCGGGTAGCCTGAAGTCGTTTTCCATGAAGGCGGCGCTGTTCGAGTTGCAGGACTACTACCGGGGCCGCTACGACATGAGGGAGAGACTCTACGATCCGGAGCTGCCTCCGAAGCGCACGACCGATCCGGAGGATCGGAGTGCGCACGTCGACGTAGAGAAGGCGCTGGACGTTCTGACCCCGAAGGCGCGGCGCATTATGGAACTTCGGGAGTATGGGTACATCTACCGGGAGATCGCGCAGATGCTCGATACCACGGAGGCGGCCGTCAAGATGCAGGTGAAACGGGCCTTCGAGAAGATGCGGGACGCGCTCGGCGTCGTACTGGCGCTGCTCTGGTTTGGACTTTAACACGGCCTGCTGCGGGTTGGGGAAAAGGCCGGTGGGGACGCAAGCCGCCGAAAACGGCCTTTTGCAATGGTTCTGGAGGAAGGTGCGGCTCGTTCTAGACCTCTCAGCGTACGCGATGCCCTGGGTCGTTTGACTTGCATTACGGTTTTAGATCCAACGCATGTGCTCCCGGCGCCATTTTCTGAAAACCCTCGCGACTGCCTTGGCTGCTGCGCCGGCCGTCTCCCTGGGGGGCGCTGGCGGCACGCCTGTTAGACCCCTCCCGGATGGGTTCACGGTCCTGCGTCGCGGGGTGGGGACCTTCCGTGCTCAGGGCGGCACCATCGGGTGGCTCATCCGAAACGGGGCCCTCGTGGTTGTGGATACCCAGTCTCCAAAGACGGCGCCGGACTGCTGGTCCGGGCTTCGGGACCGGACCGATGAGGCGCTGGACCTGGTCATCAACACCCACCACCACGGCGACCACACCGGCGGAAACAGGGTCTTTGCGGAGCATACCGACCGGATTGTCGCCCACGAGAATGTGCCGGCCCTCATGCGACAGTCCGCAGGCGACGAAGCGTCGAAGACGTACCCGACCGAGACGTTTGAGACCGAGTGGGCCGAGACGGTCGGAGACGAGACCATCGCCCTCCGATACCACGGCCCAGCTCACACGCGGGGCGATGCCATCATCCACTTTGAGAAGGCCAACGTGGTGCACGTGGGCGACCTCGTCTTCAACCGGGCGTACCCGTACATCGACGTGCAGGCAGGAGCGGACTCGCAGAATTGGATTGCTGAATTAGAGGCGATCTATGGCCGGTGCACCGACGATACGATCATTATTCACGGTCACGCCAATCCGGAATTTGGACCGGCCGGGAATCGGAATGATCTGCTCGTGATGCGCGACTTCCTCGCGGCGCTCAACGAGTACGTACAGCAACAGCGGCAGGCCGGAGCCTCCCTCGACGAGATGAAGCAGAAAGAGGCACTGGAGGGTTTTGAAGGCTTTCAGTTCGACTGGGCGCTGTCGCTCGGCGCCTGTATCGAGGCGGTGTACCGGGAGCAAGAAGGGTGACGGAGGTTCACGCCGCCGCGGCGAGAGCGCTGACGGAGGCGGGCCCCCGCGTTCGGGCGGTGCTGGGCAGGGGGGATCCCCGTGGAGTTGCCGGATACGACGTAATCGTTAATTTAAGATCCGTCGTTACTTTTCGGACGGAGCGGGCGTCTACCTCAGTGTACTCTGGCGGGAGAATCAATCAAACACTCCTGCATGTGCTGGCGGCCGAAAGCGGGGTCGCAGGGACGGTTTTTCCCACCGACGCAACTTCGAAGACTCATGGCGGATGTTCTCGACACCTTACTGTTCGACGACGAGCCTTCGGCCGAGGAGCGAGCGGCGCTGGAGGAGCGGTTGGAAGAGACGCCCGCTCTTGCGAAGACCTGGACGCACTGGACGCGGGCCCGAGCCCATCTTCGGGAGCGGCTGGAGGAGCGGCTGTCGGACCGACGGCTTCTCGTCCTGTACGTGCTGGACGAGGAGGGGGACGCGGGTGCCCTGACCGATTCCGAGCAGGCGGCCCTCGACGCCGCCCGGGACGACTTAGTCTGCGCCATTGACGAGAGGCCGGCCCTTCAGAAGGTCGTCGAGCGCATTCGAGAAGAACGTGCCGACTTTGACACGGCCTGGGCGGAGCACGGGCTTGAACGCGAGACGGCTGCCGACGTCCCATCCGGCGACATCGACAACCGATCGACCTCGGGGCAGACAGAGCGGGAGGCGCGGGCCCCGCGCTCCCGTGAGGCGTCGGGGGCGGCGCGGTGGTCGCGTCGTTTTGCGCTGGTGTCGCTGGTTGTGGGGATGGCCGTGGGGGCGTTCTGGCTCTGGCCGCAGAGCGACTCGACGACCGTGACGGTGGCCGAGGGCGATACGCGCGTCGTCGATCTGGGCGGTGGCACAACGGCCCGGCTCGTGGGAGACGCGACGCTCACCTATGATTCCCAGTCGAACGATCAGTCGCAACGGGTGACGCTTTCGGACGGGCGTGCCTTCTTCGACGTGACGCCGCGGGCTCAGGGCGCGTCGTTTGTTGTCGAGACGCCCACGGCGACTGCCGCGGTGCTGGGCACCCAGTTCGGGGTCACCGCGAGGACCGACACCACGCAGGTTGTTCTTGCGTCCGGAGAAGTGCGGGTCGAGGCCGTGGAGGTGGATGACGCGCCTCCCGTCGTTCTGAAGCCGGGGCAAACGAGTTGGGTGGCGAAGGGAGGGGCCCCTATGTCCCCCACGCCGACGGACCTGACGACGGCGCTCGACTGGACGGGGCTGTTCATCTTCCGGTCGGTGCCGATGGCGGACATTGCGGATCGGTTGGGACGGCACTACAACGTGGAGGTCACAGTAGCCGACGCGCTGGCCGACGAGCCCGTGACCGGCACGTTCGAGCGCAGTCAGCCCGTGCAGGAGGTGCTCGGGGCGCTTGGTACGACGCTGGGGGGCGACGTGCAACGCCGGGGAGACGCCTATTACATCGTGCCCGGTCCGTAGGACGCGCGCCGGCGGAGGTTCACTTCTTTCAGGTCGGCGTGTCGCCGGAATCGTGAAGAAGAACGAGTCCCTTCCGAACAGAACAGCCCGGTCGATGTAAACGGCATTCCTGATCCGCAACGACATCTCTGCGGGAGCGGCCTGTTTGTGGCCCGTGTCGAGCGTTCGGCGCTCGATCCTAGTCATTCGTCCGCGCGGATCGGTCGTCGTCCCTACGGATCCGGCAAAGGGCTGTGGTGCTGCATCGACTGGTTGCATTCCATCGGGGAGTCGTGTACGCCCTCCTTCTGCTCGTGATCGGGGGCGGAGTGGTCAGTCGGGAGGCCCGGGCCCAGCGAGAGATTCGAATTGAGGCGGACGAGACCCCGCTCGACACGGTGCTGCGCCGCCTTCGGGCCCAGAGCGGCATCGATCTCGTCTACGCCGAACGGCTCGTGAGAGGGCGCACTGCGTCCTGCACCTACATAGGAACCGATCCGAGAGCGGCGCTGCGCTGTGTGCTCACGGACACGGAGTTGTCCGCGAACCGGGTCCGTCGTCGCCAATTTGTTCTCCGTGCGTCCGATGACGGGGCCTCAAGGTCGTCGCGCGAGACAGTTTCCGGCTACGTCGCGGATGCGGAAACCGGCGAGCGCCTATCGGGAGCGCACGTGTACCTTCCCGATCTACAGGCGGGGACCACGACGAATCGAGACGGATATTTCGTCCTCTCTTCCCTCCCGTCGGGGACGTACGACGTGCGGATCTCCTACCTGGGCTATCGGGCCGTGGACACTACTCTGGCCACAAGCGGGGAGGCCCGGCGCATTGCTCTTACGTCCGCGTCGATCGAGTCCGAAGAAGTCGTTGTCGAAGCAGGGGGGACCACGGCAGAGCAGGAGGCACGGGTGCCTGGGATGTCGTCGGTTGATCTGGCGCGCCTCGACCAGTTGCCGTCGCTGACCGAGCCGGATCTGTTTCGGGCCCTGCAATGGACGCCGGGTGTGCGAAAGACCAGCACCCTCAGCGGGGGACTGAGTGTCCGCGGGGCCGATCCCGATCAGAACCTCTACCTGCTCGACGGAGCGCCCGTCTATCATCCCTGGCATGCCTTCAGTCTGGTGTCGACGTTTCAGACGGGGACGTTGAAGAACACGAACCTCTATCGGGGGGGATTCCCGGTAGCGTATGGGGGGCGACTGTCGTCGGTCGTCGATGCACAGATGAAAGACGGCAGTCGAAATCAGCCCTCGGCTGAGGTGGGGGTCGGCATGCTGAGTGGACGATTCCGGGTGGAGGCGCCGATCAGCGATAACACGTCGTTCATGGTGTCCGGCCGCCGGTCGTACATCGATAAAATTATCGGACAGACCCATTCTGTGACGGATGAGAGCGGCCGCCAAGATACGCTCCGGACAGGGTACTACTTTTACGATGTCAGTGCGAAGGTGTCCCATCGGCTCAACGAAGACAATCGCCTTACGGTGAGTTACTACCAGGGACGGGACGCCCTCGATCTGCGCCTGCCCTTTGATTTGTCGCTCGACTTCGATTCTTGGCTCCGGCCCGCCGATCTGTTTTTTGAGATCAAGCAGAGTTGGCAAAACCGTGTCGTGAGCGCGCGGCACCAGTACCTGGTCGGCGACGACATCTTCGTGACGACATCAGGGTACTACTCGGGGTATCAGGCGCAGGAAGTGTCGTTCGTGCAGCCGACCACGACCGCGTCGCTCGCATCCGATTACGGGGTGCGGCTTCACGACGGCGGCGTGAAGGTGGACGTGACCTACCACCGGTCCCTCAGCCATGAGCTCTCGGGCGGCCTCAAGGTATCGACGCTTCAGTTTACAAGTACGCTCGACAGCAAGGTGCGCCGGTCTGCCGACGTCATCGAGCGGCGCCGTCAAGACAGCGATCTGGGATCGGTGCAGGTGAGCGGGTACTTGCAAGAGACCTGGACGCCCACTCCGACTTGGTCGGTACAACCGGGCGTGCGGGCCAGCTATTTCTCCAGCGGCGATTATTTTCGGGTCGCTCCGCGCCTGAGTGCTCGTTACACGGTGGATCCGAAATGGCTGACCCTGCGGGCCAATGCCGGGGTGCACGTGCAGTACCTCCACCGCATTCGGGATCGGGAGTCGCTAGCCTACGATCTGGTATCGAGTCGCTGGGTGCCGGCCAGCGAGCGCGTGCAACCGGCCACGGGCCTGCAACTGGGTCTGGAGGCGCGCACGCACCCGACCGACGGACTGACGCTGGAGCTCGACTCGTACCTCCGCGGCACGCGCAACCTGCTCGCTCCAGCCGATGCGTTTCAGGAAAAAGATGGGATTGAGGGATCGGGCATCGAGGTCGGAGCCCTGCTTGGACAGTACACGGAGGGGGAGGAGCGAGCGTTTGGGACCGAGCTCAATGCGACGTACCAACGAGAGGCCTGGATGGCGCGACTGAGTCTAGGCACCAGTCGGACGTCCGTGCGGGCGCCGGGGCGTGTTCAGTCCGGACCGCGGTGGCGCCCGTCCGATTTGGACATCCCGGTCACGCTGCGCGGAGCGCTGGGATGGACTGGGCGGTCGTGGCAGGCCGCCCTCGCTGCGGAGTGGCGGAGCGGACGCCCCGTATCGGCTCCCGCATCGCGGTTCCAGGTGGGCGATCCGGTCGAGTCGTCGCCCACAACGTATCTGCACCGGCCACGAGTTAACAATGAGCGACTGTCGCCGTACTTCCGTCTTGATCTCTCTGTGGGGTATGCGTTTCGGATGCTCTCTGCGCGGTGGCAGGCGTCCGTGAATTTCTTCAACGTCACCAACCGCGTCAATGAACGAGGACGCACCTATGCGCCGACGTCCACCGGTGTCGACGTGAGTTCGCAGCGCGGGCTTCCGCTGCTTCCGCTTCTGGAACTGGAGATGAAGCTGTAATTCCGACCTCCCCGTCCAGAGCCTGTTTGGTGAGACCTTTATTCGATCGTGCATACGCATTCGGCGACATTCGGGATGGCTGCGGCGGGGCGACTCCTCCTCGCTGCGGGGCTGCTGTTGGGGCTGGCCCGGTGTGACTGGAGCGGTCCTCCGGCCGACGAGACCGAAGTCGTTGTGGAGGCCTTTTTGGAAACGGGACAGCCCTTTCCGCCGATTGTGCTCCGACAAACGACGGCCCTGTCCGGCAATGGAGGAGAAGCGTCCAAGGCGGCGACGGGGGCAGACGTTGTGCTCACGCACGACGACATGCGCGTGCCGTACCACGAAGACGATCAGACGGCCGGTCGGTACGAACCCACCGTGAGCGGCGTCGTGAAGGCGCGGATGCCGTGGTCGCTCACGGTTCGATGGAAACAGGACACGGCACGGGCGCAGGGCCGCACTGCCGTCTCGATGAATCTTACGGAGGTGTGCGTGGAGGTGCCGAGCGAGCCGGTGCAGGCGGTGCAGGTCGACTCGCTCCGGCGCGACTCGCTGGACATTCCCGCTACGCGCGACCTCATTTTCCCGATGGACGTAACCGTACACTGGGAAAGCAACTTCCCATCGGCCTCGACCGACACGACGGCGTGGGTGCGTGCGCAACTGCGGCCTGATACCACCGCGTCTTCGTCTCGACTCATTGGGTTTTTCCTGGAGCCCGACGAGGTGCGACGTGAGGACGCCTTCTCGCGCGTGAACGGCGGACGACGATGGAGGGGAGTCTACGCCGTGCCCGTCGACAGTAGTGTGGACGATCTGCTGCCTCGCCATGACCTGACCGCTACCCTCGTGCGGGGGGACGACGCCTTCGCCGACTACGCTCAGACCCGGACCGATCCCGAGCGGCGCGAGCCCATTTCCAACGTTGACGGCGGATTGGGCATCGCGACGGCCGTGTCGGTCGACTCCGTTTTCGTCGGCGACATCGAAGAGCCTGGTATCCAGAAGTGCGTCGCGTCCGGATCGACCTGAGAATCTCCCCGGCGGCGGCCTCGTACGAACCGCGAACGTTTTCCTGCAGCGCCAGTGTTCGTCCGCATGATGGTTGACAACGAGACCCCCGACGATGCCGCTCCCACGATCACCGCCCTGGAGCCGCAGACGCACGACGACAGTCGCGTGTCCGTGTTTCTGGACGGGGAGTTCGTGTTTGGGGTGCACGAGGACATCGTCGTGAAGCATGAACTGCGGACGGGGATGACGCTCTCGCCGGAGAAGCAGCGGGCCGTCGAGCACGACGAGCAATACGTGGAGGCCAAGCAGACGGCGCTCAACTACCTCGCGCACAAGCCCCGGACCGAAGAGGAGGTGCGCCGCAAGCTCCGGAAAACCGAAGCATCGTCGTCGGTGATCGAAGACGTAGTCGAGCGCCTTCACGAACTGAGTTATCTGGACGACGAGGCATACGCGGAGGATTACGTCCGCAACCGATTTGCCAGTAAGAAGTACGGTCCTGTGCGCATCCGTCGGGAGTTGGTGGAACGCGGCGTAGACCGGCGCGTGGCGGACGATGCAGTGGCTGCCTTGTTTGCCGACGAGGATCCAGTCGCGGCGGCGCGCGAGCACGCCGAAAAACGCTGGGGGCGCTTGTCCAAGGAGGAGGATCCACGACGCCGCCGCCAGAAGCTCTACCGGTACCTCCGGCGTCGCGGCTTCCGGTCCGACACCATCAACCCGATTCTTGACGACCTCGAACGAGACGCCGGACGCGGGTAAACGCACCGGGGCATTGCTCCGGTCTCCGATCTTCGTGTCGCTTCTTGCCCTCTGCCTCATGCCCGATTCCACCGATCCGTCTTCCCCGACGTCCGGACCTGCGGCCCGAGACGAGCGGACGGCCGTGTCGCGGGACGAGGACCGAGCCCGAGACGAGTCTCCTCCCGCTGTGTCCCCGACGGAGGAAGCGGACAACGTGCGGTCGAGTCCGTCGGGTGGGAACGAGTCCGTCTACACGCTCGATCGTATCGTCCGCTTTCTTCTGGGGGCGGCCACCGCTGGAATCGTGGGGTGGCTCCTCTGGTACTTTGCCGGATTGGTGCTGTACCTCGTCGTGGGGGGCGTCCTCGCCTACCTGCTCCGGCCCGTCGTGGACTGGCTCCAGAGTCACGGGCTGCGGCGGGTGTCCGCCATCCTGGGCTCTTTCGTGCTCCTGCTCGGGGCGGTCTCTGTCATCGTGACATCGATCGTGCCGTTTGTGGGGCAGCAGGTGCAGGAGCTCTCGCAACTGATCAGCGTCGATCTGGCGACGGATGTGGCGACCTACGTCGAAAATCGGGTGCGGCAGGTGACCCCGATCGAGCCGGGCGTCATTGTCGACAACGTGGAGCGAATGGCCCAGGCGCTCATGCAGGGCGATCTGGTGAAGGGCGATCAGGTGGCCGGGACGGTGAGCTCCGTCGTGGCGCTGTTCACAAACATTGTCTACGCGGTCGTCATCATTCCCTTCGTCACGTTCTTCCTGCTGAAGGATGGCCTCGAAATTCGGCGGAGCCTCCTGTGGCTGGTGCCCAACCAGTACTTCGAGGTCACTCTTGCGATTCTGGACAAGGTGGAGGGCAACATCGGACGGTACCTCAGCGCGCTGCTCATCCAGTGCACCTCCATCGCGGTCATTGCGTCGGTGCTACTGTGGGGCGTGGGACTCCAAAACGCAATTGCGATCGGCATCTTCACGGGGCTTGCGAACACGATTCCCTACTTCGGGCCGTTTCTGGGGTTCGTGTGCGGGACGCTCGTCGGCATTGCTCAGACTGGAAACTTTGTGCTGGTGCCCTGGGTGGCGCTGGCGATGGCGCTCACGCAGCTGGCGGACAACGTGCTGCTGCAGCCGATCATCTTTTCGCGGGCGGCGAAGGCGCATCCGCTCGTCATCCTGTTTGTGGTGCTCATCGGGGCGCGGCTCGGGGGCATCATCGGCATGCTCATCGCTATCCCGCTCACCACGACGGTGCGGGTGGTGGTAGAACAGGTGCTCTGGAGCCTGCACAACTATCGCATCCTGCGGAGCTCGTCGTGAGGGGTTGTGCGTTGGCGTGTTGTGCGTTTGGCGTTTTGCGTTGACCGTTGCGTGTTGAACGTGAGGGGGGATGCGTTCGCTTTGGCAGTTGGACAACAGGTACTGTGAACTCTTCACTGGACGTGCATTCGGCCCCCGACGATCTCGATGAGGCCGTGGCGGCCGTGCGGGGGCACACGGAGCAGGCGCCGGAGGTGGCACTGATCCTGGGATCGGGCCTCGGGGCGTTGGCGGAAGCGGCGGCCGACACCACCTTTGTGCCCGCGGCCGACATTCCCGGGTATCCCGAATCCACGGTGGAGGGGCACGAAGGACGGCTCGTGGTTGGCACGCTGGAGGGCACGTCCGTCGTCTTCGTGCAGGGGCGCGTGCATCTGTACGAGGGGTACCCGGTGGAGCGGCTCGTTTTTCCGGTGCGGCTCGTGCACGCGCTGGGGGCGGAGCAAATGGTGGTCACCAACTCGGCGGGGGGCATCAACCGGACGTTTCGGCCCGGGACGCTCATGCTCATCACGGATCACCTCAACCTGGCGTTTGCGAGCCCGGACGGGGACGAGAAAAGGGCTGCAGAGAATCCGCCGGGACCGTGCTACGACCCGGCGTGGACCGACCGGGCCGAAGAGCGAGCCCTCGATTTGGGGCTCGATGTGCGGCGCGGGGTTTACGCCTGGGCACGCGGTCCCAGCTACGAAACGCCGGCCGAAATCCGGGCGCTGGAGCGACTGGGGGCGGACGCGATCGGAATGAGCACGGTGCCGGAGGCCATTCAGGCATGGCGGCTCGGCATGGCCGTGGTGGGTCTCTCGACCATCACCAATCCGGCGGCGGGCATTTCGGACGAAAAACTCGACCACGACGACGTGCTGGCGGTGGGGGAGCGGGTGCGAGATGAGCTGGCGGAGCTCGTTCGGGAGATTGTGCGCGTTGGGTGAGGGCGTCTGTCCGTATGTGGGTCCGTGGAGGGAAGGGAGCGTTCTTGTACCGGTTCCAGTTCGAAATGTCTGTTACCAAACGAAGGAGGTCTCCCTGTGCGACTAGATTTTCCTGCTCATAACGTTTTCACATTCACCGTCTCGCGTGAGAACGTTTCGGGAAAGCTTCGCTCCTTCAGGGTGGGCATCGTCTCCAGCATCCCGACATTTTCGAATACGGTCCGTATCATCCCCATAGGCCAGCCTGTGATCTCCTGATTCGCTTTCCACGCTGTTTCTGCAATTTGCCAATCTTCCAACGCACAGCACAGAACATACGTGCCCTCTCGGATATAGGGACACTCGGTTAGGCTAGAGCACGGCTCCACATACAAATGCCTTGACGCACACACGCGAATGATCCCCCTTCTCCTCCCCGACGACACGGACCGCCTCGACGCCATCCTCAGCCGCGACGCCACCTTCAGCGGCGAGGTGGACGCGACGGTCGACGACATCCTCGCTCAGGTGCGCACCGACGGCGACGCGGCCGTGCAGGCACTCACCGAAAAATTCGACGGCGTGATCCCCGATCCGGTAAAGGTTCCGCCGTCCGTGCTCGAGGAGGCCTCCGACGCGCTGGAGGGCGACCTGCGCACCGCAATTGCCGACGCCGCCGACAACATCCGCGCCTTCCATGAGAAGCAGGTGCAGGAGTCGTGGTTTACGGACGACGGCGACGGCGTCATCTTGGGCCAGCGCGTGGTGCCGATGGAGCGGGTGGGGCTCTACGTGCCGGGCGGCACCGCCTTCTACCCGTCCAGCCTCCTGATGAACGCCATTCCGGCACAGGTGGCCGGCGTGGACGAACTCCACCTTGTCTCGCCGCCGCAGGAGGATGGGCGGCCGCACCCGCTCGTCCTGGCCACCGCCGCCTTCCTCGGCATCGAGCACGTCTACGCCATCGGCGGCGCGCAGGCCGTGGGAGCGCTCGCCTACGGCACCGACACCGTGGCGGGGGCCGACAAGATCGTGGGGCCGGGCAACGCGTACGTGGCCGCGGCGAAGAAAAAGGTGTTCGGGCGCGTGAGCATCGACTCGGTGGCCGGCCCCAGTGAAATCGGCGTCCTGGCCGACGATACGGCCGACCCCGCGTTCGTGGCGGCGGACCTGCTGTCACAGGCGGAGCACGACGTGCGCGCCTCTGCCCTTCTCCTCACCCCGCACCGTCCGCTGGCCGAGGCTGTGCAGGACGAGGTCGCGGCCCGGGTGCCCGACCTCCCTCGGGCCGATGTGATCGAGCAGGCCCTCCGCGACTACGGCGCCTGCATCGTGACCGACACGATGGCCGAGGCCGTTACCCTCATGAACACGCTCGCCGTGGAGCACCTGGAGCTGCATGTGGACGATCCCTGGCAGACCATGACCCGGATCCGCCACGCCGGGGCGCTTTTTCTCGGCGAGTACTCGTCCGAACCCGTGGGCGACTACTTTGCCGGACCCAACCACGTGCTGCCGACCGGCGGCACCGCCCGTCACGCGTCCGCCCTTGGCGTGCACGACTTCGTGCGGACCCAGTCCGTGCTCTCCTACACGGAAGAGCGTCTCCGACAGACCGGCGACCACATCGTCACGTTGGCCGAGGCGGAAGGACTACAGGCCCACGCTGATGCCATTCGCGCCCGCATCAACCGGGCTGAGAAGGAGAACAAAGCCGGTTCGAAAAAGTCGTGACGCGTGAGACATTCGCCGACCCCGGCAGTATGTTGGGTGCCGATACGGCTGGTCCACCGTCGTTCGTAGCATTGACTCGTACGTCGGGCCGAGACGGTTTTGCAGACGCGCATACACCCACACCGTATGGGGCAGCCTGGACGGCCGACAAGCAGAAGAGCCGCCCATCGCTGATTGAACCTCAACCGACAACAGCCCTCGGTCCCATGGCCGTTGAGACTTCCGTAACCTCGACCGACGATGTCATTGACTGCATCCGCCCTGCCGTACGGGAGCGGAGCGAGTACGTGGTGGACAGCCCGCCCGACATCGAGGTCAAGCTCAATCAGAACGAAAGCCCCTTCGATCTCCCCGACGATCTGAAGGCCGAGCTGCAGGAGGAGGTGGAGGATATCGAATGGAACCGGTATCCGAACGAGCAGCCGACCCGACTGCGCGAGGCCCTGGCGGAACGAGAGGGGGTGTCCCCGGAGTCGATTATCGTCGCCAACGGGTCGAATGAACTCACGTACACCTTCGGACTGGCGTTTTTGGACCCGGGCACGCCGATGGTGTTGCCCCGGCCCCTGTTCTCACTGTACAAAAAGGTTGCGCGCCTGCAAGATGCGACCCTCACTGAGGTGCCGCCGCGCGACGACTTGCGCTTCGACACCAAGGGGCTCGTGACGGCCGTCCAGAAGACCGGAGCCCGGCTTACTGTCCTTGCCACCCCCAACAACCCGACGGGGCGGGCCCTGCGGCTTTCCGAAACTGAGCGCATCGCCGCGGCGTCGCCGGGCGTCGTCGTGGTCGACGAGGCGTACGTCGAGTTCAACTCAGAGGCCTCAGCCGTAGAGCTGATGGACGAACACCCGAATGTGATGGTGCTCCGCACGATGTCGAAGGCCTTCGGGCTGGCAGGAGCGCGGATTGGGTACCTTGTGGCGCAGCCCCCGGTGGTGCGCGAGCTCATGAAGGCCCGGCTCCCCTTCATGGTAGATCGCCTTACAGAGCGAACAGCGCTTGCGCTTCTCCGGCGGGGGGGTCTCGTTGAGGAACGGGTGCGTCAGCTACAGGTGTCCATCACCGAGGTCGTGGAGGCGCTGAAGACGATGGATGGGGTAGAGGTCGTGCCCACGCAGGCAAATTTCGTGATCTTCACGACCCCGATGGCGGCGGACCCGTTGCAAGACTCGTTGATCGACCGCGGTGTGCTCGTCCGCAACATGGGCGGATACCCGGAATTGGAGGGGTATTTGCGCGTCAACGCAGGCACCCGAGCGGAGAACAAGGCGTTTCTGGCTGCGTTGGAGAAGACGCTCTATTCGAGTGTTTCAGACGGCGATGCGTAGGGGGGGAAGCTGTTTTTATTTTGCGACAGGCGGCGTTGCCCTGTGGGCTTTTCGAGTGTCAGATGCTTCTTCTGAATACACTGAGATCGCGATGGATTTTACCCGCGTTGACATCATCGGTCTCTCTACGAGTCCCTCCAGCGGTGGCGCCTACGCGCTCGTGCTGGGCGAAGTAGAGGGGAATCGCCGTCTACCGATCATCATCGGTGCGTTCGAAGCACAGGCAATTGCGCTGGAGTTGGAGAAGATCCAGCCGCCCCGGCCGATGACGCACGACCTGTTGCGGGACACGTTTGAGGAACTGGAGGTGGAGGTCACGGAGGTCGTCATCGATGAGCTCCGTGAAGGCACGTTCTTCGCCAAGATTCGGTACCGGCACGACGGAGAAGAGCATCAGCTCGACTCACGACCCAGCGACGCGGTGGCGCTCGCCGTGCGCGTGGACGCCCCCATCTACGTGGCGCCGATGGTGCTCGACGAGGCCGGCATCGTAGCCGAGGACGAGTCCGGCATCTCCTCCATCACCCAGCAGGCGGAAGAGGCCTCGGCCGGGGGAGAGGAAGAAGAAGCCGGCGGCACCGAGCTGGAACGTAAGCAGAAACAGCTGGAGGAGGCTGTCGACGAAGAAGACTACGAGCGCGCCGCCGAGTTGCGCGACGAAATCCAGCGCCTGAAGCAGGAGGAGCAAGAGCAAAACCAGAATTAGATGTTGATGCGCGCATCTCGACTAACGAGTTGCGATCTGATGTGACGACGGAGTGCGGCGAAGCCGCGAGGGACGGTCCCTCTCGGCTTCGCCTTTTCTATTGACAAGGAGCGCGTCCATCCCGGTCTCGATCGTTCGTTTCACCCGACTCTTCGTTTTGCATGTCAACCTCCGTCTCCGCTGCCACCCGTCGGTGTGCGCCGGCCGACCTTGGGGCCTTTCCCGAATTGTTCGCCGATTACTGCTCTAACTTCCCGTCGGTCGCAGATCTGTACCCCGGCGATTGGCGGACGCCGTCGGTGCGGCGCGAGACGGCCGCGGCGGCTGCCGATCGGCCCGCCGACCGCGACGTGCTGGCCAGCGCGCTCGCCGAGCAGAATGCCGCATGGGGGGCGGACGAGGCCGCGCAGCAGAACATCGAGGCCCTGCGCGATCCCGATACCGTCGCCGTCGTGACTGGACAGCAGGTGGGCCTTTTTACCGGCCCGCTGTATACCATCTACAAGACGATTACAACCCTGCAGTTGGCGGAGAAATGGGCGGAGCAGACGGGGCGGATGGTTGTGCCGGTCTTCTGGGTGGAGGGAGAAGATCACGACTTTGAGGAAATTTCCACCTCGCATGTGCTCCGGCGGAATGAAGTCGTTTCGCTCCCGTACGCGCCCGAAGTGGGACCGAATCCCGGAGCGGTGGGACGTCTTGACCTGACCGACGAGATTGACGACGTACTGTCTCGTCTCGATGACGTGCTGCCGGACTCCGACTTCAAGCCGTCGGTCATGGAGCGGGTGCGGGCGGCCTACCAGCCCGGCACGTGCCTCGAAGATGCGTTTGCTCGTCTCCTTCGCTCGCTGTTTGCGGACGAAGGGCTCGTGTTTTGCAACCCCGACGATGAGCGGCTGAAGGCTCTGGCGCGTCCGCTTTTTCGACGCGAACTGCGGGAGCCGGAGGCCACGGCGGCCCGCGTAGCGGCGGCCGGCGAGACGTTGCGCGGCCGTGGCTATCACGCCCAGGTGCGGGCACAGCCCACGAACCTCTTCTGGCTGAACGACGAGGGCCGCCATCCCATTGACCTCGGCGACGACTTTCAATTGCGCGACACCGGGCGCACCTTCACGCGGGGCGAGATGCTGGATCGGCTCGATGAGGAGCCCGGACGGTTCAGTCCGAACGTGGTGCTGCGCCCCTTGATGCAGGACCTGCTCCTGCCCACGGCCGCCTACGTGGCCGGTCCGAGTGAGGTCTCGTACTTCGCCCAGTACGGAGAGGTCTACGACTGGGCAGGGTTGGACATGCCCTTGATTCACCCCCGCGCCAGCGTGAGCCTCGTCGAGGGCAAAGTGCAAAAAGTGCTCGACAAGTACGACCTGTCGGTCTGTGACTTCCGTATACAGTTTGAGGCGCTGTTTCAGGATGTCGTCGTCGGCACGATGGACGTAGACGTTGAGGCTGCGTTTGAGGAGGCGACCACCCGCATCCACAAGGCCCTTAACGCCCTCAAGCCCGAGGTGGAAGAGGTGGATTCGACGCTCTCCGCATCCACCGAAGCGACGCGCGCGGCGGTCGTGGAGGAACTGAATGATCTGAAGCAGCGGACCGTGCGGGCCGAGAAGCGGCATCGCGACGATGTGCGGGCGCAACTGGAGAAGGCTCGGGTCAACCTGCGCCCACGCGGCACCCTTCAGGAACGCACCGTCAACGTGCTGTACTATCTCAACAAGTACAGTCCCGATCTGCTTGCGGACCTGCGGGCGACTTTGAGTACCGACACGTCCGCCCACCAAATTGTCACGTTGTAATCTTGCCCTAAGTCCTTGCCGGTTTCATGGACGACGTACCGACGCCCGACTCCCTGTTCCGTCCACTTATCGAGCACGCCGTCGAGCTGGCGGCCCAGTGGCACGACGGCACCTACCGAAAGAGCGTGTGGCGCGATCCGGCGTTCGAGGTGCCGGAGGGGGACGAGGTTCGAGTTCCGGTGATTGCACATCTAACGGCGGTGGCCTCGATCGTGCGTCGGGCCGGTTGGGGAGAGATCCCGGTGGCGGCGGCGTACCTCCACGACGCGATTGAAGACGTGAACCGGCATGGGCAACGCCTCCGGCGCACGCAGCTCCGGGAGGCGGTGGGGCCGGAGGTCGAGCGTCTCGTGGCGCAGGTGTCGGAGCAGAAGCTGGACGACGACGGCCAGATGCGGTCCTGGCGCGATCGGAAAGACGGCTACCTGGAAAGCATCCGGTCGGGACTGCCCGAGGCGACCGCCATCAGCCTGGCCGATAAGATTCACAACCTGTGGTCGATCAACCAGAGCCTGGAAGCCGGAGAGGATATTCTCGACGTGCTCAGTGGGGACGCGGAGGCCCAGCGGTGGTTCCACCGGGCCGTCCTGGAGGCGTCAACCGGGCACGACGATGCCCGCCTCGTTCCGATGCGCGACCGGTTGCGGCAAGAGATTGAGCGCTTCGAGACGCGTACGGGAACGGAGGCGGAGGCGTAGTGGAGAAGCGGGCGCCTGGACAATAGCGGGAGTGCGCGACGGTTCAGGGGGCCCGGCGGGACGGACGATTTGGGAGGGCCGCCGCAGTATGTCTGCGGTCGTCGAGGGAAAAAGAAGGGCGGATGTCGTCGTTCACCGCAGTCCCAGGTCCGGGACCGGGACCGTCTCGCCCGTGTCCACGCTCACCCACACGAGCACCGCCGTGCCGGTGGCCACACGCTCCCCAGAGCGCTTTAGGACGGCGTCGTAGACATTTCTGAGGCTTGAGTTGTCGGGCGGGGGGGCGCATACGTCGATCGTGAGCGTAGCCGGGTACGTGAGTGGCTGCTTGAAGTCGCAGGTTGCGTGCGCGACCACCGGCCCGGACTCCGTAAAGAGTGGGCCGTCGAGCGTCGTCGCGAGCCAGTCGACGCGCGCCGCCTCAAAGTAGGTGAAGAAGCGGCTGTTGTTGACGTGGCCGGCAGCGTCGAGGTCGCCCCAACGAAGAGACACCTCCGTTGCGTGCACGTGCTGAGGGGCATCAGGTAGTTCCTCAAGAGGAGACGGCATCAGAAGCGCTGTGGCTTGGGATCGAGGAGCGTGAATCGGCAGCCGGCATTCGGCATAACCAGACGGGACTGCTACTGGAGGGGCGTCTGAGATCCATGAAAGACGTGGCATTGTGCAACGCTGGTGCTCACGCACCACGTTTCACATCATGCATCACGTCATGTTGGGAAGAACCATCATCCCGACTCATTGAGACACGTCCCTCGACAATTGCTATCTCAATATTAGTACAGCGCCATGTCGAAGGTGCGACGGTGGTCCTGCGTGACGGGATGGTCCTCGCCGAGCAGCGTGAAGAGGGCCACGCACGCCTTCCGCGCGCCGTCGTCGTCATAATCGCGGTTCACGCGGACCACGTCGATGAAGTGATCGATGGCGCTGTCGAAGTCTTGATTCGTCAGCGCGTCGAGGGCAGCCCGATAGTCGTTGCGGGCATCGCCCTCCGGGAGGTCGGACGGACTTTCGCCCAGTTCTAGCAGTCGGGCGACCGTCTCGACGGCGTCGCGTATCTGACGGAGGGTCGGATCGGCCACGTCGGCAGCGTCGGCCAGCGCCTGGGCACGCGTCGGATCCTTGAACGCCAGCGCCCGTGCCTGAAGCACCTGGGCCTCGTCGTGCTCCGGATCGTCTTCGAGCACCGGCCACAGCAACTGCTCGGCGTCCTCGTGCCGGCCTTCGTCGAGAGCCGTTTTCGCCTTTGCAATGCGGCTTTTCGCTTCGCTCGGCATGTGCTCCTCCAGCCACGACTCGATCGCGTGTTTGGGCTTCGCTCCGGTGAATTCGGCCGCTACCTCTCCATTCACGAACAGCTTGACCGCCGGAATGCCACGGACCCCGTAGGCCTGTGCCGGCTCCTGATTGTCGTCCACGTTGACCTTGACGAGCGCCCAGTCGTCGTGGGCCTCGGCCAACGATTCGAGCACCGGGCTCAACTGCTTGCACGGCCCGCACCACGGCGCCCAGAAGTCGACGAGCACCGGAGCGTCGTCGCTGGCCTCGATGACATCCTGCTGAAAGTCGTCCACCTCGTACGACATAATCGACACGAAAGCTGTGAGTGGAAAACAACCGTCCATCCGGGAGCTTAGACGCAACGAAACCGGTTTTGCTTCCGGCTAACGGGAGTTTTGCATTCCAGGGTTTTTGTCAACATCGCCCCGGGCGTGCACGTTGGGGATATAACTTCATGCTCGACCAACTCGTCATCGACCGTTCCTACGTGAGCCGATGGAGCAGCGTGATCACGTTCTTTCCGAAGAAGACGCGGCCCGGATTATCGACCACATGAACGACGAGCATGAGGATGATCTGTTGTTGTTCGCTCAGGTGTACGCCGGGGCCGCCGGAGCCACGTCCGCTCGCATGACCGGCATCGATTCGGAGGGCATCACCCTGGATGTCACGGTTGGCAACGACGATTCGAAAGAAATCCGGATTGAGTTCGACACGACGCTCCATACCCCCGAAGATGCTCATCGGGCGCTTGTCGACATGGCGCTGAATGCGCGGGGCTAGACGCCATGCGTATCCTCGTTACGTCCTCGTCTCGTTGAAACGGGGGCTGTGGGCGGGGACCCAGGATCTCCCACGGGGTCTCTGGGTACATACATGATCGTCTTTTTATCTGAGTCTCTTCGTCCTATGTTGACTTTTTTGGAGCGCGTACGAGAGTGGTGGCAGGCTGGACGTAGGCGTCGCATCACCGCCGAGAAGGCCCGCGAACGTGTGGACCGCGGCGCAACGTATTTGGATGAGGTCGACCCCGAATGGTATCGCCGCGTCGACTCCGATACGCTTGAGCTCGGGGATGGGCAGCACTGCATTCTGGGACAGCTCCACGGCGAGTTTCGGCTGGGGCTCGGGCGGTCGCACCTCATCACCATGTCGAGTGCTCCGCGGGCGAGCCTATCCCCGGTCCACTACGGCTTCAAGTGCGTGGAGGGCGTGTCCGACGAGTGGCAGGCGCGGGACTACGACCTGCTCAATGCCGCCTGGAAAGACGCAGTCCAGCGACGGCAAGACGCGGATCCAACGATGGACATGGACGCGTCGCCGTCGGGCGACTCCGTGCCCAGTGCAAACGTGGAGGCCGTCCCGCCTGCATCCGAGGAGCGGCGAGAACCGTAGTGGGGAGGCCCCTCCGCATGAACGTTGTTGACTAAGAAGAAGCCGTCGCTACGTCGGCTGGATCGGACGCCGCGCGGTTCGTGTCCGGCGAGTGCAGCAGGTAGTACCGCACGCCGTCGGCCAGGGCCTGCCAGCTGGCATCGAGGATGTTGGAGGAGACGCCCACCGTATTCCAGGTCTCCGAGCCGTCGCTATGTTCGATGAGAACGCGCACGGTGGCCGCAGTGCCGTCCTGCGGCGTGAGCACGCGCACCTTGTAGTCGGTCAGGTAGACCGCGTCGAGGTAGGGATAAAACGACTCCAGCCCGTTGCGCATGGCACTGGAGAGGGCGTCGACGGGGCCGTTGCCTTCCGCCACGGCCAGCGTCCGCTGGTCCTGCACGCAGAAGGCGAGGGAGGCCTCCACCGTCTGGTTGCTGTCGTCGTCCTGGCCGCTCCACACGCGCATGCGGTCGAGCTCGAAGAAGTCGGGCATGTTGCTCTGGATGGTGCGTAACAGGAGCTCGAACGACGCCTCGGCGCCCTGAAACTCGTAGCCCATGTGCTCTAATTTCTTGATCCGCTCGACGGCCTGAGCCGCGTCTTCGGAGTCGAGGTCGATGCCCAGCTCCTCGGCCTTGTAGCGGATATTGCTCTTGCCGGACATGTCGGAGACGAGGGCGCGGCGCCGGTTTCCCACAGCCTCCGGCTCCACGTGCTCGTAGGTGCTCGGCTCTTTCATCACCGCCGAGACGTGAATACCGCCCTTGTGCGTAAAGGCACTGCGGCCCACGTACGGGGCGCCGTCGACCGGGTCGAGGTTGGCAACCTCATTTGTGAAGCGCGACAGGTCCGCGAGGGTCCCCAATTGTTCGTCGGTTACACAGTCGATCCCCATCTTGAGCTGCAGGTCGGGGATGACGGAACAGAGGTCGGCGTTGCCACAGCGTTCGCCGAGCCCGTTGATGGTGCCCTGGACGTGCCGGGCGCCCGCCCGGACGGCAGCGAGGCTATTGGCGACGGCGCACCCGCCGTCGTTGTGGGCGTGAATGCCCAGTGTGGTATCCAACTCGCCGTGGACAGTCTCCACGATGTCCCGCAGGTCGTGAGGGAGTGTGCCCCCGTTGGTGTCGCAGAGCACGAGCGTATCGGACCCCGCGTTCTCAGCGGCCCGGAGGGTCTTCAGGGCATATTCCGGATTGTCGGCGTATCCGTCGAAGAAGTGTTCGGCATCGTAGATCACACGCTTTCCGTGCTCCCGCAGGAAGGCCACGGAGGACCGGATGAGGTCCAGGTTCTGCTCCAGGGGAATGTCGAGGGCCTGCTCCACATGCAGAGTCCACGATTTCCCGAAGATGCAGACCACGTCCGTCTCCGCGTCGATGAGGGCCTGCAGGTTCGGGTCCTCGTCGGGGGCGTAGGACGCGTGCCGGGTCGAGCCGAACGCGCAGATGGACGTCTGATCCCACTCCATCGTTTGCGCCTCGTCGAAGAAGGCCTGATCCTTCGGGTTGGAGCCCGGCCATCCGCCCTCAATGACATCAATGCCGAAGGCCTCCAGCTTCTGAGCAATACGCACCTTGTCCCGGGCCGAGAGGGTGACGTGTTCGCCTTGAGTGCCGTCGCGGAGCGTGGTATCGAAGAGTTCGACCGTCATCGCAGTGTGGGCGTATGGGAGTGTGGGCGTGAGGTGGATCGAAGGAGCGTTGTCATCGGTCACGCGCTCGGGCTGTACAGGTGCTTCAAGCCGAGGAGGGAGTCGGGTCGTTCGTAAGGTGCGGTTGCGAAACGGCGCCGTTCGCCGCGGAGCCGAAGAGGGCGCCGTACTTGGCAAGGACGCCGGTCGTGTGATTCGGCTCGGGCGGCGACCAGTCTTCGAGTCGCGCCTCCAGCTCCTCGTCGGGAATGCCGAGGCGAAGCGTCCGGTTCGGGATGTCGATGATGATCGGATCGCCGTCCTGTACCGCCGCGATTGGGCCGCCGACGGCCGCCTCGGGGGCGACGTGCCCGATGGAGAGGCCTCGCGTGGCGCCGGAGAACCGCCCGTCGGTGATGAGCGCCACGTCCTCGGCGTGCCCCTGCCCGTCCCGTGCCGCGGTCACGCCCAACATCTCGCGCATGCCCGGTCCGCCGGTCGGCCCCTCGTTGCGGATAAAGATGGCGTCCCCGGACTGAATGCTGCCCTTCTGAACGTGGGCGGTCGCTTCTTCCTCGTTCTCGAACACGCGGGCGGTGCCCTCGAACCGCAGGTCGTCAGCCCCCGTGATTTTGAGTACCGAGCCCTGCGGCGCAAGGTTGCCGGTGAGGATACGAATGGCGCCTTCCTCGTTCTTCGGGCTGTCGACCGTATAGAGGTAGTCGACATCGAGCTCCGCAATCGAGGGGGGATCGACCCGATCGATCGCTTCGCCGATGGTTTCGCCGGTGATGGTGCGGGCGTCGCCGTGCAGCAGGTCGTGATCGAGCAGCTCCTTCAGGATGACGGGCACACCGCCGACCTCGTGAAGGTCGTTCATCACGCGCCGCCCGCCGGGCTGGAAGTCGCCGATCTTCGGCGTGCGCTGGCTGATCTCGTCGAACTCGTCGATCGAGAGGTCGATGCCGGCCTCCGCGGCCATTGCCAGCAGGTGCAGGACGCCGTTCGTCGAGCCACCCACGGCGACCTGGAGGGCGATTGCGTTCTCGAACGACTTTTTCGTCAGGAAGTCCGACGGGCAGCGCCGCTCTTTCAGGGCTTCCACGACCAGCGTCCCGGCCTCGCGGGCCACGCGGTCGCGCGACTCGTGCTCGGCGGGCGGGCTCGCACTGCCCAGCGGCGAAAAGCCGATGGCTTCACTGATCGAGGCCATCGTGTTGGCGGTAAACATGCCGCCGCAGGAGCCGGCGCCCGGGCAGGCGTGCCGCTCCATCTCGTCGAGTTCGTCTTCCGTCATGTCGCCCGAGGCCACCGCCCCGCGCGCTTCAAAGACGTTCTGGATCGTGATCTCCTGCCCCCGATGGTTGCCCGGCATGATCGAGCCGCCGTACAGAAAGACGCTCGGCAGGTCGGCCCGGATCGCGGCCATCATCATGCCCGGCATGTTTTTGTCGCACCCGCCCAGGATGACGAGGCCGTCGAGGCGCTCCGCAAAGGCCACGAGCTCCACCGAGTCGGCAATGACCTCGCGGGAGATGAGCGAGCCCTTCATGCCCTCCGTGCCCATCGAGATGCCGTCGCTCACCGTAATGGTGCCGAACTCAATGGGCGTGCCGCCCGCCTCGTCCAGCGCCGCGCCGGCCTCGTCGGCAATCCGGTCGAGGTGGACGTTGCAGGGGGTGATGTCGGCCGCCGGGTTGGCAATGCCAATCAGCGGCTGCTTCAGGTCCGCGTCGTCGTACCCCATGGCCCGAAACATGGCGCGGGAGGGGGCACACCAGAACCCGTCGGTGACCTCCTGGCTTTGGATTTTCGGCGAGTGTCCGTTCGATGATTCGTCTGGCATAAATCCCGTAGAAAGGTGGCAGTATGGGTGGTTGGAGGCGGCCGCTTTTTTACAGGTCGGAGCCTCCAATGGAAGAAGAGGGAAGGAAAGCGGGGCTATCTCTTGATCACGCTGAAGGCCCCGAACGTAGCGTTTTTGTGCAGAATCTCGGCGTCGTCGAATCCGGCGGCCTGAAAGAGGTCGATCTGCTCCAGGAGGGGACGCGGGGTGTCCTCCTGCTCAATATAGCTGAACACGCGCTCGCGATACGCTTCCCCGTCGAGGTCCTCAAGGTACGAGCCGTATGCGTCCCACATCAGGTCCTGGACGGGGGCCGTGCTGTGGTCCACGAGGTCGGCCACCCAGACGGCACCGCCGGGACGGAGGGCCTCATACAGCTTTCCGGCGACGGCGGTCCACTCCGCCTCCGTGCGCAGGTGGTGGAGCACCGCGGCCGCCATAATGATGTCGTACTGCTCCGGGGCCGGCGACAGCTCGCGGATGTCGGCCTGGAAGGGACGCACCGTGCCGTCGGTGGCCGCGCTCACCCGGTCCACGGCCCGGTCGAGCATCGGTTGGCTCAGGTCGACGAGGTCCACATGCAGATCATCGAGGTGCTGCAGGAGCTTGAGGCTGTAGTTGCCGGCCCCGCAGCCCACGTCGAGCAGGTGGGTGGCGTTGGGCGTCGTCGCCGCGGCGGCCTCCGTCGTGCGGTCCAGGAGGGTACGGGCGTCCACCATACTCTCTTGCCCGGTGTCGAGGGAGGAGAACCGCTCTACGTCCTCGTCAAACCGGGCTCGAATGTCGTCGACAGAAGACTTCTGCATGTTCGAAGCGCTGAGTACGTGTCGATTCGATCCCCCCCAACACTATCCCGCGTCATTTTCAGTGAAGGCCGATGGACGCCTTTCCGAAAACCAGTCTCGGCACTCCCGAGGATTCATGAGACGCACACCAATATTTTCCAGCTCCTCCCTTCCGCGGTCGTAGGTGCCGGACACCGCTTCCGGGATCAGCACGATTCGAAAATCGCGCTCGCTGGCCTCGTACACTGTCGTTCGGGGACAGTTGGGAAAGTTGCAGCCGGTAACGATAAGAGTATTCAGATCCCTCCCGAAAGCAACGTTTCGGCATCCAGCGTGACCTCCTGCTTCGGTTTCAATGCATCCACGAGCTCCGCTCCCTTCGTCCCCGGCTCCACGACCTGCGCCTCCGTCTCAATGTCTCGTCGGCGACAGGCGTCCACGTTGCTGCCGTCGGCCCGATAGAGCCGCACCACGTGCACGATGGGACGGCCGTGCGCCCGAAAGGCGTCAAGCACCTGCTGGAGAGAAGAGACTGCCGCCTCTGTGCCTTCCACATACGCAGACGCGCCCGGCACGGAAAAGTCCCGCTGCACGTCAATGGTCAGTAATACCGACCGGGCCGGATCTGGAGTCGTGTATGCCTGCGTCATGAGCGACGCGGAGTTCGAGAGTCAGGACGGATGAAGTGTATCTGTTGCAATACGAATACGCGTTGCACCTCACGCATCACGTTTCACTGCCCTTCAGCACTCGGCAAATCCATTCAGGTACGGGACCGAGTCCGCCGTCTCGCGCACCTCATCCATGAAGCTCTTCATGAGGGCGGTGGTGTCCCAGACGCCCTGGAGCAGCGCCTCCCGCTGGGCGTCGCTGACGTTGGCCTCTACCGTTTCGTCCCCGACGGTGACCGTCTCCTCGTCCACGTCGATCGTAAGTTCGACCGTGGGGTCGGCCTCGACCTGATCCATGATCCACTGGACGGTGTCCGCGTTGGCCGTGGCCGTGGGGAGGCCGAGGGCCTGGCAGTTGCCGGCAAAAATCTCGGCGAACGACTCCCCGACGAGCCCTTTGATCCCCCAGCGCATGAGGGCCTGCGGGGCGTGCTCCCGCGAGGAGCCGCACCCAAAGTTCTGGTTGACGACCATGATCTCGCCGTTCGGGTGCCGGTTGATGGCGTGGTCGTTCCACTCGCCGTCATCGTTCCGCCGG
Source organism: Bacteroidetes bacterium SW_9_63_38 (assembly GCA_003022435.1). Lineage (GTDB taxonomy): Bacteria > Bacteroidota > Rhodothermia > Rhodothermales > Salinibacteraceae > Salinibacter. The sequence goes on along the minus strand of PXUA01000001.1, from coordinate 17,627 downwards.
GCGTCGTAGAAGGCGTAGTCGCCCATGTTGTCGAAGGTGACCTCCTTCATGAACCGGGCCGGGATGATCTGGTCGGTGTCGATGTCGTTGCCGCGGACGGGGACGCCGGGACCGCGAACGGAAGTTACGGTTTTGTCCGTCGTGGTGCTCATAATGCGTATTGCGTGTTTATTGCGTGTTGCGTATTGCGTATTTCGCGTTCTGTCGACCCGCGACCGTACGTCCTATGACATTTTCTGCCTGGAAAAAGCAGGTGCCGGATACGATTCGGGACGAACCGCTCCGAGGAATGCGTGTGTATCGGGTGAGTCTATTTGCCTCGGATGTCTCCTTGCGGGATGCCGGGACACTTCGAGATGAGGACCGGACGAAGTCACTTGCTGACCAACTGTATCGTGCCGTCGGATCCGTTGGGGCCAATATTGCGGAAGGCTATTCAAGAGGAACCGGGAAGGACCGTGCTCGCTTCTACGAGTATGCTCTGGGATCTGCCCGAGAAAGTAAGGACTGGTATTTCAAGGGACGATTCGTGCTCGGGGACGAGGTCACCCAGCACCGTCTTGCATTCATGTCGGAAATTGTTCGGTTGCTTCTCGCAATCATTCCGAAGCAACGCGGCGGCGAAATTCGCGAACCGGAGCCATCGTGTTTCCTGTCCGATCAGGACAAAGTCCTCGAAAATGTTCCACTTGCGTCTTGACCTATTGCATATGACTTAGCCCTTTTCGTATTGCGTGTCCCGTATTCCGTGGTTAAAGGCTGTGTCGATACGCTATACGAAATACGCAGTACGAGCTTCCGGCACAACGCTCTGCCTACATCAACGTCCGTACGTCTGTGACCTCCCCTTCCACGGCCGCGGCCACCACCATTGCCGGGCTCATGAGCACGGTGCGGCCGTCCTTGCTGCCCTGGCGGCCGATGAAGTTGCGGTTGGAGGAGGAGGCGCAGAGCTCGCGGCCCTGCAGCTGATCCTCGTTCATGCCCAGGCACATCGAGCACCCGGCGCCGCGCCAGTCGAAGCCGGCGCTGCGGAAGATGTCGGCCAGGCCTTCCTCCTCGGCCTGTTTCTTGACCCCTTGCGAGCCCGGAACCACCATCGCGCGGACGTCGTCGGCCACGGGGCGGCCAATATTCTCCAAGAGCGAAGCAGCCTCGCGGAGGTCCGACATGCGGGCGTTGGTGCAGGAGCCGAGGAACGCCACGTCCACGTTCACGCCCTGCATGGTGCGGCCCGGCTCCAGGTCCATGTGAGACAGCGCCTTCTTGGCCGTTTCTTTCTGACCGGACGGCAGCGACTCGGGGTCCGGAATGCGTTCCGAGATGCCGAGGGCCTGCCCCGGCGTGATGCCCCACGTCACCATCGGCTCGATGGCGTCTCCGTCGAACGTCACTTCGTCGTCGTAGGTGGCGTTGTCGTCGGTCCGGATGGCTTCCCAGCAGTCGACGGCACGGTCCCAGGCGTCGCCGGTAGGTGCGTGCGGCCGGTCCTTCAGCCACTCGAACGCCTTGTAGTCGGGGTTAATGTAGCCGGCGCGGGCCCCGCCCTCGATGCTCATGTTGCAGATCGACATGCGGCCCTCCATGTCCAGCGCCTCAATCGCGGGCCCGCCGTACTCGTAGACGTAGCCAATCCCGCCCTCGACGCCAAGCTCGCCGATAATCTTGAGGATGATGTCCTTCGCATACACGCCCGTCCCGAGCGAGCCGTTCACCTGGATGCGGCGCACGTCCTGCTTCTCCATCGCCACGCACTGCGTGGCCAGCACGTCTCGGATCTGGCTCGTGCCGATGCCGAAGCCAAGGGACCCAAATGCGCCGTGCGTGCTGGTGTGCGAGTCGCCGCACACGATGGTCATGCCGGGCTGGGTCAGGCCCTGCTCCGGCCCCACGACGTGCACGATGCCCTGCGCCCCGGAGTCGGGGTCGAAGAAGGTGATGTCGTAGTCCGCCGTGTTTTGCTCCAGGACCTGCAGCATCGTTTCGGCCTCGTCGTCCTCAAAGGGACGCGCCAGGTCGGCCGTCGGAATGATATGGTCGGTGGTGGCGTACGTCCGCTCGGGAAACGCCACCGACAGGTCACGTTCTTCGAGCATGCCGAAGGCCTGGGGGCTCGTCACCTCGTGGATCAGGTGCAGGCCCACGAACAGTTGCGTTTCTCCCGTGGGGAGTTCGCGAACAGTGTGCTGGTCCCAGACTTTGTCGTAAAGGGTGCCGGTGGACATTGTGTGGCAGTAGGCAGATCCGTAAAGCTAAAGAGATCGTCGCGTCGGATGGGATGCGTGAATCGTGATGCGTGATGGAACCGTCGTTGCGGAGGGCGCTCCCGTGGTACGTCATGCATCAGGGATCCCGCATCAGGAATCAGTCGCCGTTGTAGGCGTTCATAATCCCGTTCTGGACGAACTCGATCGACTCGGCGTCGGCCTGGGCCGCCGCAAGATGGTTCAGGGCATTGACGTAGGCCTCAGCCGAGGCGCGGATGACGTCGGTATTGCGAGCGCGTCCCGAAAAGTGATTTTCGCCGTAGCGAATGCGCACCTCCACCTCCCCCTGCGCGTCGGCCCCTTCCGAGATGGAGCGAATCGAGTACTCGGCCAGCGTGTGCGGCTGGTCGACGGCGTGGTCGATGGCGCGGTACACGGCTTCGACTGGGCCGTCGCCGGTGGCCTCTTCCTCTCGGATGGAGCTGTCCAGGCGGCGGAGACGCAGCGTGACCTGCGGGTCCTGATCCGTTTCGATCTGGACTGACAGGTGCTCCAGCTTGTAGGCCACAACCGCCTCGTCGCCGGAGGCCGCACTCGGGAGTGCATCGCCGGACTGGGACGGCAGATTGTCCTTCCGGACCTCGTCCATCATGTTCTCCAGGTCCTCGTCGAAGATTTCCTTCTTCCGGTCGGCAAGGTCCAGGAACCGCTGGTAAATCTCGGACTGCTCATCCTCGGGAACGTCATAGCCGAGTGCTTCGAGCCGGTTGAAGAGGCCGTGGCGACCGGAGTGGCGGCCCAGTTTAATCTGTTCGGTGTCCTGCCCCACGTCTTCGGCCGACATGATTTCGTAGGTCGACCGCTCCTTGAGCACGCCGTGCTGGTGGATGCCCGCCTCGTGGCTGAAGGCGTTGCTGCCCACGATGGCCTTGTTCGGCTGCACCGGGAAGCCGGAGGCCGCCGAGACCATCTGGCTGGTGCGGGTCAGGTGCTTGGCGTTGATGCCGGTGCTGGCCTTGAAGTCGTCGTCGCGCACTGACAGGGCCATCGCAATCTCCTCCAGAGCGGCGTTTCCGGCCCGCTCGCCGATGCCGTTGATCGTGCACTCCACTTGACGCGCGCCAGCCTTCACCCCGGCCAGCGTGTTGGCCGTGGCCAGCCCAAGGTCGTCGTGGCAATGGGTGGAGAGGGTGATCTTCTCCGGCTCGGGGAGGGAGTCACGCACCGTCGTCAACAGGTCGGTATATTCGCTCGGGGTGCAGTAGCCCGTCGTGTCCGGAATGTTGAGGGTGGTAGCACCGGCCTTGGCGGCTTCCTGAACGATTTCACGCAGGAAGCCCGTGTCGGTCCGGCCCGCGTCCTCGGCGCTGAACTCGACGTTGTCGGTGTAGGTGAGCGCGTGCTCGATGGCCTCGACGGCCCGTTCGATGATGGCCCGCTGCTTTTCGGCCATCGTGTCGCCGAGCTTGTCGAACTTGGCCTTGATGTGCACGTCGCTCGTGGCGATGAAGGTGTGCACGCGGGTGTCGGTGCCGCCGTCGAGGGCCTCGCCGGCCGCTTCGAGGTCGGCGTCGATGGTGCGGGCGAGGGCACAGGTGACGGGGCCGTCCACCTCGGCAACGATCCGCTCGACGGCGTCGGTCTGGGCGGGGGACGACACTGGGAAGCCCGCCTCGATCACATCCACGCCGAGCGTGGCAAGCTGCCGAGCGATGCGGACCTTCTCGTCGACGGTCATGGAGGCCCCGGGCGCCTGTTCGCCGTCGCGCAGGGTGGTGTCGAAAATGGTGACGTGGTCAGTCATAGTCAGGGGCGTCAAAATGGGGGTCGGTCGGAACGCAGGGGAGTGGAGACGCGCCCGGTCGCCCGTCGTTGGGCGGCGGCCGGGCGCCCGATAAGTCGAAGACTCATCCGGCCCCGTAGTTGGCGTTTCCCAGTTGTCAGAACGAGCGGGGGACCGTCCGGGATGCGTGTGTCCGTCATGATGCTGCAGCGTTTTTGGAAGCAGGCGCAGCGATCCGGTCGGCCACGTGGCGGCCGAAGTCGGTCGTTGAGGCAGCGTCGCTGTCCGGGCCTGCGAGGTCGCCGGTGCGCAGGCCGTCGTCGAGCGTTGCGTCTACGGCCTGTCGGACGGCGGTGGCGGCGCCCGGTTCGTCGACTTCGTCGAGCAGCAGGGCACTGCTCAGAATGGCAGCGATGGGGTTGGCGAGGTCCTGGCCGGCAATGTCCGGGGCGCTGCCGTGGACCGGTTCGAAGAGGCCCACCGTGCCGCCGACGCTGGCGGAGGGCAGCAGGCCGAGCGAGCCGGGCAGGGCGGCGGCCAGGTCCGAGAGAATGTCGCCGAAGAGGTTTCCGGTCAGGACCACGCCGAACTGCCGCGGGTCCTGGACGACCTGCATGGCACCGTTGTCGACGTACAGGTGGCGCAGCTCCACGTCCGGATAATGTTCCTCCTTGACGTCGGTCACGACCGAACGCCACAGTTGCGAGGCCTCTAATACGTTCGCCTTGTCGATCGACGTTACGTGGCCGCCGCGGCGCTGCGCACGTTTGAAGGCAACGTGGGCGATGCGCTCGACCTCGTCTTCCGAGTACACCATCGTGCTCACGGCTCCGTCCTCGGTACGGCCTTCGGGCTCGCCGAAGTAGATGCCGCCGGTGAGCTCGCGGACGAAGAGGATGTCGGTGTTCGCCACGCGGTCGGGGCGGAGGGGCGAGGCGTCGGCCAGGCTCTCCGGCACCATCACGGGCCGGAGGTTGGCGTAGACGGCGAGGGCTTTGCGGAGAGCCAGCAGGCCGCTCTCCGGACGCTGGTCGCCCGTGAGGTCGTCCCACTTCGGGCCGCCGACGGCGCCGAGCAGCACGGCGTCACTGTTCTGGCAGGCCGTGCGGGTGTCGTCCGGAAGCGGGGTGCCGGTGTCGTCGATCGCCGCGCCGCCGGCCGGGTGCTCCTCGGCGGCAATCGAGAAGCCGTAGGCCGACCCGGCGGCCTCCAGCACGCGGAGAGCCTCGCGGGTCACTTCCGGCCCGATGCCGTCACCGGGAAGCCAGGCAATGTTGTATCGGGGAGTGGACATAAGGGAAGGAGTAAGATTCCAGAGGGGAGGCGCCCCGGGGGCCGAAGGTTATGCCTGTGGCGCGGGGCGCCTTCACATCTCCATCGCTTGAGCGCTATGCGGATTCCGTGGCGGCTTCTTCGGCGTCGGCAGCTTCGCCGTCCTCCGATCCGTCGTCGCCGTCGAGCCAGGGCATCATGCCGCGGAGCTTCCGCCCCACCTGTTCGATCTGATGTTCCTTGAGGTTTTCGCGGGCCTCCAGAAGGTTCGGAGCTCCGTTTTCGTACTCTTCGATCCACTCGTCGGCGAACTCGCCGGACTGGATTTCCGCCAGAATGTCTTGCATCTCTTCCCGCACGTCGTCGTCGATAACGCGCGGGCCGCGGGTGTAGTTGCCGTACTCGGCGGTGTCGCTGATGGAGTAGTTCATGTACTCCAGCCCACCCTCGAAGTAGAGGTCGACGATGAGCTTCAGCTCGTGCATACACTCGAAGTACGCGAGCTCGGGGGGGTAGCCGGCATCGACCAGCGTCTCGAAGCTAGCTTGAATAAGCGCCTGTGAGCCGCCGCAGAGGACCGCCTGCTCGCCGAAGAGATCCGTCTCGGTCTCGTCCTTGAACGTGGTTTCGATAACGCCGGCGTGCGTGCCGCCGATGGCGTCGGCGTAGCTCACGGCCAGCTTCATGGCGCCGCCGGAGGCGTCCTGGGCGACGGCGGCGAGGCACGGCACGCCGCTGCCTTCTGTGTAGGTGCGCCGGACGAGGTGGCCGGGCGACTTCGGTGCGACCATAAACACGTCCACGACCTCGGGCGGCTCAATGCGGTCGTAATGAATATTGAAGCCGTGCCCGAAGCCCAGTGCCGTACCCGGGGTCATATTGTCTGCGAGGTGCTCCTCGTACACGTCCTTCTGGTGCTGGTCGGGGATGAGGAACATCACCACGTTCCCCCACTCGGCGGCCTCGGAAATGCCCATCACCGTGAGGCCCTGCTGCTCGGCCTTCTCGCGGGAGGAGGAGCCATCGCGCAAGCCTACGGCCACGTCCACGTCACTGTCGTGGAGGTTGAGCGCGTGGGCATGGCCCTGACTGCCGTACCCAATCACGGCCACCTGCTTGTCTTGAATGATGGAGGAGTCGGCGTCGTAGTGAACTTTCATAGAGACGGAGTTCGTTGCGGAGAGGGTGAGTGACTGGGCGGCGGAACACAGCCGCACCGTCCAGAACCAAAGTCAAATCATTCGTCGGAAGCCGGAGCCCCGTCGCCAGCCACCTCCGAGTCGGAGGACGCCAGCGGGTTTGGAGCTTCGTACTGGAGGGCCCGGTGCATGGCGACCTGTCCACTGCGAGCGACCTCCTCGATGCCATGCGCCTCCATCATTCCGATGAAGGCGTTGATCTTTTTGTTCGGCCCCGTCACCTCAAGAATCATGGTTTCCGGCGTCACATTCACCACGCGTCCGCGGAAAATATCTTTAATGTCGAGGATTTCCGACCGCGTGTCGGACGTGTACTGGACCTTCAGCAGGCACAGCTCTCGTTCGACGTGCTCGGCGTCGGTGAGGTCGGTGATGTCGTAGGTATTCACGAGGCCGTCGAGCTGGCGCGTAATCTGCGCCACGATGCGGTCGTTGCCCACCGTGACGAGGGTGAGTCGGGCGATGGACGGATCTTCCGTCTCGCCGACGGCCACGCTCTCCAGATTGAAACCGCGCGCCGAAAACAAGTTCGTGACGCGGTTGAGGGCACCAATCGTGTTTTCGAGCGTCACGGCAATAATGTGCCGATGTTCCTGCTCGGTCTCGTCCTCCTCTTCCGGCAGAATTGCCTCGCCAAACTTGCGCTTGCGGCGAATCTGCTGAAGCGTGAGGGTTTTTTCGTCGTGGGACATGGGGGAAGAGCTATGCAGTGAGGCAGCGTCGAACGGGGAGGCGGGAGCGGAGGCGCGTACTGCGTATTCCGTATTGCGTATTCCTGCGGTGAGGGCTCCAAATACGCAATACGCGATACGCAATACGAGAAATTTTACTCCGCCGCCATCTCCTCCTTGTCGAACATCCGAGTGAGCATTTCGTCGCTGGCGGCTCCGGACGGCACCATCGGGAAGACCATCTCCTTTTTCGGCACCGGGAATTCCATGAGCACGGGCCGGTCGTTGATAGACCAAGCCTCCTCAATGACCTCGTCGACCTGGTCCTTCGAGGTCGCCCGCAGTCCGACGCAGTGATGCGCTTCGGCCAGCTTTACGAAGTCCGGATTGGTCGACTTGAGGTCGGTGTGGCTGAAGCGATCATCGTGGAAGAGGGACTGCCACTGCCGCACCATGCCCAGAAAGTCGTTGTTGAGCACAGCAATCTTGAGCGGAAGGCCGTGCGCCGCGGCCACACTGAGTTCCTGCGCGTTCATCACGAAGCCGCCGTCGCCGCTAATGCAGACCACCGGCAGGTCGCGCCCTTCGCGCATCCCAAAGGCGGCCCCCATCGCCGACGGCATACCGAAGCCCATCGTGCCGAGGCCGCCGGACGTGATGTGGGAGCGTGTCCGCCCGAACTTGTAGTGCTGAGCCGTCCACATCTGATGCTGGCCCACGTCCGAGACCACGACCGCGTCGCCCTTTGTCTTCTCATAGAGTTGCTCAATGACGTGCTGCGGGGCAACCAGCTTATCCTCCTCGGGGTCCTCGTAGCTGTAGGGCGGGCACTCGTCGCGCCATCCCTCAATCTGGTCGAGCCAGTCGGAGGTGTCCTTCGGCTCCACCTTCGGCAGCAACTGCTGGAGCACCTTCTGGGCGTCGCCGATGACGGCGCAGTCCGCGTACACGTTCTTGGAGATGCACGACGGGTCGATGTCGACGTGAATGATCTTCGCCTTCGGAGCCCAGGCGTCCACCTTGCCGGTCACGCGATCGTCGAACCGGGCACCCACGGCCATAATGAGGTCGGCGTTCTGCACGGCCTGATTCGCGTGATAGAAGCCGTGCATGCCGAGCCAGCCGAGCGACAGGTCGTCGGTTTCCGGAAAGGCGCCGAGCCCGTGCAGCGTCGTCGTGACCGGGATGTTCGTCTTCCGGGCGAGCTCCGTCAGGTACTCCGGGGCGTCGGCATTAATGGTGCCGCCGCCTACGTACAGAAGCGGACGCTCTGCATCCTGGATCATCTTGGCCGCGCGGTCGATCTGCTTTGGGGCGGCTTTGCCCGGTACGCTGTAGCCCGGGAGGTGGGGCTCGTCCGGGTAGTGGAACGGCGCCTCATTCATCTGCACGTCCTTCGGGATATCGACGACGACCGGGCCGGGCCGGCCGGTACGAGCAATGTGGTAGGCCTCCCTAATGGTCGGCGCCAGCTCATGGACGTCCCGCACCAGAAAGTTGTGCTTCGTGATGCTGCGAGTAACGCCGGTCGTGTCCGTCTCCTGGAAACTGTCGTTTCCGATCAGGTGGGTGGGTACCTGTCCGGTGAAGACGACAATGGGCACCGAGTCCATGTACGCATCGGCGATCCCCGTGACGGTATTCGTGGCCCCGGGGCCGCTGGTGACGAGGACCGTGCCGACGCGGCCGGTGGCCTTCGCGTAGCCCTCCGCCGCGTGCGTGCCGCCCTGCTCGTGCCGGACGAGCACGTGCTCGAAGGAGGGCTGAATCCGCTCCATGGCGTCGTAGATCTTGATCACCGCGCCGCCGGGGTGCCCGAAAACGCGGTCGACGCCCTGTTCTTCAAGGGAACGAACAAAAATCTCGGAGCCCTTGAGGGTCGGTGCGTCCGTCGCCCCGTTGGCGGTGGCGGCGGCTTCGTTGGACTGCAGGGTCTTGGAAGGCATTGGTAGCAGGAACCTATCGTGTGGAGAGCGGCGCACGTGTGGATGCACACTGCGACTTCCGGCCCGACCGAACTCCAAATCCGTGCCAGCATGCCTGCATCGCCCCCAGGAGGCATCGAGATCTGCTTCGGATCTCGCGAACGCTTCAAGAACCTCGCATCATGATTCGACGGGGGCAGGCATCGGTCGGAGGGGAAAAACCTCTCCGGAGGGGCCAATCCCCTCAGCAACGCACGATGCCTGGAGTCATCGAGGTGAAGGGATTGGCCGCCGGCTGTTACCGATACGTGAATAAGTTTGTAAACTCCGCTTCTTGCTTGCGGCTGTACGCGGTCCGCATCTCTCGGGAAAAATGGTTTACGTACGTTTTCACGGATCGGTAGCCCGGAAGAATCGCAACAATAAGAAGAAGGACGAGCCCCGTAACTCGGGGGACTCGTCCCGGATCGGCAATCCCTTCAAGTGTGATCGCCCTTGTGCTCGTCGCCGTACGCCCCCGAGTCGGGGCGAAAGCCCCCGAGGCCGACGTGGTCGTCTGGTCGGGTGTGGTACACATCGCGAGCACAAAGGGTTGTGTAACGGAGGATGGTCCCACGTAAAGGGATGCAGCATTTCCTGTCAAGTGCAGAGGACGGGAAATGTATGGCAACTGAAAGCGGAAGATCCCCCCGAAGACCCGAAAGAAAGCGCTCCCGGTCCGGAGGCTTTCCAGAGAACGGGACGATCTCGAAAATTTACTTCCTTGTAGACGAGAAGGGCGAAAAAGATTCCATCTTTTCCTTCCCAACAGGCTCGAGAAAAGAAGAGGAAGTTACGATATCTACACGTTTGAGGGCCTGTTCTCCAACTCTGCTTTCAAGTTGCGCAGGAGACGTGCCAGTTCACGTTCGTTGTAGCGCCGCACGAGAGGGGTGAGTACGGGATGGAGCACGGCGGGTCCCGGGAGGGCGTACGTAGCGGCGTACGTGAATCGAGTGTGCGAGGTGTTGCTTTGCGCAAAGTACCATCGGATTGTGCCCTGGAGGGCGCCCGACATCGTCCAGATGATCCGTTCGTTCGGCACGTAGTCGGTGGCGCGGACCTCCCCGGAAAGGGAAAGGCCGACGACACGGTAGGTGTATGCGGCCCGCGATCCGCCATTCTGAAGCCGCTCAACGAGAGACGACCGAGTAAGGCTGGGAGTAATATCTGTCTGGTGGGCGGGGGCGTCCATATACGCGAACGCCTTCTCGACCGACGCGGCGATATCGATGTGGTCGCGGACAGTCAGCATGGGGAAGGAGATCAGTCGCAGGACGTCAGACCGTGAGCGCGTTCTACCGACGGAACCGGATGTCCTGAACGCGGCGGCCGATGGAGACCACGAAGCCGACCGTCATGACGATAATGCCGATCCAAAGAAGACTAATGAGCGGTTTCGTGTAGGCTTGCACCACCACCCAGTTTTCGGGCATTACGTCGACGCCCTCCACGGCAAAGGAGGCCTTGCCGTTGCTGGCGTTCATTTCCGTAAATGACATCCGCAGGTTCCAGTCCGGGATTTTGGTCTCAAGGTACTGCTGGCTGTTGTCGCCCATCACCATATAGATCGGCATGATGGAGCGGGTGTCCTCCGTCTGGAGGTTCGTGATGCGCAGGTTGGCGCCTACAGCCATCTGGGCGTCGTCCGGCACGCGATCCGGCATGGGTGTATTTTGTCCCGACATCATCTGCTTCGGTCCCTTGAGGACCGAGAAGCCGTCGAACGCTACGGCGAATTCGCGGTCGCCGAGCGTCGTGGAATCGCCGCGCGAAAGCTGAAATTCCCCGCCGCCCGGCTCCTCCTTCGATCCCATTCCGGTGGCCTCCTTCGGCGTCACCGACAGAAAAATGTCTTTCTCGATGAAGGCCTTCACGTCCGGGTGCATGAACCACTGGTCGCCGCTGCCCTGGTAGGCGACGGGCGTAAGCGTGAAGGAGCGGTTCTTCGGGTCGGTTACGTCCATGATGTACTGTCCCCGTCCACGCTCGGTCTTCGTTTTCCCGGCGTACGTGACGCGATAGCCGTTGACCATGCGGGTCTGGCCCTTGGCTACCACGAAGTTCTCGCGCGGCATCTCCTCTTCGTCGGCCGACGGGGTCGTGCCCACCCGAGGCAGTGCGCGGTCAAGGCCGCTCGATGCGATGAGGCCGAGAAAGGCGATGGCCAGGCCGACGTGGGCGATGGCCCCGCCCGCCATGCGCGGATTGCCGCGCAGCACGCGCCACAGCACCGCGCCGTTGCCGAAGAGGGCAAAGAAGCTCACGAACAGGAGCAGCAAGAGCTGGAGGGCCTGCCCGTAGGTGGCCCAGAACTGAGAGAGGCTGCTGGTGAGACCCGCCGAGGCTGTGCGCGTGGTTCCGGCCGGATCGGCGGGGAGGAGAATGGTCTGCTCTGCAAACGGGGTAAGAATCAAGACCGCGATCGTACACACCGTGGCGAGTGCCACCGGTTTGAGGAGCACCCGGTTCAGGCTCTCCACGTCCATCTTATTCCACCAGAAGAGCTGGCCGAGGCCTGCGAGGAAGACGAAGCCCAGGGCCAGCGGGAGGGTCCACTCGTTGTAAAACTCCTGGGGCACGGCCGAGGGGTTGTCCCGAAAAATCCGGCCGAAAATGGGAGCGCTGGTGCCGAGGATAATCACCGCGGCGGTAGTGCAGAGCAGCGTGGCCCCCGACAGGATCATGAACTCACGCGAGAGGATGCGCGGTTCTTTGTCGGGGGCTGGCAGCTCGTTGAATCGGTAGATGAAGAGGCCGACGCCGAACACCCCGATAGTGCCAATCCAGAGCAGCAGCTGGTTGTAGAGGCCGAGGTCTACGAACGAGTGGACCGACACGTCGCCTAGGATGCCGCTGCGGGTAAGGAAGGTCGAGTAGATGACTAGGATGTAAGCGGCGATCGAGAGCAGGAGGGAGGCTTTCTGCCCCGCGCTGCTCTTTTTTTGCACGAGCATCGTGTGGAAGGCGGCCACGCCCACGATCCAGGGCACGAGCGACGAGTTTTCGACGGGATCCCAGGCCCAGTAGCCGCCGAATGAGAGGGTGACGTACGCCCAGTAGCCGCCCATCGTGATGGCGACGCCCAGGATGGCGACGGCGAAGAGGGTCCACGGGAGGGCGGGGCGCACCCACTGGGTGTACTTCCGGCGCCACAGGGCGGCGATGGCGAAGGCAAACGGCACCACCATCGCCGAGAAGCCCATGAACAGGAACGGTGGGTGGATCGTCATCCACGGGTTTTGGAGCAGGTCGTTGAGGCCCTGTCCGTCGGCCGGCACGAAGCCGGGATTTTGCTGGAAAATCGGGGCGTCCGTGAACTTTTCGGCCAGTGGGACAAACGGGGAAGCTCCGATCTCAAGCGGGCCGAACTGCAGACCCACGATCATAGACAAGAGGAACAGCTGACAGAGGCCCACCACGGCCATCACGTGCCGCTCGTATTCCCGTTGCACGTAGGCGATGAGGGCGAATCCCACCCCACACATCATCAGGATCCAAAACAGGAACGAGCCCTCCTGCCCGGCCCAAAAGGTCGAAAAGAGGTAGTGGAGCGGCAGGTCGCTCGATGAGTTCTTGTAGACGTAGGCGTACTGGTACTGGTGGTTGAGGAGGAGATACCAGAGTACGCCCGATGCCGCGACGACGGCCAGGGACATCGCCCCCCAGCTCCAGCGTCCGTGCCGCTTCCAGAGGATGGCGGTCGCAGAGGCGTCGTCGGCGCGGGCCGACCGGAAGAACGCGAACGCCGACAGGCCGCACGCCACGAACGCGGCGAGAATCAACACGTCACCGACGGATCCCAGCATAGGGGCCGAGAGGGCACTAATCAGGAGGAGCGCAAGGAAGAGTTGGTAATCGAAGGCCGCTTCTCAGTTCCGGGGACACGGGCGGCGGGGCCGTCCGATTCACCTGGAATTGTGGGGCCCTGTTACGTTTCGGACGGGCCGGGGGGCCCGGGAAGGGAGACAGCCGGAGCGGGACAATTGAGAGGAAGAAGGCAATCATGACGACCGATGGCGTTCGATCAGGTCGCGTTGCAGGCGCATAGCCGTGGAAAGCAGGTACGCAGCGTAGACGCCCAGGCCCACCCATCCGTACCGAGCCAGCCAGATCGAGTCCACGTCGGGGTGGAACCACGCGGCATACCGCTGCGGGGGGCGATACCAGGCCTGACACATCGGCGTCACGTCGCTCCAGAAGCAGGGCAGAATCGGCAGCATGTACACGAGGCCGAACACGCAGTACGGAATGGCGATGGCGCGCCAGTATCGAAAGGCATCTGCCCGCCAGCCGGGCGTGGTCGGAATCGGCTGGTCGCGGAGAATCTTGAAGGCATCTCCCCGCCAGAGCGCCAGTGGAATGAGGGCTCGCGACGCAAAGCCGGTGGCAAAGCCCATCGGCGTCTCCCCGCTCCAGAGGTACACCGTTACCCCCAGTAGTGCCGACGCGCGCCAGTACACCAGCAGGCGATCTCGCACCGGCGGCAGCGTCGCGGAGACGACCAGGAGAAGCAGCGGGACGGCGACGAGCAGTCCGACGGCGATCACGAAGTCAGCGTACACGAGAGTCTCGTATAAAGACATGGGCCGTCGACGAGCGTCTGGAGAGAGGCGGAAGAGGGGCGACGTGCGTTCGGCAGTCGGGGGCGTGTAAGAATGAGAACAGAACGAAAGGCGAAGAGGCGAACAGCACGGCGACGGGCTAGATGGGGGGACACGCGCTGGTTCCGCGTGACGGGTGCAGTTCGTTCGGCGTGTCCTGGATGCATCTTCCGACGCACAGAGACATATAGAGTGTGTAGGATATAGCCACGGACGCAGAGTCTTCGAATTCGCTAGTCATCAGTCATTTCCCCAATCCTCCACACCTGAACGTTTCTTGGGCTCATGTCGATTCCGCTCTCCTCGTCGCTTCGTTTGTTCCTGCTCACGTCCGTGGTGGGCCTGCTTGCAATGATGACCGCCTGCCTCGGGAGTGGACAGTCGGCCGACCGTCTCCCCGACCAGACGCGGGGGGAGGCCAGCTACTACGGGGATAAGTTTGCCGGGCGCACGACCGCCAACGGGGAAACCTTTGATCCCAGCGAGATGACCGCTGCGCATCCCAGCCTTCCCTTCGACACGCGTGTTCGGGTGACGCGAGTGAAGACGGGGAGGTCCGTGACGGTCCGAATCAACGATCGCGGCCCCTACGCGGACGGTCGCATCATCGACCTGTCGAAGGCCGCGGCACAGAGGCTCGGGATGATCCAGAAGGGCGTCGTGGACGTGCGGATTGACGTGCTCGAACGTCCCGACGACAGTCAGGCGACCTCGTCCCGCGAGCCGTCGGGGGACGACGATCAGGACGAAAGTGTTTGGTAGCAGCGGTTAGTAATGCATCAAGTTTTGCGTGTCGAGCAAAGAGCCGACTGATGAATTGCCGTCAGGCCGTTGGCGGCCACCTGCGGGGCATCGTTCTCAATGCGGCCCTCGACATCCTCGGTTTAATGGGCCACTAATACCAGTGCGGCGCCATCAGTTCCAGTACCTGCTTGCTCGTCTGACGATTATTCTCGGTGATGGCAGAGCGACGCGTCACGTCGAATGACGGCTCCGGGTCGTGGAGGGTTGAGGGGAGCGGATCGCTGATCTGGTCCTGCCATCGTTCGCGCCAGGCCTCGGGGAGCGCGGAGGGGCGCTCGTGGTCGTGCACGACCAGCGCAAGTAGGGTCCAAATGCGGCTCACGGCGTCGAGGTGGTACCCCCCGCCGAGCGTGCAGAGGAGTCGCCCGCAAGTGTGCTCGTCCGCCAGCGTAAGCAGCTGCTGGAACAGGTACTCGTAGGTCTGAGAGGTGAGAAGCAGATCGGCCAGCGGGTCCTTAAAGTGCGCGTCGGCTCCGCACTGGGCGACCATCACGTCGGGGTCGAACTGCTTGAGGGCGTACGGGACGACGCGGTCGAACACCTCGCGGTAGCTATCGGGTCCGGTGTGTGGAGCCAGGGGAACGTTGAGCGATGATCCTTCGCCGGCGTCCGCCCCAATTTCCTCAACGGCGCCACTGCCGGGAAACAAGTAGCGACCGGACTCATGCAGGCTGATCGTGAGGACCCCGGGGTCGTCGTAGTGAAGTGCCTGCACCCCGTCGCCGTGGTGCACGTCGATGTCGATGTAGGCCACGCGGTGACCACTATTGCGCAACTGGTCGATGGCGATGGACAGGTCGTTGTACACGCAAAATCCCGAGGCGCGGTCCCGGTGGGCGTGGTGCAGCCCGCCGCCGAGTTGAAGGACGCGGTGGGCCGTGCCCTCGGCAATAAGGGTTGCGCCGTGAAGGGTGCCGCCGACGAGCCCGCGGGTGGCAGTGTCCATGCCCGCGAAGACGGGCACGTCGCCGGTGTCGAGCCCGTAGTCCCAGGCCTGTGCTGGAGCGGTGCCGTCGTCGGAGGCGGCCTCCACCGTGCGTACGAACTGATCGCTGTGCACCCGGCGCACGTGGCCCCGCGAGGCCACGGGAGGGGAGGCGGCGTCAACCGGATGTCCCAGAGCGTCAAGCAGGCTCACGACCATCTGCTGCCGAACAGGGCTGAACGGATGCTCCGGGCCGAAGTCGTAGTCGAGGTAGCGGTCGTGGAAGAGAAGCGTGGCCACGGCTCAGCGTCTGAATGTCATTGGACAGAACGGGACGCGAGGGAGAATCAGTCGGAGAGCGCGTGTTCGAACGTATCGATGACCATGTCGGGGCCCGTGGTGGGGCGTCGTCGGTCCGCATCCATGAAGCAGAGGGTCGTGTGGCCGGTCACGAGAATCTCATCCTCACCGTCGCGATGAACCGTATAGTCGATCGGCACCCGGACGGACGGAGGGGTCTCAAAAGCCACCTTCACCACGAGCAGGTCGTCGTAGCGGGCCGGGCCGCGGTAGCGGACGTTGGCCTCCACGACCGGCATAATGATGCCCTTCTCTTCCAGAGAGCGGTAGGGCAGGCCCAGCTCGCGCAATGCCTCGGTACGGCCCGCCTCGAAGTAATCGAGGTAGTGCGTGTGGTAGACGACACCCATCGGGTCGCATTCCCGATACCGGACGCGGTGTTGATGTGGGTAGACGTACGACACGGCACGAAGGAATAGGATGAGTAGCGGGGAGATCTACAGGTGTGAGGCCGGAGCCATTGGCTCGGCCGTCTCGTAGGCACCGAGGGCATCGAATTTTTCGAGACGACGGTCCAGGAGGGTGGACACCTCCACGTCGTCGAGGGCCTGGAGGGCATTCGCGATGGCCTGCCCGACCGAGGCGAACGTCGTGTCGGGATCGCGATGGGCGCCCCCCACCGGCTCCGACACGATCTCGTCGATTACGTCTACGTCCACGAGGTCCGGCGCCGTGAGCTTCAGGGCACGCGCGGCGTCCTCCTTGTGGTCCCACGAACGCCAGAGAATCTGCGAACAGCTTTCGGGGGCGATGACCGAGTACCAGGCGTTTTCGAGCATCAAGATGCGGTCCCCGAGCCCAATGCCGATGGCGCCGCCGGAGGCGCCTTCGCCGATGATGACGGCCACGATGGGGACGGGCAGTTTCGCCATCTCGAACAAGTTGTGGGCGATGGCTTCTGCCTGCCCCCGCTCTTCGGCCCCCATTCCGGGATAAGCACCCGGCGTGTCGAGGAGGGTCAGGATGGGTTTGTTGAATTTCGCCGCCATCTTCATCAGGCGCTCGGCCTTGCGGTAGCCTTCCGGGTTGGGCATCCCGAAGCGGCGATACTTCCGCTCCTTCGTATCGCGCCCCTTCTGGTGGCCGATCACCATGATGGTGCGATTTTCGTAGCCGTACCGTCCGCCGTTGAAGCGAGCGAGCCCGCCAATGATCGAGCGGTCGTCGCTGAACCGCCGGTCTCCATGCAGCTCCATGAAGTCATCGGTCAGCGCCTCGATGTAGTCGAGCGTGTAGGGCCGCTTCGGGTGTCGGGCAATCTGGACGCGCTGCCAGCGGGTGAGGTTGCGGTAGATGGAGGTTCGAAGCTTCCCCACCCGCTCCTCCAGCGCACGAATTTCGCTAGAGAGATCGTCCTGCGTTTCTTCGTTGAGCTCCCGCATTTCCGAGAGCTTTTCCTCCAATTCAACGAGAGGCTTCTCGAAGTCCAGCAAATGCTTGTCATCGTCGGCCATGGCCGGAAAGGGGCTACTTCTCAGTCTCAATGATGCTGTGGGCGATGCGCGACGGCGGGGCTGCCAGCCGCTCCTGACGCGAAACGGCCGCCGCGGTGCTAGCGGTCGGTCGAATCGAAGGGGCCGAGTGCCGAATTGAAAACGACGCCTCGAAGATGTCCTCCAGCGGTTTGGGGGCATGCCTCAACTGGCGCTTTACTCGACCCGGGAATCGCGACGCACCACTAGTACTCAGTCACAATAATTCAGTCATGATAATACCGATACGTGGATAAGTTTGCACCGATCTCTGTGACCTTATGAGATTAATCGCCGGACGACTGATTTTTTCTCACGACTCGAACGGGAAAAGTGCACGCCCGACGATTCGGCCGTGCAGGCCGG